>CAUZKZ010000378.1:0-5692 GCA_963580345.1 Verrucomicrobiia bacterium | reverse complement strand
ACACCAGCGCGAATTCTACCAGTCCGCCCTGAAACTGGCCGAGGAGGACCCGCTCCGCGGGTACGTCTTCGGGGGAGGGAAGGATCCCGTCGGCAACTTCCGGCTCCTCGAGCTTCTCCGCCGCCACCGCATCGCAGTTCATCCCCTCGCCGCCGCCCTCGACGGCTTTCAACCGGGCTCGGCCTGGGTCGTTCCGGCCCGGCAGCCGCAGTACCGCCTTCTGAAGTCTCTCTTTGAGAAGCGCACCGAATTCGAAGACACCGTCTTCTATGACGTCTCGGCCTGGAACCTCCCTCTCGCGATGGGTGTTCCCTTCTCGGAGCTGAAGGAGATCCCGGAGGGAGCGCTCGGGAAGCCGGTCACCACCCCGCGCTTCCCCTCCCTGAAGGGCCCCCCGAGCTCAAAGGTTGCCTACGCATTCGAGTGGCACGGCCAATTCGCTCCGCGGGCCCTGAACCGCCTGCACGAGGCGAAGATTCTCGCCAAGGTGACGTCCAATCCGCTTTCCGCTCCCACCGCCGCCGGGGTGGTGAACCTCGACCGCGGTTCGGTCCTCATTCCGCTTGGGATTCAAAAGGAGGCCCGTCCCAATGCGGTCCACCGCGTGGTCCGCACCATCGCCGCGAGAGACGGCATCGCGGTGCACGCCCTCACCACCGGGCTCACCCCCAAGGGACACGACCTCGGGAGCCCCAGCATGCAGCCTCTCAAACCGCCCGTGCCGCTCCTGCTGGTGGGCAAGGACGTGAATGCCTACGAGGCCGGGGAGGTGTGGCACCTCCTCGATCATCGCCACGACACGCGGGTGACCCTCGCCGACCTCTCCAATCTCGACTCGCTCGATCTGGCCGAGTTCACCCACCTCCTCATGGTCGGCGGGAAGTACAACCTCGGCGCGAAGCGCATCGCGGCCATCGGGCGCTGGATCGAGAACGGCGGAATTCTCGTCGCGACCAAGACCGCCGCGAAATGGGCCGCCGAGAAGAAACTCAGTTCCGCAAAGTTCGAAACAGAAGAGGACGCCGCCAAAAAGGAGGAAGAAAAAGACGCGCTCCTGGAGGAGGCCGGGGTGGAAAAACCCCTGAAGCGTCTGCCCTACGACCAACACCAACACGACCGCGACTCCAAGCTCACCAAGGGCGCCATCCTCGCCACAGATCTCGACCTCACGCACCCCCTCGGCTTCGGCTACACCTCCCGCGAGCACGCCGTGTTCCGCAACAGCAACCTCATCCTGCGCCCCGGCAAAGACCCCTACACCACCGTGGCGCTTTACAAGAAGGAACCGCTCCTGGCGGGATACGTTCACCAGGAAAACCTCGCGAAGATTTCAAACTCCGCCGCCGTGGTGGTGGAGAGAGTGAAAAAGGGCGCCGTGATCTCCTTCGCCGACAACCCCAACTTCCGCGCCTTCTGGACCGGAACCAGCAAATCGTATCTCAACGCCATCTTTTTCGGCTCCACCATCGAGCAAACCGTCCCGGAGCCCGAAAAACCGGAAGGTTCACCAGGGCACCGACCCTGAAGGAAACGATCGGCAGTTCTCGTTCTTGGAGGGCGAGCCCCCGGCCTGCCCGCTCCCATCTACGAAGCCACCAATCCTTCCGGCACGGGCCGGCCTGGCCGCAGATCGAGGTAGTTCGCGGCATGGGCGCCACCCTCCCCGCGCACCAGGTAGACCGGCACCCAGTGCTCCCCTGTGTCGACCGTCACGGTGCGGGCGTTGGCGTAGCGCATGGTGTAGGCCGCCCGCCGCCTGTTACTGTAGTTCGGTTCGCTCCCGTGCAGGACGTAGGAATCGTGGATTGACATGCTGCCCGCCGCCATCTCGAGCGGAACCGCGGCGGCCGCCATCTCGTCGGTCACCTCCACCGTCAGGCCCAGCAGGTCATCGGAGCCGGTCGAGACCTTTTCCATCTCGGGATAGCCGTCATGCGTGCAGGGAATGACTTGCATGCACCCGTTCGCCAGGTCGGCATCGTCGATCGCGAGCCACACCGTCCCGACCTCGGTTCCCTGCACCGAGTGCCAGTAGGTGTTGTCCTGGTGCCAGGCCACCGGAAGGCCGTCCCCGGGCCGCTTCACGATCAGGTGGGACATGATGAGAATCAAGTCAGGACCGAGCACGGACTCCACCGCATCCAGGACCCGCGGGTGCCGGCACAACTCCAGCCAGCAGGCCTGCTTGGCGTGCGGCTCGGTCAGGTACTCCGGCCGGGCCGCCACTTCCTTGTGCTCGCCGTCCTTGTAAACCACCATGGTCTCCGGCATGTCGCGAATCAGTTCGGCGAGATCGGCCCGCAACGCCGAAATCTCGCCGGCAGTCAGGACCTCCCGGAAGAGGCAGTATCCTTCGGTCTCGTAGGCAGAAGGCTTGGTATTGGGAGTGCTCATGATCTTGTTTCCGGTTCCTCGATGCCGGTCGACAAGGCCGCTTCGGCGGTCCACTCCGCATCTTTCCAGCGACGACCCGCCTCCGCAACCCTCTTTGTCGGGAGTTGGTCCGATCTCGGAGAGATCGCAACCTGTAGCGCGGGGCTGAGCACCGAGCCTTGCGAGGGGCGACACCCCGGGAACGGCGGAGTCCGATCCCTCGGGGATCTGGATCGACCCTCCTATTTCCCCAGCGAGGTCAGGCAGGCCATCAGATCCACCAGTTCGTCGCGTCGCAGGGTGGAGGTCAGGCCCGGGGGCATCAACGACACCGGGCTGGTATCGACCTTGGCGATCTCGCCGGACGGGATGGAAACCACCTGGCCGGACGGATCCCGCACCAGGGCCGCGGTGTCGGTCTTGCGCTGCAGGAGTCCGCTCACCAGAGTCTGGTCTTTCTTCGTGACGATCACGGTCTCGTACCCCTGCTTGATGTCGGTGCTGGGATTGAGGAGGGATTCGAGCATCGACTCGGGTGTCATGTACGAGCCCACCGTGCTGAGGTCGGGACCCAGCTTGCCGCCTTTTCCATTCACGAGGTGACAAGTGGTGCAGGCCATCGCGGTGCGCTCATAGACCTGGCGTCCCCGCTCCGCGGATCCCTTGCTCTCGGCGTCCGCGATGAGCGACTGTCGCTCGGATGGCGCAAGCGATGGCGCGAGGGGCTTGAGCCCACCGGCCTCGTTGAGGGCTGCCAGCAGTTCCGGGACCTGGCGTCCCGAGGCCGAAGCGGTTCGCGATCCTGCCAGCGCCACCGACTCCCGGAGCTTGCTGCCGGCCAGTGCCTTGGCGAGCAGCGCCGGTCCCTCGCCCCGCGCCAGGAAGGCTTCGAACACCATCACGTCGTCAGCGGGCTCCGCGAGGTCGCGCAATACCTGGGCCGCCACGCGAGCGGAACTCTCCGGATTCACGGCCGCATGCGCCGCAATTGCAGCGGCTCGCACCGCGGCCGGTTTTTCCGCGGCCCAAAGTCCCTGCAGGGAGTCCGCGGCGCCAAGCTTGGCCAAGGCGGTCGTCATGGCGAGCCGCTCCTCCGTCCCGCCGGCGCCGGCCACGCACTTCGCAAGCCATTCTTTCGTTCCGCTCAGCTTCCAGATTCCGCACAGGCGCGCTGCGGCGGTGCGCACCGAGGCGTCCTTGGAGCTGAGGAAGGAGACCATCGTCCCGCCCACCTTCGGCACGGCCTCATTGAACTCCGCTCCCCTCACCACCGCTTCCAAAAGACCGGGTGTTTTTTCCGCCAGCGCAACCATCCCGGCCAGCTCCTCCGGTTTCCCGAGCGCCGAGACGGTTGCCACCGCATTCTCCAGGTCGCTCGACTTCAATTCGCAGCTCTTCACGATCGTGACCAGCGCCTCGATGGCGCGCGGATCGTTGACCTTCTTCAGTGCGTAGGACAGCCGATTGGCTTTTCCGTCGAAGACCTTCTTCCCGGCCTGCATGGCAGGCAGCCACTGGTTCCGCGTGTCGCGCACCGTCATCTCCAGCGCGAAATCGAGGTTTTGATCCACCTCGTAGTCGAGGGCCCGGAGCGCAAGGTTTACGGCCGAGAGCGAACCGATTCCGCGCAGAGCGCACACAGCCTCGAGGCGCACCCGCGGGTGCCCGTCCTCCACCGCCACCGCGAGATTTTCCAGCGCCTTCGCGGTCCGGCCCGCCATCTCGGCTGCCGCGGCGCGAATGCGAGGATCCGACACGCTGAGCAATTGCGTGAGAGACTCGGCAGGTTTCTCGTTGCGGGCCATGTAGAGCCATAGCGCCTCGAGCCGGTGATGATTGTAGTTCGAATCCTTCGGATCGAGCTTGCCGAGCCAGGCCTCGATCGCCGCGGCGGGAACCTCCCGCCGCACCAGCTCGCGATTTGCCTGCGTGCGAGTGTACTGCTCCGGGGCCTTGAGATGGTCTAACAACTCGCTCGGCGTGGCACCCGCGATCTCGGGATGCTTCACCAGTTCGCGATCGGCGGCGGTAATTCGCCAGATGCGCCCGTGCGACTTGTCGCGCTGCGGGTGGTAAAAATCGACTTCGCCGTGATCGATGATGGAATTGTACCAATCGACCACGTAGACCGCGCCGTCCGGACCCATCTTGACGTCGCCCGGGCGGAAGGCCCGGTAGCTGGAATGCAAGACGGTCTCCGCTTCTATCGCTTTGAAGCCGCTGCCGCTCTCCTCTAGCTTGTAGCGCACGGTCCGATTGCCGCGAAAGTCGTTGGCGAGGAGACTGCCCTGCCAGTGCGAAGGGATGTGACGGCCCGACATGAACTCCGCGCCGGTATTTTTCGGCTGGCCCCGGATGAGCCCGCTCAAAATGCGGGGCACCCCGACCGCACTGTTGAATGCCGATCCCTGAAAAACATCGTTCGGTCCGTAGAATCCCGCCCCGTCGGTGCCAAAGGACCGCCCCCAGAAGTCAAAGGCCAGGCCCCACGGATTCACCAGCCCGCGTGAATAAATGTCGAGGCGCTCGATCTCCGGACGGAAGCGCCAGAACCCGCTGCCGTTGAGCCGACGCGGTCCGTGCGCGGTCTCCACGAAGCTGTTGGTGTAGACCGACTGCATGAAAAACAAATCTCCCCACGGCGACCAGCGCAGGCCGTGAATCATGTGGTGCACGTCGGCGTTTCCGAATCCGGAGAACATCACCAGCTTCGAGTCGGCCCGATCATCCCCGTCGGAGTCCGCCAGGAAGAGGACCTCGGTCGTGCTGCAAACATAGGCTCCGCCCTTCACCGGCATCACGGAATGCGGGATGGTCAGCCCCTCCGCAAAAACGGTCGATTTGTCCGCCACCCCGTCGCGATTTGTATCTTCCAGGATGACAATCCGGTCGTTCGGGAAGCGCCCGGGTTTGATGTGAGGGTAGGTCGAAGAAGTGGACACCCACGCTCGTCCCCGGCGGTCCCAATTCAGGTTGATCGGGTTGAAGATCATCGGGTTGCTGGCAAAAAGATTCACCTGGAATCCCTCCGCCACCTTCAGGGCCTTCCGTTCCGCCGCCACGTCGGGAGCGGGAACATTTGGGGGCACATCGTCAGTGTCGGTGTATTCGCGCGGGGCCTTCCAGGGCTCGGCCTTCTCCACCTCGTAGCGGTGCGGGCGCGGAACGCGCAAGTTGGCGATGAGTTTCTCCCGGCTCTCGATGAGCTCGTTAAAGTCCTCCATCTCGTAGGCGAGGTGACCCATCTCGTGCCGGCGGAAGAGAAAGATGTAAGTCTTGTTGATCGGGTTGAGCCTGTAGCGGTGGAACTTGTTCTTCA
>CAUZKZ010000377.1:0-5746 GCA_963580345.1 Verrucomicrobiia bacterium | reverse complement strand
CCCTCCCCCCCCTCTACCAATCGCCATGCCATTTGCGGAGCTTGGGCTCTCCGAGCAGGTCCTGCAGGCCATTGAAGAGTCCGGTTACACCACTCCCACTCCCATTCAGGAACAGGGAATCCCTCTCATCCTGCAGGGCCGAGATGTCATCGGCGCCTCCCAGACCGGCACCGGCAAAACCGCCGCCTTCGCGCTCCCGATCCTCAGCAAATTCGTGCCCCTCGGCAAACCCCAGTGTCTCGTGCTCGAACCCACCCGGGAACTCGCCCACCAGGTCGCGGAGTCCTTCGAGCACTACGGAAAACACACCGGTTGCAGGACCGCCCTGCTCCACGGCGGAGTCGGCTATGGCAAACAGCTCGATGACATCGAGCGCGGGGTAGACATCGTGGTCGCCACGCCGGGACGCCTCATCGACATGTTCTTCCGCGGCGTCATGCGCTTCGGCGAAATCAAGGTCCTCATCCTCGACGAAGTCGATCGCATGCTCGACATGGGTTTCCTCCCCGACGTGAAAAAAATCGTCAACTTCTGCCCGTGGGACGAGCGGCAGACCCTCTTCTTCTCCGCTACCATGCCACCTGCCATCCAGACCTTCGCGGAGTGGTGCCTCCACGATCCGATCGAGGTCGAGATCGCGCGCCGCGAAATCCCCGCCACCGTCACCCACGCCTTCTACCCGGTCGCCATGAACCAGCGCGACGACCTCCTCCTCGCCCTCCTGGAAGAGACCGATTACCACAGCGTCATGATCTTCACTCGCACCCGCAAAGAAGCCGATTCCGTGGCGAGCACCCTCGAACGACAAGGCCACGACAAGGTCGCCGTGATGCATTCCGACATCAGGCAGTCCGACCGCATGAAGGCTCTCCAGGGATTCAAGGACGGCAAATACGAGGTCCTGGTGGCCACCGATGTTGCCGCTCGCGGCATCGACATTTCCAACGTCACCCACGTCATCAACTACCGCGTCCCCGAGAACGCCGAGGACTACGTCCACCGCATCGGCCGCACCGGCCGGGCCGAACAGGAAGGCGACGCCTTCACCCTCCTTACCGCCGACGAAGTCGACTTCGCCGCCTCCGTGGAGCGCTTCATCAGCCAGAGTATCCCACGCACCAAACTCGAGGGCTTCGAGTACACCTACACCGCCCTCCTCGACGACCAGCCCGCCAAGCCGGTCCGCCGCCCCCGCCGCGCCGCCGGCCGAAAACGTCGCTAGCCGTTGCGGTGGCCTGCCGCCGCAGGCCGTCCCGCCGGCATCCGGCCGGCAGGGCACCCCGCCGCAGCACTTTCCCATTTGGAAATTCGCATCACGGTATTATCATCCGGACCCCAACCGTGCGTATCCTCGCCATCGATCCCGCCATCCGCAATACCGGCTTTGCCGTCATCGAGGGCGATCATCGGAGTCACACCGCTCTCGCCTACGATGTCATCTCCCTCCCGTCCAGCCTTCCCCAATCGCTGGCCCTCTCTGCGGTGCGAACCGGCCTCTCGAACATCATTGTAAAATGGGAACCGGACGAAGTTGCGGTGGAGGGAATTATCTACGTCCAGTCCCACCGCACCGCCATCTCGATGGGAGCCGCGCGCGCCGCCGCCCTCATCGCCGCCGCCGATCACGGACTCCCCGTCTTCGAGTACGCCCCAAGGAAGGTGAAGCAAGCCGTGGTCGGCAAAGGCGCCGCCGACAAACACCAGGTCGCCTTCATGGTCCGCGCCCTCCTCGGCCTCAGCGAAACCCCTCCCCTCGACGCCGCCGACGCCCTCGCCATCGCCCTCGCCCACCTTTTCGCCTCCGATCCCCTGAAGCGAGCCGCCCTCCCGCGCAACGAGGTCTAGGCGCGCACGATTTCCAATCACTCTGCCACCCGATGAACCACGACCTTCGCCGCTCCCTCGGGCCGGCTCCCGCCCCGTCCGGATTCAGGTGCTCCGAGAAATAGCTCCCCTCCCTCCATGACCGCGCCCTCCCTCTCCTCTCACTGGCTCGGCTCTGGGGTTCCTTACCAGGATGCGCTGGAACGCCAGGACGCTCTCGTCGCAGCCTCTCTCGCGGGCACCGCGCCCGACACCCTTCTCCTCCTCGAGCACGCCCCCGTCTACACCATCGGACGCACCCGCGACCAAAGCAGCCTCGGCGACACCAGCCACCTTCCCCATCAGGTCGTCGAGATCAACCGCGGCGGACAGGCCACCTACCACGGCCCCGGGCAACTGGTCGGCTATCCCATCCTCAACCTGCGCCACTACGGCAAGGACCTCCACCTCTACCTCCGTCTCCTCGAGGACGCCCTCATCGCCACCCTGGCCGATTTCGGCATCGCCGCCCGGCGCCGCAAGGGCCTCACCGGCGTCTGGGTCGGGGACCGCAAAATCGCCAGCATCGGCGTCGGACTTCGCAAATGGATCGCCATGCACGGCTTCGCCCTCAACGTCACCCCCGCTTGCCTCCCCGCCTTCGCCGCCATCACTCCCTGCGGCATCGATGGCGTCACCATGACCTGCCTCCACCACGAATCGGCCGCCCGCCCCACCACTCGGGAGGTCGCTGAACTCACCACGTCTCACCTCCAGTCCCGTCTCGCCACCCTTCCGGCTCCCACCTAAAATCGTTAACGGGTAACGGTTTTAGGTGGGGACCCGCGGATCCGCTCTCCTCTCCCCCTCGTGCCCACAGCGGACCCCTGCTCCGAGCGCCGGGTTTATGCCGAGGTCCGCGAAAAATTTGCCCTTGAGATGCATTCCCTCCCTTTTCCGTTCGTCTTATGAAGTGAGTCGTCGGTTTTCACCGGCCTCCGCCCCTCGCCAATCCCCAGCGTGCCTTGCCATGAAGCCGCCTTCTTCCCCCTCCCCGTTGAGGAAACACCGCGCCGCCTCCGCCGCCGCCCTCCTCCTCTCCGCGATCTCCGTTATCGGTGCGCCGGAAAGCCTCCCCGCTTCGCCAGCCGTCCCCGAGTCCGTATCACTCGGAAGACTCTCGATTTCTTTTATTGAGAATCGCGGCCAAGTGGACCCGCAGGTCGATTACTACGGCCAGGGGCGCCTCCGCCTACCATCTGGATCTTCCCCCGAAAAACGATCTGTCCCCCCACCCTGATCGGCGCGCCGAGTACGGCTTCCGGCTCGGAGCCTACGACCGTACTCGGCCGCTGGTCATCGATCCCGCCGTGCTCGTCTATGCCGGCTATATCGGCGGTTGGCTCGAAGAAAGGGGAAACGGAATCGCGATCGACCGCAATGGCAACGCCTACGTGGTGGGAACCACCAACACCAACGACGGCAGGTTCCCCACCACCGTCGGACCGGATGCGTCCTTCGACGGAGGCTTCGCCACCACCGATGCCTTCGTCGCCAAGGTGCGGCCCGACGGAACCGGACTCCTCTTCGCCGACTTCGGCGACGACCTTCAGAATCCGTGGCAGACCCTCCCCGGCGCGCCCCATGACACCGGCTTCGTGCAGGACAACAATGCCAACCCGGAGCGCTTCTACCGGATTCGAGTCGTCCCCCAATCGCGTGAGGCCCTACACCTTCGCGGCGGCCGCCTTCTCGTCCTCGATCTTCTTCACCACCGCTTCCGAGATCCCCTTCGGAGCCGGGCTGTAGTGCGCGAATTCCATCGAGAACTGGCCCCGGCCCGACGTCATGGTCCGGAGGTCGCCGATGTAGCCAAACATTTCGCCCAGCGGAGCTTCCGCCTTGATGCGAATCCCGGTCGGCGCGCGGTCCTGCGCATGAATCATCCCCCGGCGCCGGTTCAGGTCGCCGATCACGTCCCCCACATTGTCTCCGGGGGTGAAGACATCGAGTTTCATGATGGGCTCCAACAGTCGTACCCCGGCCTTTGGAATCGAATGCCGGTAGGCCGCCCTCGCCGCAATCTCGAACGCCACCGCCGAGGAGTCCACCGAGTGGTGCTTGCCGTCGGTCAGCGTCACCTTGAAATCGAGACACGGGTATCCGGCCAGGGTCCCCTTCACGCACGAGGTCCTGAACCCTTTCTGTACCGCCGGAATGTACTCCTTCGGCACGTTGCCGCCCACCACCGTCGATTCGAACTCGAACCCGGAACCGGGCGCGAGCGGTTCGAGCGTGTACTCGATCACGGCGTACTGACCGGCACCGCCGGACTGCTTCTTGTGCGTGTAGCTATCCTCGATCTTCTTCGTGATCGTCTCGCGATACGCCACCTGCGGGGGACCCACCACCGTCTCCACCCCGTAGGTCCGCTTCAGGATATCCACCTTGATGTCTAGGTGCAGTTCACCCATTCCCTTCAGGATCGTCTCTCCGCTATCCTCGTCGGTCTCCACCCGGAAGGACGGATCCTCCCTCATCATCTTGCCCAGCGCCACGCTCAGCTTGTCGGCCAGGCCCACCTCGGAGGGCTCCACCGCCATCGAGATGACCGGATCCGGGAAGACCATCGGCTCCAGGGTGGCCGGATTCTTCTCGTCGCAAAGGGTGTGGCCGGTCTGCACGTTCTTCAACCCCAGCAGCGCCACGATGTCGCCGGCCTGGGCCACCTCCAGTTCCTTCCGGTCATTGGCGTGCATCTCCACGATGCGGCCCACCCGTTCGGTCTTGCCCGTGAAGGTGTTGAGGATTTGGGTCCCTTTCTGCAACTTCCCGGAGTAAATTCGTGTGAAGGTCAGCGCCCCATACTGATCGTCCATGATCTTGAAGGCCAGGGCCCGGAGCGGGCGGTCGGGATCCACCACCGCGAATTCTCCGGTCTCGTTGCCTTCCAGATCGACTTCCGGCTGGGGCGGCACTTCAGTCGGACTGGGAAGAAAGTCCACTACCGCATTCAAGACCAGTTGCACGCCCTTGTTCTTGAAGGCCGAGCCGCAGTAGGTCGGAAAGAAGGCCAGCTCGATGGTCCCCTTGCGGATACACCTCTTCAGCGTCTCGATAGCAGGTTCCTCGCCCTCCAGGTACTTCTCCATCACCTCGTCGTCCTGCACCACCGCCATCTCGATCAGCTCGTTGCGGTAGTGGTCGACCTTTTCCTTCATGTCGGCCGGCGGGTCCTCGATCCGGAAGCTGGTGGGATCCCCCGAGCCGTCCCAGATCCACGCCTCCTTCGTCAGCAAATCGATCACTCCCGTGAAATCGTCCTCGGTTCCGATCGGCAGCGTCATGACCAGCGGCTTGGCCGCCAACACCTTCTTGATCTGGTCCACCACCTGGTAATAGTCCGCCCCGATCCGGTCCATCTTGTTGACCAGAATCAGGCGCGCCACTTTCGATTCGTTCGCGTAGCGCCAGTTCGTCTCGGACTGCGGTTCCACTCCGCCCGATGCGCAAAACACTCCGATCCCCCCGTCCAGCACTTTCAGGGACCGATACACCTCGATCGTGAAGTCCACGTGCCCCGGCGTGTCGATGATGTTGAACTGGTGATCGTTCCAGAAACACGTCGTCGCCGCGGATTGAATCGTGATCCCGCGCTCCTGTTCCTGCTCCATGAAGTCCGTGGTGGCGGCCCCATCGTGCACTTCCCCGATCTTGTGAATCTTTCCGGTGAGCTTCAGGATGCGCTCCGTGGTCGTGGTCTTCCCGGCATCGACGTGGGCGAAGATGCCGATGTTACGGTATTTCGAAAGGTCGGGCATGGCTAAATGTTTGGGTGACACAGCCATCCCATAGACTGAGGTATTAATGGGTGGCTGGCGGCCGATCCCACCTAGGATCGGCCTGATGAAAAAACAAAAACCAGCCAATTCGAGATTCCCCG
>CAUZKZ010000376.1:0-5758 GCA_963580345.1 Verrucomicrobiia bacterium | reverse complement strand
TAGAGGTCCGGCATTCCGTCGCCATCGGTATCGCCCAGGCCGGCCAAGGGATTGCCGCCCTCTGCCAGGACCATGATCTGGTTGGCAGTGAGGACCTCGTCCCACACCACGGCCTCGTCCACGAATCCGTCGAATGGAATGGGATTCTCTCCGTTGTTGCGTGCCCCGAGCATGAGGGTGCCCCCGCCGTTGGGAGCGATTTGGTCGCTGCTGCCGTCAACTTGTCCGTCGAGATAGATGGTGCCGGTGTCGTTGGGTCCGTCGTACACGAAGGCGGTGTGAACCCACACGCCCTCGGCCAGGACGGTGGCCGCATTCCAGTCCGCTCCCCAGTGGGCACTATGAAGCACACCCCCGTTGCGCAGGCCGAGGTGAAGGCCTTGCTGGGTTTGTCCCCAGTAAAATCCCTGTCCGAGCGATGAGCCCTGCGGTTTGATCCAAGCCGTGAAGGTGTAGCTGCCGTCCGGGTTGCTATCGCGGTGGGCGAGTTGGCTGGGAACATCGATCCCAGAAATGTCCAGATGGCCGCCGGAGAACAGTACTCCGCCGTCCGGGGTCCATCCCGCCGGTGCTCCGTCGACCAGGTTCACCGACCCATCAATCACCGCGTCGTTACCGCTGGGCGACTTGTCGACTAGCTCGTTGCCTTCGTCCTCGAAGTCGAGGTAGAGGATTGGGACGGGAAGCTGGGCCCGGGAATCCAGAGCGGAGACCGCCAGGAGGCCGATGACGCAGGACGAGGTGAGGGCAGCGCGAATCACGGGCATCGATGGGGTGTTCACAGGTCTGTTTGGTGGACTCTTTTTTCGGGATTCGGCGAATGACTATGGTCAGTCAACCCGCAGTCGCTTCCAGAAGCAAGTTAGTTTTGATTACTGGTACCGGCTGAAGTCATGGGCGTTGGGCGACGAGGCGGTAATAGCGGCCGGGAGTGACGGCGGGGTCGCGGGCAGTCGCGGGCCGGGCCGAAGGGGCCGCCTCGATGGTAGCGAGAAACTGCCAATCGATAAGGTCCTCACTGAACTGCGCGGTGTAGCGGACCCCGGGCTGAGCGGTGAAGTGCAGGGTAAGCTCCGTAACATCGAGCAGGAGCGACTCGATGGCGAGGAAACTGGCAGGATCATTGGGGTCGGTGTTGCTTAGGAACTCGAAGAGGTTGTTGCGCCGATCTTGATCGGGATCGAGGAGGGCATCGTCCGGATCGGAAGGATCGAGTCCATTGGAGTCCTCCCAATGATCCGCGATTCCATCGCCGTCCTGATCGGCATTGGGATCGGCGCTGTTAGAGGTGCCTGGGGAGAGGAAGAAAAGTGGTTCGATAGTTTCGTCGCCATCCGGGAGACGGCCGGAGGAGACGCCTTCTTCCTCGCGCCCCCAGGTGACTTCGTCGATGATTTGAGTGCCGGTAGCGCGGTAGAGGCGCAGGGACTCTCCATCAGCGTGCAGCCTGAAGGGCAGGTGGCCCGGGGCGGGCGAATCGTCGGCAGTTAGGACTGCAAAACCACCGCCCGCAATGAAGCTGAGGGCCGGAAAGGTGAAGCGGCCGACGCCGGATGTGGAGAGGTCATCGGTGAGGCGCAGACCGGTCAGGTCCCCCGGATCATCGGAGGGATTATACAGCTCGACAAAGTCACCAGCATCCGACGGGGAATTTGCCAACCACTCGTTGATGCGCAGGGCGCTGAAGGATCCGAAGGGTGAGCTCTCGAAATTGAGGTCATCGGGAGTGGGCGCGGCGAGAAGCGTCCAGTTGCCGGAATCCGTAATCCGGCCGATGCTGAGTCCCACCACCTGCGACCCGAACTCCACGCGGTCGATTTCGCGACCAGCGTTGTCAAGGAGGTAGACCGCCCCGCCCTGGAGAGGAAGAGCCATGGAGGTGTTCAGGTTGCCGGCGTTCGCCGCAGCCGGTCGACCTGGGTCGCAAGCGACCACGAGATGTCCATCCACCGGAATGGTGAGCGCGTCGGGAAAGGTCCAGCGGTCCCCATCGCGGTCGCCAATGACCATTGAGAATCCGTTCAGCTCGAAGGGAGCGTCGCTGTCGTTCCTCAACTCAACCCAACCCGCAGTTGGGTCTGCACCGCGTGCGAGCAATTCGTTGAACTTGAGACCCGGGTTGCTGGACTCGTAATTTGGAGCACCGGGGCTTGCCGCGTTGGGGAAGCTGCGAAATTCACCAGTTCCGTCCGGGAGCCGGCCCCGCGAAATGTTTTCGCCCTGCGTGCTGTAGGTGACGGTATCGACGGTGGCGCCCCCGGCGTCGATCAGTGAAATCGTGGTTCCCTCCGCCGGGAGCCGGAAGCCGAGATGGGACGGTCCCGGCTCCTCATCGGCCCAGAGCCGTACGAAGCCCTTGGGACTGAGGAACGAGTGGGCCGCGTAGCGGAAAATCGTTGCACTGTTGTCGAAGTGCAGGTCGCGCAAGGCGACGGGATGGTCCGGGTCTTGATTGTAGAGCTCTAGCCAGTCGCTTTGCCCGGCAATTCGATTGGCAAGCCACTCATTGATGGCGAGTTGATCCTGAGCTGCAAGCGAGACGGCCGTGCCATTGGCCCCCCCGGGGGTCGGGACGGTCAAGTTGCCGGTCCGGCTGAGCGAGTGATCCGCCACCTGCAATCCGAATGAAAAGGCATCGATGCGATCGCCGTCCGGGTCGGAGAGGAAGAGCGTTTCGCCGGCGGGATTCAGCGCGAAGCCGGAGTGCAGTCCAGGTGCGGCTTGAGAGTTATCACACCATACCACGAGATAGCTGCGTCCACTGACCTGAGTTCCCGCCGGGAAGGTGAACTTGTGCGGGTCGGCTCCGTCGTTGCTTAATCCCCATCCGGTCAGGTTGCGGGCCGCCGCGCCGGGATTGTAGAGTTCAATCATGCCAGAGAACGAGCCGGCATGGGGCACCGCGGAGCGATTGTCAGCGAGGACTTCATTGATGCTCACGGGCGGCTGGGAAAGGGGAGGTTCGTCGGCCCCTGGCGATCCGCCGTCCTGCGCGCTGGCGGCCCAATTGGTGGGATCGTTGGAGTCGCCTGCGGAGTCGATCAGAACCAGCGACTTGCCGTCGCCGTAGGGCTCGGTGGGCCAGCCATTGGAGTCGTCGTAGTCGACCGAGATGATGGTGCGGCCCAATCCCTCGAGCAGGGCCAGGTTTTCACCGCCGTTGGAGAGGTTGCCGCCGAAGGTTCCGAAGATGTCGACGTCCGGGTACTCGGACGCGAAGGCGTCGGGATCGTCGTTGGAGATCAGGACGATGCGCTCGCCGGGAGCGAGCATCGTTCCGGGACGGAAGGTGAAGTTGATTCCGTCGAAGTGCATGTGGCCGAGATCAACGGGGCGATCGCCGACGTTTTGAAGCTCGAGAAACTCGAGTTCACGGCTGCCGTCCGGGTTGTACATAATCTCCGTGATGCGGATGGCTGGGGCGTCGGGGGAGCCGAAAAACTCGGCCTCGGTGAGGGCGCTCCATTCGCCTTCGTCGAGGCTGCGTGCCTTCACGGTGACGGTGCCGGCCAGTGGGATGGGCTGCTCGTATTCCCGGGCCGTCTCGGATGCCTTCCCGGTTAGGTCGCCCCTGGTTTGCAGTTTGGCCGAGAGGAGGAAGTCGGCGCCGTTTGGGTCCTCATTGAGAGCATGGATGGAGAGGATGTTGTCGCCGACAACGAGTTCATCGAGGTGGTCGGTGACGTTGAAGCTCAGCAGGTTCACGGCCGCATTATCGGCATGGCTGTCGGTGGCGGCCGAATTCCAGTGCATCGTGGCTCCCGCGTTGGCATGGGCTACGCGCTCACCATTGAGGTAGGCCACGAACCCGTCGTCGTAGCGCAAGGACAGCGTGAGGAGGCCGACGTCTTCGAGGTCAGCCTCCGTGAGGGTGAACGGGATCCGAAGGTAGCACGAAGAATTCTGATCCTTCATGCTAGCGCCGAGATCGAGGTCGATGAAGGGGGCGAACTCATTGGAATCGTCAAACCCGACGCCACCCTCTGCGGCGGTCCAGTGGCTGTCATCGAAGGGTTCGTCCCGGCCGGTCCAGGCGAGTCCCAGGGAGTCGCCTTCGTTTTCGGGGCTGGGAACGAGGACGCGCTTGGCGGCGTTTTCCGGCACCAGGGTCCGGACTGCTGAGAGGTTTTCACGAGTGAGAGCCCGGCGGGGATCGGATCCATCGAGGGTGTAATAGATGGTTAGACCTCCGCTCGCCCTGATAGTCAGCTCGAAGTCATCATCGACGGGGCCGCCGTGCTGCGGCGTGAAGAGGGGAGCGGCATCGGAGCGATGCAGATCGGCTTGCTCCATGTGTTGCATAATGGTGGGCCGGCGGTTGGGGATCCAACTGGAGGTAATGGTGGTATACATGTTTGGCAGGACGCGGGCGAGTTCGCCCCTCATCAGCCGGTAGGAGAGCTCGATGTTGTCGTCCTCGAGAGCACCGCCGTTGTAGAAGTGTTTCTGGACGCGGTCGGCCCAGTGCAGGCGGAACTCGGGGCTTTCGACCAGGGATTGATAGAGCTGGGCGATTTCAGACCCGATGGCCAACTCGGTGGTGAGCGTGTTGTTGAAGGGCGAACGGTTCAGGTTGCCGAGAGCCCTCTCGGCGTCCCAGACGTAGAAACGGAATTTCGCGTCGCGCCCCCGCACCCGTTCGCGCGCCGCGCGCCAGTTATTGTGGGGCCAGTCGTCGGTGCTGGCGTAAACGTTGACGAGGAGGTAATCGATGAAGTTCTCGACGTCGAGGACGTCGAGAGCGGCGAGATAGTTGGAGGGAATCCGCAAGTCGCGTTTCACGATACTGCGCATGAGGTTCCACGCCACGGTGTCACCCTCCCGCACTTCGCCAAACTGGGCGATTACGTCCCACTCATTGTCGCCACCGTGCCAGGAGCGCAGGAAATCGTCGTCGATGCGCTCGGTGGAATTGTAGTATCCCTTGTGCTGGCCGTTGACGAAGAGGTTCACGTAGTTTCCACGAGAGCCCACGTGTCCAGTGTCGATCTGCATGCGGCGCACCATTTCATCGACGATGAACGGATTGGAGTGGTCGTTCATTCCGGCGCGCAAGACGATGCGGTCGAACTCCTGCACCTCGGAGCCCTCGAACCACGGAAACTTGAGAGTGGTGGGTCCGTAGTCGCCGCGAAAATAGAGGCGGAAGGAGTACTTCGAGTAGGGGAGTCTTTCGTTCGGATTGTAGCGTCTCCGGATGGAATCGCCTCCCTGCACGCGCAGTCCGCAGTTGACTTGCAGTCCGCTGTTGTCCTCGGGCCGGATCAGTTCCGCGGAGACCGGGCGTTCCCAGGCGATCCCCCGGTGGACGGTGTTGCGAGGATTGAATTCCTGGATGCCGGTAGGTCCCCACAGGTTGCTGTCGTCGGTGACCAGCGAAACTACCGGCAGGGACTGGATGGCGGGGGAGACGTTGTAGAGATAGGTGTGGGTGATGACCTCGCTGGGAAGGTAGCCGTCCTTGAAGGTGGCGGCGCGGAAGACGACCGTGCGTGAGATTCGAATCGGTCGAAGGTAGGCTTCGCCGTTCCGGAGGGTGGGCTCGCTGCCATCAGTGGTGTAGTAGATGGTGGCGCCAGCCATGTCGGTGGTGAGTTGCAGCTCGAAGGGCTGACTGTAGAACCCGCGCTCGGCGTTGACGTGGGGTGGTGCCAGGAGTCCGGAGGTGGTGCTGTTGCCATTGCGTCCGCCAGGGCTTGGATTCCGGTAGTAGCGCCATTCCCCATTGGGGTTGCGTCCGTAGGAAAAATCGTTGCGC
>CAUZKZ010000375.1:0-5760 GCA_963580345.1 Verrucomicrobiia bacterium | reverse complement strand
GCTGCGCTGGACCACTACGCCAGCTATCCCGGCAAAGCCCTCGCCCTACTCCGCACGGCATGCCCATTCACGACCTAACCAGCCAATCGCCCTGGGGCCGGAAGGGGTGGCGCCGGCGGGCCGGAGGCTTTCGAAGTCGGGGTTTTGCCTGGTGGGCACGGGAGCCTTCACCGTTTTTCGCCAGTCCTGGAGAAGGGTGTGCAATTTGTCGCGCTGGCCGAGATCTTTCTTCGCGAGATCGTTTTGCTCGGACGGGTCGCGGGTGAGATTGTAGAGTTCGAGAGCGCCGTCTTCGAAGTACTCGATCAACTTCCAGTCCCCGTCGCGAACCACACCGCAGGGAGTGGTGCGGAAATGTTCGAAGGGGGAGCCGAGATCTTTCCCGTAGCCCTGCAGGTAGGCCGGGAAGTGCCAGAAGAGGGGGCGCGGTGGAATCGATTTGCCCGTGAAGAGAGGATTGAGATCGACGCCATCCAGGAGGGCGGGAGGCTTGGCTCCGGCCAGGGCGGCGAAGGTCGGGAAGAGGTCGACTTGATGGATGGCTGTCGCGCAGCGCGATCCCGCCTTTACGTGACCGGGCCAGCGCACGAGGAAGGGCTCTCGAATGCCCCCTTCGTAGAACATGCCCTTTGACCCGCGGAGAGGCTTCGCATTTGAGGCGTTGCCGTACGGACCGTTGTCGGAGGTGAAGACGACGAGGGTGTTTTTGGTCAAGTCGAGCGCATCTAACCGGTCGAGCACCTGGCCCACGGCCAAGTCCATGGCTTCGATCATGGCGGCGTACTTGGCGTTCTTGTGATGGGTTTCCGGTTTCTTGGCAGTGTACTTGGCGGTGAGATCTTTCCGCGCCTGAAGGGGAGTGTGGACGGAGTAGAAGGGGAGGTAGAGGAAGAATGGCTTCGCCCGGTTGTCAGTTGCCGGCTGCCCGTTTTCAGAAGAACGGATCCATTTGCAGACGTCGTTAGCGAGGCGGGCGGGGAGGTGTTCACCCTTCGGCCCGTTGGGGAGGTTCGGATTCTTGTAGGGCGAGAAGTAGGACTTGGGAGAGCCCCAGTGGAGACCACCGAAGTTGGAATCGAAGCCGTATTTGGTGGGATCGTTGGAGACATGCCACTTTCCGGCGACGGCCGTGCGGTAGCCGGACTTCTTGAGGGCCCGGGCGACGGTGGGGAGTTCCCGGGGGAGAACCTTGTTGTTTTTGATGGGAATGAGCTTGCGGTGGGCGGACTTGCCGCGGTCGGAGTTTCCCACCGTGAAGACGCCGTGGCGCGGCGTGTAGAGACCGGTGAGAAGGGAGGCGCGCGAAGGAGCGCAATTGGCGGCCGCTGCGTAGGCCTGCGTGAAGGTCATGCCTTCTTTCGCGATTCGATCGATGTTGGGAGTCTCGTAGAAATCCGACCCCTGGCAGGAGAGATCGGTGTAGCCCAGATCGTCGGCGTAGAAGAGGACGATGTTGGGCTGCTTTGCTGCGGCAAGCGTCCCGAGAGAGGCGAGGGCGAAGAGGACGGACAAGGCGCAGCGCATGACGAATCCTGCGCCGCATCCCGCAGATTTTCAATCCCCTCTTATGAAGCGAGTGCCCCCACGAGAGTGGGGTTGAGTCCGGGCTGCCGGCTTGGAACGAATCGGGTCGTGGCGATTCCAAGCCCTTCTCAGGGAGTGTAGCCGATCCGCCCGAATTTCCGTGGCTGGCCGTTCATGGGGATGACGGCGCGCGTCATCTGCCGGGTGGAGGCCGGGATAAACGCACCCGGAACGATCGTGATTCCGGTGGCGAGCCAGGTGTCGAGATCGATCGTGTGCTCGAAAACGAGGGCGGAAGGATCGACCAGTTTGGAGAGCGCGAATTCCAGAACGAGATCGGTGCCCTGACCGAAGCTGTCGATCCGTGGCGTGCTGCCCGCATCGGCGGGGTCGGTTCCGAAGGCCTGCTCGAGGGCATTGGAAAATCGGTCTCCGTCGAAGTCGAATCCGGGAGCGCGCATGGCAGCGGGGGTGCCGGGAGGAAAGGCGTAGGTCTCGAAGAAGGTGTAGGCTTCGTGCTGGCTCTCGTAGGCGCCGGCGTCGACCTGCGTTCCGAACAGGCGGGCGAGCCCGCGCTGGTCGGTTGGAAGGGTAGTCGTGACACCGGCGTCGATGGCGGGGCTACCACAGTAGAGGGCGTGCGTGGCAGTGCGGCCGCCATGATCGGCGAGCGGAGCGAGGCGGGGATTGATGGGGCTGGCGGGAGGGCCGACCTGGTCGCCGGGAAGTTGGGCCATGGTCAACCCGTCGCCGTTCCCGATGAGGTTGCCGTCGCTGGAGACCACCGTGCCGGAGACGTCGTCGGAGAGGGACGCCACGAAATTTCCGGCCACGATCGTATTGGTGGCCGTTGCGGTCCCTCCGATTTCGACGATCACGCCGCCGCCATCGCCGTCACCGGTATTGTCGAAGTCGGCAGTGTTCCCGGTGATGGTGCAGTTCTGGAGGGTTACGGCCGCACCGGCGATGAAGTCGTTGAGCCGGAGTCCGCCGCCGTTTTGGGTGGCAGTGTTTCCGGAAATGGTGACATTGGTGAGAGTGGCGTTGGTCACGGTGATTCCGCCGCCGCTGCCGTCCTCCGCGATGTTGTTCGAGACCGTCGTGTTCTTGATTGTGGCGGTCGACTCGAAGGGATACACCCCGCCGCCGCCATAGGCGGAGGTGTTTTGGTCAATGGTACATCCATCGACCACCACCGTGGATTCGTCTGCGAAGACCCCACCGCCAAATCCGCCGAATCCCGTGAAGAGATTGCCCTTGGTGAGGTCATTGGTTCCGATTGCAATCGTAATGAGATCGGATCCGGGGCTGGCCTGGGCGTCCCGGATGGCCTCCCGCAGTGAGACCGAGGTGCCGCTGGGCGTGTCGAAGGTGTCCAGTTCGGTGTTGACCTCGAAGATAATGGCGAAGGCGGGTGGCGCGAGAGTCGCGAAGAGACCCGCGACAATCGTGAGCAGGCATTGGGATTTCATCGTCCTTTCGGAAGTGTCCTGTTCGGAATTCCAGCCAAAGGGTGGGCCTGAGACCGGCTAGATTCATGAGGCCTTCCCGTCCGCAGGGTCAAGTGAAACCGACTAGCTCGGCCGGATAGCGCTGGGAGGGTTCTTCCCGATTCAGATCAGGTCCGTGGGGCGATCACTCGATCCTGATCACGCGCGAGGCGTCGTAGGTGCGGCCGTACATGTCTTCGGTCTGGACCCAGAGCCGGTGGACTCCCGTGGCATCCCCGAGCGGGAGAGGCGCTTTCCAGAGATGGTGCGACGGCACCGGACCGGGAAGATCGTGGCCCTCGAGCTGATCGCGCCGCTCCGTTTCGCGCTTCTTCAAAGCGAGGTAGTCGGGGTCGATTTCGAACGTTTTCACGAGATCGATCCAACTTCCCTTTTCGCCGAGACGCATGCGGACCTTGGAGTGCTTTGATCCGTTGAAAACGTTGGCGTAAACCGTGACGCTTTTCTGTCCGGCTGGGACGACCTCGGGAGCCTCGATGCGCAATTGGTAAGTCGCCGGGCGGCGGGAGGCCTTGAAGTCGACAATGGCCTGTTGGCCGTCGAAGGTGATGGTGGAATAGCCGCGTGGGGCGCCGTCGCGGCCGAGGGCGTGCGGGATGCCGAGTTCGTCGGGCTCACCGCGCCACCAGCTTCCACAGACCGTGACGTTGACGACGTGGTGGTGGGGGGCCGGTCCCTTCCAGCCGTCCTTTTCTCCAAGGAACATGTGGGCGTGCCAATGCGTGTGTCCGGAGATGGAGAGCGTGTAGGGGCGATTCTCGATGAGTCGGAAGAACCGGTCCCGGTCCCTGGTGGACTCCGCCGGACTCCCGGAGGCCTTGAGGGGGATATGCATCATGAGCATGAGGAGTTCGTTTTCCGGCAGGTGGGGGAGGAGGTTTTCGAGGAAGACCAGCTGGTCTTCGCCAAGCTCGCCGATATAGGAGCCGGTTCCGCCCGACTGTTTCGAACCGCCCCACATGACGTTGTCGAGCACCACGAAGTTTACCGGGCCGTAGCGGAAAGCGTAATAGCTGGGGCCGTAGACGCGCTCGAAGGTTTCGTCGGAGCGCTTGTCGTCAGGGGAGTCGAAGTTGAGATCGTGGTTCCCGATCACATTCCACCACGGCACCCCGATGAGGGCCACGATACCGTTGTGCGTTTCGAAGAGGGATAGGTCATCGAAGAGGATGTCGCCGAGGGTCACTCCGAAGCTGGCATCGGTTCCGATCAGTTCCGGGACGGTGTCGCGCGCCATGTAGCCGAGTTCCTTCTTGTTGCGCGACTGCGTGTCTCCGAAAAAGTGCGCCTTGAACTTGTCGGGCTCCTCCTGCGTGTGCAGGGGGAAATCGATGGTGGCGGGAAGGGGGCCGGTGGGCATCACGCCGGGGAACTTCGAAGGCGGAGAGCCCTTGGGTTTGTGGATGTAGAAGAACCTGGGAAGCTGCCGGCCGGTGACGGGCGGCATCCAGCCGCGGGGCTTGATGACAAAGAAGATGCAATCGTCCCGGGCCGGGAGGGACCAGGAGCCGTCCGGGCCGGTGGCGACAACCTCGCGCTGGTTGGAAACCAGGACCTTCGGCAGGCCCGGTTCTCCTTCGTCGCGTTGACCGTTGCGGTTGCGGTCGTCGAAGACGAACCCGGTGGCGGAGGGGAGGTCCTGCGCGAGGAGGGGAAGGGTCAGCAGGGTGAGGACGGTCGCAGTGCGCACCGGGGGACTATTTGTGGTCCATGAGGCGGGGGCAAGCTCATTGGCGGAGTATTATTGCACCCGGTCGGATTTCGGGACAGTATTGGAGTCGAGCGAGCGTTTCCCCCCGGCCTCCATGACGACACACCGCAGACGAATCCTTTGTGCCGTCCTGGCCGGCATGCTTGGGATTGTTCCGCTACAAGCGAGGGTGTGGATCTCCGAGTTTGTTGCTTCCAACCAGGGCGGGTTCGTGGACCAGGCGGGTGATGCGGAAGACTGGCTGGAACTCTACAACGAGAGTGAGACCGAGCTGAGCCTGGCGGGGTGGAGTCTTACCGATGATCCGGCGGACTTGAGGAAGTGGATCATTCCGTCCGTGAGTGTACCGGCGAAGCGCTACCTTGTGATCTTCGCGTCCGGAAAGAATCTCCGGGATCCGGAGGAGGAACTGCACGCCAGTTTCTCGCTGAACAAGTCGGGCGAGTACCTCGGCCTGGTTCGTCCTGACGGGGTGACGGTTGAACACGAGTATGCGCCCCAGTTCCCGGGACAGTTCGAAGACATATCGTTCGGGCTGCGCCAAACCGGCGAGACGACCACGGTGGTGGTCCCCGAGGGAGCGCCTGGCGAGGCGGGGGTGCCGGCGTCGGCGGCGGACTTTGCGGCGGAGTTCGCGGGGTGGAACACCAACCTCGGAGGGCCCTTCACCGGTTCCACGTGGCGTGGGGTGGCGTCGGGAGTCGGGCTGGATCGGGACGGGGTCTACGGTGCCTGGCTTGGGGCCGGGGGTGACTTTGAGTCGGAGCTATACGACCGGAACGGCTCCGTGTTCCTGCGGCTCTTTTTCGCGATTCCGGATCCGGCGGAGGTCACCGGCGCGAAGCTGCGGATGCGTTGGGACGACGGATTCATCGCATACGTGAACGGAACCAGGGTGGCGGCTAACCGCGATCCGGGCGCACCGGGGTGGAATTCCCTCGCGACGTCGGATCGCGGGAGCGGGGAAAACGACGACTGGATGAACTTCCCGATCGATCTGGCGGTGGTCACCTT
>CAUZKZ010000374.1:0-5767 GCA_963580345.1 Verrucomicrobiia bacterium | reverse complement strand
TTGGAATACGCAAGGTTCAAGAGCTGGCATCACGAACCTATCCTGCAAATCCGGAGGCTCTTGTCTAGCAGAAACGCTCAATCGAAGATTCTATCAGCTTCGCAGCATTTTTGGCCAATCACCCTGGTGCGCTCGCCGCCCACGATTAATTTGGCTTTCCTAAATAACGGCGAATCCTTACACTGGTTCCCTCCAGGCCCTCGTTCGCCCTGAACTGTGAGTGATTTCGCCAAAGCCAAAATCGTTTTTGCCCTCGCCCTGGTGGGGGTTCTGTTCGCCATTCACCCGGTGGTGCGGGAACTGGGGCAGGCCGGCTATTCGTTTTTCGGGTCGGTCCTGCAATTTCGGTTCATCTATTACGCCCTGCTGGGGCTGCTCGGCTGCGTGATCTACTTTTACGCGGTCGATTTCATCACCGACAACCCGCTGGGCATGGCGCACCGCATCGGGAATCTTTTTTATGCCATGGCCTTGCTCTTCCCCCCGGTCTTCGCCCTCGTGGCGCTCTCCATCAAGGTGGCGGAAGGGGTGGTCTGGATCTCTGACTCCCCCCTCGCCGGGGAGATTTCCAAGATTGCCATCACCTCCATCGCGACCGGAATCGGAGTGCTCATAGCACAACTGGCCTCCCGCCACATGAACCGCCGCGACCGCGAGGAGAGTGCCAATCTTCTTGCCTTCCAGTCCATGGGCCACCTCCAGCGCGCCGAGGAACTCCTCCAATCCGGACATCACGACCTCGTTGCCTTGGAGGCCTTCCGCTGCGTCGAAAGCGTCCTGCAACGGGCCCTCCTCGACGGCAACATTGCGGTTTCAAATTCCCGCGCCAACCAGCTCATCCCCATCGCCGCCAGGGCCGGCGTCATCCCTGAAAACCTCGTGGGCGTCTTCCACGAATTGCGGGTGGCCCGCAACCGCGCCGTCCACACCAGGGACAGGTTCTCCGACAAGGACGCCGCCTGGTTCCTCGACACCACGCGCAAGATGATCGGGTCCGTGCGCAATGCGCAGAATGGCGAGGAAGGCTGCGGAGACCTTCCCCCCGGGCAATCGGTCGCCGGCGTCTAGGCAACTGCCGGCCGTTCACGACGCGCTTCCCCGCGTAGCGAGCCGGAGACGCTCCCGCCTCCCCTTCTCCTGCCCCCCCGCCGTCGTCCCGCCCGGCAAAGAATAATGCGTTTCCTCTAGATCTTTCGCGGTCGCCACACTACTCCCCCGCCATGTCCCAGCATGGCATTGCGATTCTCCCCGGCGACGGCATCGGTCCGGAGGTCATGGCGGAGGCCGTCAAGGTCCTCGCCACCGTTTCGAAGAAGTTCGGCTTCGCGGTCGGGCACGAAGAGTTCCTGGTGGGTGGAGCTGCGATCGATGCCACCGGCGGTCCGCTGCCCGCTGCCACGGTGGCGGGATGTGAAGCCGCCGACGCGATCTTGTTCGGTTCGGTGGGGGGGCCGAAATGGGAGACTCTCCCTCCCGAACGCCAGCCGGAGCGGGGCGCCCTCCTCCCCCTGCGCAAGCACTTCCGCCTCTTTGCCAACCTGCGGCCCGGAGTATGTCACGCCGCCCTCGCGCACGCCTCCCCCGTGAAAAACGAGCTCATCCCGAACGGCTTCAATGTCTTGTGCGTGCGCGAGCTCACGGGCGGGATCTATTTCGGCGAACCGAAGCGGCGCGAGGTGCGCGATGGCGAAGAGGTCGCCATCGATACGATGGTCTACCGGCGCAGCGAAATCGAACGCATCGCACACGTGGCATTCCAGGCCGCCCAGGGCCGTCAAAAGAAACTGTGCTCGGTAGACAAGGCCAACGTCCTGCAGAATTCCCTGCTCTGGCGCGAAACGGTGAGCGAACTCGCGAAGTCCTATCCGGATGTCGCGCTCTCCCATCTCTACGTCGACAACGCCGCCATGCAGCTCATTCGCCGCGCCCCGCAGTTCGACGTCATCGTCACGGGAAACCTCTTCGGCGACATCCTCTCCGACGAGTTGGCCATGATCTCGGGTTCGCTCGGGATGCTTCCCAGCGCCAGCCTCGGAGAAACCGCCGAGAGCGGGCGCAACTTCGGCCTCTTCGAGCCGAGCGGCGGTTCCGCGCCGGATATCGCGGGCCGGGGAATCGCCAACCCCATCGCGCAGATTCTCTCCCTCTCGATGCTCCTGCGCCATTCGCTCGGAGAGGCGTCCGCGGCCGATGCCATCGACGCCGCGGTCGAAAAATCGATCGAGGCCGGCCTCCGGACCGCCGACATTTTCACCGGAGGCGAGGGCGAAACCAAGGCCACCACCGCCGAAATGGGCGCCGCAATTCTCGCCAGACTGTGAGAGCCACGGCCTTCGGACCCGTAATGAGGAGGTCCCCGGGCCCCAAAAAGCGTGGTAAAGTGCCGGAGCCTCTCGCCCGCCCGCGCCGCGATGGTTGGACAGAGCCCCCCCTGCCCGGTAATCCCTACCCACAGTAAGCCCCCAAGCATCCCCCATGATTCGCTGGTTTGCCCGCAATGACGTCGCCGCCAACTTTCTCTTGTTGGCGGTGCTCTTCCTCGGGCTGCGGGCCGCCTTCACCCAGATCCCCCTCGAGGTGCGGCCCAGCTACGAGTTCAACGAGGTCGAGATCCGGATGACCTACCGGGGCGGCACTCCGGAAGACATCGAGCGCACCATCATCCTGCCTATCGAACAGGCCCTCGAAGGCCTCTCCGGCGTGAAAGAGATCCGCTCCGACGCCAGCTCCGGGCGCGCCGAGATCGAACTCGAGCCCGACCGTGACACCGACATCCGCGAGCTGCTCGAAGAAGTGCAGCGCCGCGTCGAGAGCGTCAGCACTTTTCCGGCCGAGACCGAACGCCCGCGCATCCGCATCCCGAGTACCGAGTCCTTCTGGGAAGTCTGCACCGTTGTCGTCTATGGCGACCTTGGCGAAAGCGATCTCCTCAGGGTGTCCCACCAGATCCGCGACGATCTCCTCAATGTCCCGGGCATCTCGCAGGTCGACCTCTCCGGCAATCGCGATCGCGAGATCTCCATCGAGACCGACCCGGAACGACTGCGCGGGTACGGCCTCTCGATCCAGCAACTCACCGACGCGGTTCGCCGCTCATCGATCGACCTTCCCGCCGGCGCGGTCCGGACCGCGGGCGGACGGATGCTACTACGAACCAAAAGCCAGGCCTACAACGGCGAGGACTTTCGCAACATCATCATCCGTGCCTCCGACGGCGCACAGCTTCGCCTCGGCGACGTCGCGGAAATCAATGACGGCTTCACCGAAGGAAAGGCCATCATGCGCTACGCCGGCAAGCGTGCCATGCGCATTGAAGTCCTGCGTGCGGGAGACGAAAGCGCTATCAAGATCTCCGACGCGGTGCGCAAGTACATCGCGGATGCGGAGGCGAAGTACCCCGACGGAGTAAATTTCGCGATCTGGGACGACGAGTCGATCTCCCTCCGCGGCCGGCTATCCACCTTGACCACCTCCCTCGCGATGGGCGCCGTCCTCGTCTTTATCGTACTCGGCCTCTTCCTGCGCCCGATGGTAGCCCTCTTTGTCGTGATTGGCATTCCCGTCAGCTTCGCGGGCGGGCTCATGATGATGCCCCTGGATATTCCTTATTACGACATGACTCTCAACATGATGAGCCTCTTCGGCTTCATCATTGTGGTCGGCATCGTGGTCGACGACGCCATCGTGACCGGCGAGAACATATTCACCAAGCTGCGAAGCGGGATGGATCCACTCGAGGCCGCCGTGATCGGCACCAAGGAGGTCGCCACGCCCGTGACCTTCGGCGTCCTCACCACAATTGTGGCCTTCATTCCCCTCCTCTTCTTCGACGGTTTCTGGGGGAACTTCACCCGGCAGATTCCGCCAGTGGTGGCGGCAGTCCTCATCTTTTCCCTGGTGGAGTCCAAGCTCGTTCTCCCCTCCCACCTCAAGCACCTCAAAACCAACCGCAAGAACCTCGGGCCCTTCGCCCGCTTCCAGAAGAAGATCGCGGACGGTCTCGAGGCCTTTGTCCAGAAGGTCTACAAGCCGATCCTCCAAGTCGCGGCCAAGTACCGATACGCCACGCTCGCGATTTTCATTGCAATGGGGCTGGCCGCGTTTGGGCTGTGGAAAGGCGGCAGCCTCGGCTTTGTGGTGATGCCCAGTATCGACCGCTACCAGATATACTGCGGATTGCACATGCCGGCGGACACCCCCTTCGAGGAGACCGACGCGGTCATCCTGCGAATCGTGGATGCTGCCAACCAACTCGCCGACGAGTACCGCGATCCCGCGAGCGGCCAGTCGCTCGTTTCCGGTATCATGAGTGGAAGCGGCATCTCGTGGCGCGGACGCCCCGGGCGGGAAGCGTATGGGATGGTGAACATCGAGATCCTCCCGCCCAGCGAACGCAGCGAACCGGGACCTCGCAACGAGGTTTTCGAGCGCCGCCTCCGCGAAATCATCGGTCCGCTGCCGGAGGCCGAGAACTTCCGGCTCTATAGTCAGCAGGGCCACCGCCGTGACGACACCGACGGCATTCACGTCGAACTCCGCGGCCCCGATTCCGAACAGAAACTCGCCATCGCCAAGGAAATCAAAGAACTGCTCGAAGGCTACAAAGGAATCTTCCGAGCCGGGATCAATCGGGGCAGCCGCCGCGACGAACTCGAGATCCAGCTCAAGCCGCGCGCCCACGAACTTGGTCTCACGGAAGTCCAATTGGCGCGCCAGATCCGCGATTCGTTCTACGGCGACGAGGCGCAACGCATTCAGCGTGACCGCGAGGAAATCCGCGTCATGATCCGCATGCCGGAAAAGCTCCGCGAGAACCTGCATACCCTGCAGACCATGAAGATCCAGACCGCGGAAGGCGTCACGATTCCCTTCCAGCACGTCGCTACCGCCACCGTCGCCGAGGCTCCGGCCCGCATCGAACGCAAGGACGGGGCGCGTGTCCTTTACGTGACGGCCTCACCGAAGGAAAAGAGCACCGACATCGTCAGCATCGCGGAGCGCGCCCAACCTGAGATCGACCGCATCGTCGCGCAGGGCGCCGGATTGAGCTGGCGCTACAGCGGTTTCATCGAGGAACACTACCGCACGGGAGCACAGACGAAGTGGAGTTGGTGGTTTCTCGTCATCGCACTCTACGCTCTTCTCGCGATCCCCTTCCGGGGCCTCCTCCAACCGATCTTCGTCCTCCTCGCCATTCCCTTTGGGATCATCGGCGCCATTCTCGGCCACCTCATCATGGGTATCACGCCCTCATTTCTCTCCATCTTCGGGATGATGGCGCTGGCGGGCGTCGTGGTGAACGACTCCCTCGTGATGGTGGACTTCACAAACCGGCGAAAACGCGAGGGCGTTCCAGTGCGAGACGCAGTCATGCACTCCGGGGTGGCACGCTTCCGGCCCATTCTCCTCACGTCTCTCACTACCTTCGCAGGGCTCATGCCACTGATCTTCGACAAGTCGATCCAGGCCCAGTTTCTCATTCCGATGGCGGTCTCCCTCGCCTTCGGCATCCTCTTCTCGACCGCCATCACCCTCTTCCTGATCCCCTGCGCCTACCTCGCCAACGAGGACCTGAAACGAGGCGTAGGCAAGCTTTGGCGTTGGTATTTCCGGCCCTTCGAATTCAGCGAGCAGGGCCCTCCCGCCCCGTCTCCTCCCCCTCCCCCCCCGTCCTCCCCCCCGTTGCCCAAATAAGCGGCCAATTCGGAGCCCGATCCGGAAAAATCAAGGAGTTCTGGCGGGTTTTTTATTAAAAAACATAAAATAT
>CAUZKZ010000373.1:0-5780 GCA_963580345.1 Verrucomicrobiia bacterium | reverse complement strand
AGAGCCCCGATTCGCCCTCGAGATCCGGCCGAGCCAGGATGCGGAGGGGATTCTTCCCTCGATTATTGAATTGGTCTCGCACGTTGAACGGAGCATGGGCCGCCCGGTGATCTGGTTTGAGCGCGGGGCCGCGGAATTGCCTCCCGTTCGACTTGTCCTGAATTTTTCGCCGGAGCGTGCTTTCGATCGCCAGGAATTTGAAGTCGCGGCGGCGGCCGGCACGATTAGCCTGACGGCCTCCACCGCGCTCGCCATGCGCCATGCGGTGTCCTGGTTTCTGGAAGAGGCCTTCGGCGTGCGCTGGTTGTGGCCCGGCGAAACCGGTGCCGTCGTTCCGCGCCAAGCCGACGTGGCGTTTCCTGAAGGAACGCGGCGGGTGAAACCCGATTGGCAGTGGCGGCGGATCTGGCTGGGTGGCGCATTCTGGGAGGAGGACGACCCGATGCTGGCCGAGTTGAAACAGGCCGGGGTAACCGGGGGCACCCTGGCCGAGCTCGAGACGTGGCAGCGCCGGAACCGCCTCGGCGGATTGAACATCGCGGACGGCCATCGGTGGGGGCAGATCTGTTCGCCGCTGGTGCACGGCGAGACACACCCCGAGTATTTTGCGCTGGTTGGCGGAGAGCGCGACGCGGTCTACACCGACGGAAAGCATGGGAACCAGCCCTGCACCAGCAATCCGGACGTGATTCGTCTCACCGCCGACTACGTGATCGCCCAGTTCAACGCGCGTCCCGAGCTTGACGGATTCAGCATCGCGGTGAACGACGGATTCGGCTTTTGCGAATGCGATGCTTGTTGCGCCATCGACGAGTGGGCGGGGGCGGGCGTGCACGAAGAAGACGAACTCGACAAGACCGTCGCCGACGAGATTCCCTTTGCCGGTTCGGGCCGGAGCCTCAGCGACCGCATGTTGAAGTTCGCCAATGATGTCGCCGAGGAGGTTGAGAAGGCGCACCCCGACAAGCTGCTGCTGGTCCTCATCTACAGTCTCTACCGGGATCCGCCTCGCCGCGTAACGCTTCGCGAGAATGTCATCGCACAGTTCTGCACCGCAGCGTGGGCCCATGCCAAACCCTCCATCCACACACACGAGATCGAGACGCTCAGGGAAATGACGGCGTTTTCGTCCCGTCAGGGCATCTACGACTACTTCGTAAACGGGGCAAACGGAAGCCTGCCGCGAGGCTTCGCGCGGGTGGCCCATGCCTGTCAGAACGATTACTTCGCGCAGGGCTGCCGGTATTTCGCAACCCAGGCGGGCCTGGATTTCGCCACCAATGGCTTTGCCTATTTCATGACGGCACGCCACCTGTGGGACCGAGCGCTGACGTTCGACAATATCCTGGACGACTATTGCCGTGCCGGGTTTGGTCCGGCCGCCGCGCCGGTGAAGCAATACCAGCGTGCATGGTTCGATCGGTGGGAAGAGACGGAGGGAGGAACCCGCCTTGCCGAGGCCGGTGATCCACTCGGCGACCTGCCGGCCGGACTTCTTGAGGTCACGGCACAGCGACTGTACCCGCCGGCCTGGCGGTCCGCGCGGCGAGAGGAGTTGGATCACGCCCTCGACTGCGTTTGCGGTGATGCGGAGACCACGAAACGTGTCCGGTTTCTGCGAACCGGCCTGGAATTTCTGGACACCTATTGCCGCGCTGCGGAAGCATCGACCCATCTGCTGGCTGCCGGCGCACCGCCGCCGGCACCCGGAGAAGATGCGTGGCTGGAGCAAGTTTCGGCATGGACTCCCGACGCCGCTTCGCACACGATGGTGGCCGTCAGCGCGCGCGATCAGCTTCGGGACTGGGTGGCTGTTCGTGCCGACGGGTTTGTGATCACGGCGATGTGGTTCCGGTACCAGCAACGCAGCCGGAACTGCCTGCTGGGCGCCTGGCTGGATGCGGTGAATGGGTGACGATGTGAATTGGATCGAACAGGATTTCTTTTGGAGCACACTGGTTCTCGAATCCCCGGCGCTGCACCCCCCGTTGCGCGCGTCCGTTCGCGTTACGCAGCCCCAGGGGTACCGGCAGTCGATCGAGATCGACGATGTTCGCATCGAGGACGGCAGCGCGTACCTGCCGATCCGGTATCCCTTCATTGACGACGGCCGGTATGACGCGTCGCACGGGACCTGGAACGGGGCGTGGGAAATGGGGCGGTACGTGTTCGAGGCCGAGGTGCGTGACGAATCCGGCGTGGCGGCGACTTGCAAATTGACCGTGGATCCAAATGATTTTTTTCCCCGCGATCATCGCTATGTCATCTCCGTTGACTCCCGGAAGCAGTTTGTCGAGTGTGCGCCGCGGCAATCGCTGTACATGGGCGAGGATCCCGTTCACTTCACGATCCGCATTCGTGAGCACCGCGTGAGCCGCTGCCATGTCGAGGTGGACGTGACGGGACGGGAAGGGGACGCGCGCCTGGCGGGTCCGTGGCGGTATGCGCTTACCGACGCGGTGCGGGAGGAGTCTTTTCCCATCGCGGGTTGGGAGGACGGGGAGTACTGGATTCGCATTCGCGTGGTGGAAGGCGGGAAACCCATGGGTCCGTACATGGTGCGCAAGTTCTGGATCCAGGGATCCGTCGAGGCGCCGCCGCCCGATGTCCTGGACCTTCACGGCCAACCGGAAATCCTGGTGGATGACTATGCGCTGGAGTCGCAGGAAGGCATCCAGTTCGTTCCGGCCGCCGCCGAGGCCTCATGCGAGCCCATGACCGCGCCCACGGAACCGCACGAGGAAGCGATGCTGCGCGTGGCGTCTATGGTGCGCGATGAGGAGGCGGGGCGTTTCGTGTGCCGGTACGGGAACATGGGCTGCTCGGCGGAGCGCAAGCCGACGTTTGCCGAACGTGAACACCTCGTGATGGAGATGAGCAGCGTGGACGGCATAACGTGGGAGAAACCCCGGTTGGGACAGGTGGCCTACCACGGCAGCACCGACAACAATATCCGCTGCGACAAACGCGAACAGCCGACAGCGGAGATGCAGGAGCGGGAACGCGACCTGGAACATGCCGTATTTCGTTTCTACGATTCGGCGGCCGACGGGGACATCAATATCGATCACGTCTTCGTTGCATCCGGCAAGGGCTATTTCCCGTTTCAATGCAACAGCCTCCAGGACAGAGAGGCCGGCGATGCGCTGGCGCGGATCGAGGATGGACAGCAAGACGATATGCGCGAGGACGGGCTCGGTGTCATGGACGGTGGAGACCGCTGGGCCGACGACGATGCGTTCCGCCCCGTGCCCGGTGAGTTCTGGCCCATGGAAAAGCGGGGCGACACGTACCTCGTGCTGTCCCGCGAGCCGATCCTGTATCTCGGGATCGGCATGGATCTCATGCATACCAGCGAGTCGATTCGCAGCCACGTGGAACGGTTCGAGGGCGGAAAGCGGCGGCTCTTCTACTATTTCCGGCCCGGCTCGCCTTCCTATCCGCCGTTGGGCGCGCCCTGCGACAACATGCACATGATCCAGCGCGTCATGGCGGTGCTGTGGACCGATGACGGGCTGCACTACGAGCGCCGTTTCGTGCTGGGGCCGGACCGGTACGATCCCGTGGGGTCGCAATACTACGACATGGACCTGTTTCACACGTTCGACGGGTCCGGTGAAATCGAGGGCCGGCCGGTGATCCAACGCGTCGGGCCCAAGCGGGCGCATGCCGTGCCGCGGCGAAATCTCTACCCGGCCGGCACCCTGATGCATTGGGGAATCGAACAGACCGAGGCTCCGGAATTCATCTGGACCCGCGACCTGATTCATTTCCACCGGTTCAAGGAACGGCGCCGAAGTTTCATCCCCCTGGGGGCAGGCGGCTCCTTCGCGGCCGGGATGGTGCGGCCCCGGTACATGTATTGGGTCGTCGGCGACGAATGGTGGCATGCCTATACCGGAATTAACACGCGTCACAACGGATACGGCGTGTTCGCAAGGCAAAGCGAGGGGCCCGATGCCCTGCGCGAGGCGTATCCCAGCCATTACACGGCGTCCTATTTCTCCACCTGGGAAGGACACTATGCCGACGGAAAATCTACGCAGTACCTGCCGGGCATCGCGCGCACCCGGGCCAACCGCTTCGCCTTTGCCGAGCCGGAAGACCTGACCGGCACCCTGACCACGCGGCCGGTGCGCGTTGAGCGGGGCAACCTGACAATCAACGCGGAAACCGAACCGGGTGGACACATCGCGATGGACATTCTGGATCCCGCCGAGAACATCGTTCTCGCAACCGCGAGCTTCGAAGGCGATGAAGTGCATGCCGGCGTGGCCGATCTTTCAGCTCACAAGAATTCCGCGGTGAGGATACGGTTTCAATTGGATCGAGCGCGCCTGTATGCGTTCTGCGTGTAGAGCCCAACTTCTCGTAGCTTGGGCTTCCAGCCCGAGCTGAGCAAGAATTGAGCATGGGACGCGAATGGAGGGAGCAGGCTCCTTGCCATTTTCCACACAGGCGCTCCCTTCTTTTCTATGGCAGCTGCAGGACTCGATAGGCGCGGTGTTGAGCGGGGCCGTCCGTGTCGTACAGGCGCAGGAGTGCGCCGTCTCCCGTAAGGACAGGATTGCAGCGGAACCACGCTCCGTGCACCAGGTCCCCGGTGTACTCCAGCATGTATTCCCGGCCCAGTTCGCCGGTGAAGATGACCGCCGGGGTCGCCGGTGCCGGCGTGGGCGCGGATGAAATGATCTCCGGACCCGAATCCAGCAATCCGACGAAAAGTTCGTTATAGGTTACCGTCCAGGACCCGCTTCCGCCCCCGGCCAGTTGCACTGCGGAAAGGTCGAAGGGCTGGCCCGGCGTTGCGATGTCGAGATCATACCCGTTGACGACTTGTGAATCGTCAATCCAGATGTCCAGGACATTGCCGCCGTTCACTCCATGGTAGTGAACCGTGTATCGAATCTCGACGTTCGGCGCGAGGGTGACGGTAGCCACCGTGCTATGATTTCGCAGGTGGACGATAAACTGATCCGCAATTCCGGTGCTCGCCGGACCCAGGAATTGCAGTTCGTGGAAAGAACCGGCCAGGGTGGCCGCGACGTGGGGAGTGTCCAGGTACGCGAACACGATCGTCGCCACCCATCCATCATCGACCGGCATGACCGCGTCATCGGTTCCGATTGGATCCGGGGGATATCCCTTGTCGGTGGGGGAATAGATCAACCGAGGCTGGTTTCCCGTGGCCGTGGCCACGCCACCGCTGATGATCCAGGGGCCGATCATGTACTCCGCGCGATTTCGACCCCAGCGATCCGGAGTCAGGTAGTCGAAGGGCTGGCCGATGCCGGGTGTCTTGTCCTCCAGGATCACCGGCGGCGCGCCGGTCTGTGCATGAACCGCTCCGGCCAACAGCAATAAAAGAATGGGACCTCGTCGGATCATGGCAATTTCACCACCCGGTAGGTTCGGCCGGTCGAATCGCCGGCCGGATCATACAGCCATTCCGTCGATCCGGTTCCGAGGACAGTGACGCCGGCGCGGTTCCACGTTCCTGTGGGGCCGGTCAGGGAATACTCGAGCGCGTAACATTCCCCCGTGGCGCTCTGAAACGAAAACATCGTGGTGTCTTCGACGAGGATCGTTTCCGCGAAACCGATATCGGGAGTGGCCGGGGGAACAAACGCCCAGGGTGCTCCGGTTGCCCACTTAAACAGGTCTCCCGTGCCGCCTTCCAGGAAGACATGCATGGACCGGGTGCCTCCCACGTCGTTCGTCGTGCTCAGCGTCTCCACATTTCCGGTCCAACGGTTGACCCGCTCCACTTCCGAAACCGT
>CAUZKZ010000372.1:0-5795 GCA_963580345.1 Verrucomicrobiia bacterium | reverse complement strand
GCCAGGTCTCAATAGAAACTTTCAGTCACTCGTTATTTCTACGTTCTCCTTTCGGTTTATGGTTTCAGTCTAACGAGCGCCATCCCCGTTTCTCAGGGCTTTGGCTGGCGCCAAGGAAATTGCTTTTCAGCCCTGATGTCTTGGCCGCTCAGAGCACGGGGTTGGTGGGGTGCAGGGGTCTTCGCTCCGCTCTGTCCTCCCACGAGGGGAGGAAGGGGTAGTGTTGGTGGCTTTGTTGACCGTTGAAGGCACTTTGGGCCGGCGTGCCGCACGAGATCAAGTGGGAAGGACCGGAATTGGCAAATCGTGTCGGCATTTCCGCCTGATTTTGGGCTTTCGAGGGGAGACCTCTCTCGTCCCGCCGCACGTGGGTTGCGATTGTTTGCAGGGAATTGCTTTTTCAGCCCCTCATTTCTTGGCCCCTCGGAGCCCGGGGTAGGTGGGGGTGCAACACCGACAATCGGATCATGTGGGATCCGCGTAAGAATCGCTATCTGCTGCAGTGCCGCGAAGATCTCGCCGGCGGCGGCGGGCTTGGCGAACACCGCGGGATCCGCATCATGGAGCACGCCAAGGGGAATGACCTGAAAGGTGCGAGGTTAGGGATCGATCCCGGCAGGGATCACAGCTCGTAGCGCGGGGTTGAGCCCGCCGTGGCGGGAGATACCCCGGGAACTTATGGCGAGTGTGAGCAACGTGATCCTGAAGGGATCACAGCGCCGCTTTGACACCCTCCGGGGTCGTGTTCCCTCCGCGCCCGGTACCCCGGGGGGTCGTCGCTCGCGAACTCGCTCCTCAACCCCGCGCTACTGGATTCGATCCCTGCCGGGATCGGGGCGTGCCCCCAACCTCGCACCATTCGGGAATGACCTGATCAATCCCCCCACAGCCTGGAAAAGGCACAAGGACCTGTCCTCCCTTCAGGAAATGGTCGTCAGGATCCGCTTCAAGTTGCGCAACGCGAAGCTTTATGCCTTCAAAATCGGCTGACTCTCTCACTCAGGGCGGAGGGGTGGTCAGCCAGGCGTAGTTGAAGGCGTAGTGCTGCTTGCTCGAGATCAGGTGAATCACCCCGTTGGGCGCCTGGCTGAGGCAGAGATACCCCCGCGGCTCGGCCGAGTCGGCGCTCAGCGTAAAGCGACCGGTATTCCCGCCTCCGTCCACCGTCCGCGCCGGTCCTCCGTCCGTGACGAGCCGTTTCACCGACCAGGTTTTGCCCTCGTCAGCGGAGAGCGCGGCAAAGAGCCCGGAACCGTTGCGCGGCCGGCCCGACGAATCCCTGATGGCAATCTCCTTCGCAAACGAGCAGAACAGGATCGGGCCTTCGCGAAGCCGCTCGAGGGCCGGACGTTGCCCACTGCTGATCGGAGGAAACGGACTGGCGCTGTACATCCAACTCTTGCCGAGATCCCCGGACACACTCATCGGCATGCGGCCGTTGATGGCAGCCCCGCGCCCGAAGGCCATCAACCGCCCATCCTCAAGCTGGACCACTCCGGCATGGAACCCGGCGATCCAGGGGCCGGTGGCGCCCTCCGCAAATTCCGGCTCCGGCTTGCCCGCGGCCGGATCGACCCAGGTTCTGCCGCCGTCCCGGCTCAAAAAAATGACGGTGCCGCCGCGCCCGGTGGTGATCGCATCACAGGGCAACAAGATCGCGCCCTCACGGGTCCGAAAGGCGGACTCGATCGGCATGCGGCGCAGTCCGCGGTGCTCGGGCAGGATGAGTCGGGCCTTCGACCAACTGGCCCCGTTGTCCGTCGAGGTCCGCATGATGGTGGCCAGGTTTCCCCAGATCGCGGCGGCCGCCAGGCCGTTGAAGTGATGGATCCTGCCTTCCTCGTCGACCCACAGAATCGAGGCGTGGTCGTTGCGATCCGGGGCGTCCCAGAAGGTGGACGCTTCCTCCCATTCGTCCCGCCCGTATCGGAGGCGGCTGCCCGCAATCGCCAACTCGCGCCCGAGTTCGCTGCGACAGGAATACCAGATCGCCAGGAGGTCTCCGTTGGGGCAATGCGCAAGAGCCGGGCAATGATTGTGCCGGGAGAACAGCGGCCCGTCCGAGCCCGGCGCGACCTTCACATAGCTCAGCGGACCCATGAAATACGGTTTGTCCGGGTCGGGTCCCTTCGCCAGATCGGCCGGGATGTCCTGCTTGATGCCTCGCCGATTGAGCGGTGGCCGAGAGTCGGTCTCGATCGTCTTTGTCCCGGGCCTCTCCCCCCGCACGACCCGAAATCCGATCAGCCAGCTCTTGTCCTCCGGCAAGGTGCCCGATCGGTTCGCCGATCGAAGATACTCCAGCGTGGTGGAATGACTTCCTCCGCGGGTCACCCGGAAATCGCCATCGGCGCGGCCCACGGGGTCGGCCTGATCGCCATGCGCATACGGCCCGTACCAATCGTGGCACCACTCTTCGACGTTCCCGTGCATGTCGTGCAGTCCCCAGGGATTCGGTGTGGTGCGGCCGACCAGAAGCGGCACGACCTCCCCCTCCGCCTGCCGGGCCGAGGGAAACCAACTGGTGCGGACATTTTTTTGGAACTCCTTGGGCAACTCCGCGCCGGTGTGGTAGGGCGTGGTGGTGGCGGCCCGGCAGGCGTACTCCCACTCCGCCTCGGTGGGCAGCCGATAGACCTTGCCTTCTTTCTTGCTCAGCCATCGGCAAAACGCCACCGCCTCGTGCCAGCTGACAAACACCACCGCCTCATCGTCGGTTTTCGAGAATCCCAGCTTGCCCCGAAGCTTCCGGTGGTCGGGATCGAACTGCTCAAATTGCCGGTTGGTCACCTCGGTGACTGCCATCAGGAACCGCTTCGTGATCGTCACCTTGTGGAACGGGCGCTCGTCCCAGTCTCCACCCGATTTCTGGCCCATCACGAAGCCGCCTGCCGGGATCTCGACAAGTTTCATTCCGATCGAGTTCATCTCGGTCCTGGCTTCGGACCCCAGGCCCGCCCACACCACGATGATCGCGAATCCGCAACACGCTCTCATGCCCCTTCTTCCCATGGATCAGGGGGACAGACAAACCTGTAGTACGCGCAAAGGCCGCCCAGCATGCGGCGCAAGCAGCTTCGCTCGATCAATCCAGCCAGCGCTATCACGCCCCCTGCAGGGCCTCAAGCCTTGAGTTGTTCAGACCTGCGACGGCCAGAGTGGAACCATCGGCGTGGCCGTGGGCGCCGCGTTTATTTTGTAGGACGGGCGTGAGCGAGTGAGCGCTCTACGTAAAAAGCGCCTTCACCACTGTGGCCGGGGCGACTCCAGTCAAGCGGCGCTCCAAGCCGTCGTAGTAGTGGCTGAGGGCCTCATGATCGAGTCCCAGGGCGTGCAAAATCGTAGCGTGGAAATCGGGGATCTCCACACGGTTCTCGACGGCGCGAAAGCCCAGTTCGTCGGTGGCGCCATACGAAAATCCGGGCCTCATGCCACCGCCAGCCATCCACGATGTAAACCCGCTGATGTTGTGGTCGCGCCCATTGCCGCCCTCGCTGGTCGGCGTGCGTCCGAATTCGCCGGTCCAGATGACGAGGGTGTCCTCGAGCAGGCCGCGTTGGTCGAGGTCGGCGAGGAGCGCGGCGATGGGCTGGTCGACGGAGAGAGCATTCTTGGTGTGGTTCTCGACGAGGTTCCCGTGGGCGTCCCAGTTGTCCTGCACGTTGTTGGAGCCGCCGCTGAACACGGTGACGAAACGGACGCCGTTCTCCAGCAGGCGTCGCGACATCAGGCACATGCGGCTAAATCTCGCGTGACGCTTGTCTTTGCGATCCGTGCCGTAGAGTTGGTGGGTGGCTGCTGACTCGCGCGAAAGATCGGCCACTTCCGGCGCACTGATCTGCATGCGGGCGGCCAGTTCGTAGGCAGCGATGCGTGCCGACAGCTCGCCAACATGAGGATGCTTGCCGAGGTGTTCCGCGTTCATCTTCGCCAGCAGATCATAGGAGGCCTTTTGTTGCTGGGGAGCAAGGCTGCCGGGAGGGGCTAGGTCGAGGATCGGGTCGCCTGCACTGCGGAAGACGACTCCCTGATGGCGGGCGGGCAAAAACCCGTTCCCCCAGTTGGCGCTGCCGGATGGCGGCATGCCGCGATCCATAAGCACAACGAAAGCGGGCAGGTTTTGGGTCTCGCTTCCCAATCCGTAGGTGACCCACGAGCCAATGGAGGGAAACCCGTTCCGGCTGAAGCCGGTGCTCATGTCGTACATGGCAGGTCCGTGGCTGTTTTCCTTGGCCACCATCGAGTGGACAAAGCTCATCTTATCGACGTGCTGGGCCATGTGAGGGAACAGCTGCGACACCCAGTGGCCCGACTCCCCGTATCGCTGGAACTCGAAGGGGCTGGGCATCAGCACACCCGGTTGGCGGAAGAATACATCGCGGATGCTCTTCGCGTCGGTCTCCAGCGCCGTGTCCAATGTCTGGCCGGCATACTTCTTTAAGCTTGGTTTGTGGTCGAAACTATCGACATGGCTAACCCCCGCCGACATGAAGAGCAGCAGCACGCGTTTGACCGTGGGCGCGTGATAGGTCGAGGGCAGCTGCCCATCCGCCTGCAGCAGATCCGCCAGCGCGATTGACCCCAAGCCGCCGCCCATGGTCTCAAGAAACTGGCGGCGGCTGACGAAACGGCGGTAACCGGTGCAGCCGGCTTGTCTTTGCGAATCAGAAGACATAGAGGAACTCGTTGCTGTTGACGAGGACGCGACATAACCCAGCCAGGCCGTGTTGGCGAACAAAGCGCACCGCCCGCTCGCGTTCCGCGTCGGTGGGATCGCGCAGCAGGACAAGCTGGTAGGCCGCGCCGACTTGCTCGGATGCCTCTACACCGCCGCCGCGTGCACCGATACGACCGGCGATGAACTGCGATTGTTCGATGACGAAATGGTTGTTCAACAGGGACAGGGCCTGCAGCGGGGTGGTCGAACTCGAGCGGCTGGGCGTGGAAACCGACGGGTCGGGGCAATCGAAAGCCGTCATCAAGGGTGCGCCGAAAGTTCGGATGTTGTAGCGATAGACGCTGCGTCTCCAAGTCTGCGGCCCCGGTTTTTCGATCAACACGTAATCCGGCACGTTGCCGTCGCGGTAGGTGAAAAGTTCGAAACTCGGACCACCTGGGTTACGGTCCAGCTTGCCGCTGACCTGGAGGATGATATCGCGCACGGCTTCGCCCTCCAGCCGCCGCGGCGCATAGCGCCACAGGAGACGGTTGCCTGCATCTTGGGCGGCTGCCGACTCATCGTGTCCGCCGCTCTGGCGATAGGTGGCCGAGAGCACGATCTGCCGATGCAGGCGTTTGATCTTCCATCCGTGTTGCACGAAGTCCCCCGCCAGCCAGTCGAGCAATTCGGGATGCGAGGGCTGCCCACCCTTGAACCCGAAGTCGCTCGGCGTATCGACGATCCCGCGGCCAAAGTGGTGATGCCAGACGCGGTTAACCATAACCCGCGAGGTCAGTGGGTTTACCGGGCTGGCGATCCAGCGGGCCAGCTCCAACCGCCGCTGGGGGCTCGATTCCGCGGTCAGCTCGGGCGCCAGGATTTTAATTGCGGAAATTGCAGCCGCAGGTACCAACTCGCCGCGCGAGCGCACGTCGCCGCGCTTCAGCACGTGCACCGATGGCTTAGCTCCGCCATCACGAATCGCGTAGGTGGTGGGCAAGGGCGGGACCGCATTGCGCTGCTTGCTCAGGGTGTCGATTTCACCCTTCAGCTTGTCATAGAGTTCGCGTTGCGGGACAGGGAGCGCGGCGAGCACTTCCTTGTCCGGTTGCTTGCGAGGGGCGACGTCGGGACG
>CAUZKZ010000371.1:0-5798 GCA_963580345.1 Verrucomicrobiia bacterium | reverse complement strand
CCGCTTCGATTACGAGGCGCAGGGGGCGGGCGCCAGGTTGACCTGGTCGTTCGAGACGGCGGGCGTCGCGATCGCGGTGGACGTCGTGCCCGAGGGCGAGACGGGGACGATCACGGCCTCGTGGTCGGCGAAGTGCGTGAACGCCGGCGGGATGTGTGTGCGGGAGGTTCACTTCCCGCGATTCCGCGCCGCCGACGTGCTGACGAAGATCATGCGCCCGGCATGCTCGTACTGGCCGGAGATCCCCATCGACAAGTACAACCACACGGACTGGAGCGAGACCGAGCTCAAGGCCATGACCGACAACATGATCTACGACGGCGTCTGCGATACCGACGGCTACTTCGGCGGTCTGTATCCGGGCTCCTGGATTATCGCGCCGTACTTCGCGGCCTGGAGCGAAGGCAATGAAGGACTCTACATCGGCGCCCACGACCCCGACGCGTTCACCAAGACACTCCTCTGGGATCATCGCGACGTGGGCTTCACCTATCACGTCCCTGATCCGGACCTGCCCCGGGACGAGCTGGCGGTCCCGTACCCGGTGGTGATCGCCACGTTCCGCGGGGACTGGCATCACGGCGCGGACATCTATCGGAACTGGGCGGGCGCGTCGGCGCCGTGGGCCACGCGCGGCACGCTGGCCGACACGGCGCCGGACTGGGCGCGCGAGAGCGTCGCGTGGTTCTACTCGATCAGCGACCTGCCTCTGCCTCTCGAAGATCTTCTGCCGGGGCTGCGCGAGTTGTTCGGAATCGAAGGGCCCATCGGCATCCACTCGCTGAGCCCCTCCGAGCAGGACCACTCCACCATGCCAGACGGCGAGACGGAGCCCTGGCTGCGCAAGTACAAGCGACGCCAGCTGCGCATCGCCGCGGAGCACGGCTTCTACTGCTTCGAATACCGCGGCGCGCATCAGATCACTAAGGACTATCCCGGGTACGAAGCGGCCAAGCCGCACGCCTTTCGCTGGCAGGGCTGTCTGTTCCTGGTGGGGCCGTACTCGGGCGGGCCCGGCTTCCGGAACCGGGCCGTTCCGGCGGGAACGCCCGGAAGCAAGTGCATCGGGACCGGACCGGACGCGTACGGGCAGATGATCGAGCGCGAGGAGTATCCGCTCCTGGACATGTGCATGGGCACCGAGTACTGGCGGCAGAGGCTGCTCGACTCCGTGACCCCCTGCGCTAGCTACGGGCTCGTCGGCAACTACCTCGACCAGGTCGGCCACAACCGCAACGGGTCGCGATGCGACGCGGTCGGCCACGGCCATCCCGTTCGCGGCGGAGACTGGTACGCGCACGCGCACGAGGAGGTCCTGCACCGCATGATCCGGCACTATCGCCTGATGGGAATTCCGCAGCCTCTGCTGTCGCACGAGAGCTTCATCGAGCCGCTGGTCGGACTGGTCAACGCCGCGCTCGTGGAGGGCGACCTCCGGCTGCTCTCGTATCTCTACCATCCTCTCCTGCTGCTCGAATCGCACCAGCCGTACAGCGGGGTGGAGGACCTGCAGACCCTGCGGGACGCTCTCGCACGCGATTTCCACGACGGGCGGATGCCGACCTTGGCTCTGCCGTGCTCCCTGCCGGGGGTGGACGTCGTCGCGGTGCTCCGCGACGGGGGGGACGGCACGGACTACGAGGCGATCCGGATGATCCGCCACTGGTTGAAGGTCCGGTCCGCGTGGCTGCCGTATTTGAACCTGGGCACGATGCGGCACGCGCCCGTGCCGGCGGAGGGAAGCGGGGAGATCGTCACATCGGCCTGGGAGAACCCGGAGGGCGGCATAGCCCTCTTCGCCAGCAATGCGACCGGGACCCCGCAGAAGCTAATCCTCGATCTCGGCACCGACTCGAGAGCGAGCTGGCGGGCCTGGCTCGATGAGCGCGAGGAACAGATCGGGGCAGGCGGGCGGTTTGAGCGGGAGCTGGTCCCGGACGAGACCGTGGTCATCGAACGATGATCATCGATTCGCACTTCCACATCTTTTCCCCGCCTGCCGACATTTGATTGATGATTGCCGAATGTTGATTGTTGATTTGTGAAGGAGGAAGAAAATGGACAAACCTCCTGAACTGGAAAACAGGTTGATCAAGTTTGCAATTCGAATAATCAATGTTGTCGAAGCACTGCAAAGTTCCCTCAGGAGTGTTGTCCCTGCTCTTACTTCGCAAATCAACAATCAACATTCGACAATCATCAATTGGTGTTCGCGTTATTTCCCCAACCACTGAGCAAAAATCCGTTCACATGCACATCCGAGACCTCGAAAGAACCCACGTCTATCACTCGCCGCAGTACCCCGGATACACATGCTGGTGTGGGCTGTCGAACATGCCCGACGACAGCCTGATGTGCTCTTTCACCCAGGCCGCCGGCCCGTTCAAGGGTCGCCCGAAGGCGCCCGAGGAGGTGCGCAGGGCGCTGGACTGGCCGCCCGAGATGAGCGAGTTGGAGTTCCAGAGAACCGGGGACGAATACGACATGACGGGGCTGGATCTTTGCAACATGCACCTGCGATCAGAGGACCGGGGGCGGTCGTGGCAGTTCGTAAGCGCGGACCCGTTCCGGACGTGCATGAACGGAATCACCGGGGAGGCCGAGACGGCGCTTTCCGACGGCACACTGTTGCGAGGAGTGTGGGGCATGTATCTGCCCTACGACGAGGCGCCTCGAAACGGATACCTGCAACGCTCCGCCGATGGCGCCCGGACGTGGGGCGAGCCGGAGACGATCTTCGACGATGACGACTACCTGTACTGGCCGAAGCGTATCCGGGAGTTGAGCGACGGGCGGGTGCTCGTCGGCGGCGGACTCATCCGCCGCCGCGCTGAGCACGCCTCCCGGCGTGGTTGGTTCAAGGACATCACCATGGCACTCTTTGTCTCCGGGGACAACGGCCGATCATGGAGCGGGCCTATCGACACGGTCCCGCAGGCACAGAAGAACGAAGACCTGGGGCTTTCGGAGGAGTTCGATTGGGCGGAACTCGACAACGGCGACTTGCTTCTGGTCATGCGCGCGGACGGACATCCGGACGGCCCCCACCGTATGCAGACACGACTGGTCAGGCGCGGCAGCACCTGGGAGACCTCGGCCGTGGAGGAGGCCCCTTTCCCTCACAGCGGACACCCGGAGATGCTGGCCACGCGAGAGGGGGTCATCCTCCACGTCGCCACCACCGGGATATCCTGGACTACCGATGAAGGGGGTACCTGGCGCGACCTGGAACTCGACGACGGCCTGCAGGAGATCCGGGGTGAACCGGCGGTCGGCTACTATCCGAAATCCGTGCAGATGGCCGATGGTGAGGTGTTCATCGTCGGGCACGTCGGCGGCGACGACGGCTACGGGTGCGTGGATCAGTCGATCGTCGCCGTGCGCTTCTTTCTCGGTGGCTGATCAGTGTTCGGGCCCAAAAGTAGCTTGGGCTTCCAGCCCGAGCTGTAGCAAGAGGAGTTCATGGATGGGCGAATGGTTCGAGATTCGCTTTCTATTCGCGTTCTCATGATCTGCACTTGCTCTGGTCGGCCTGGAAGGCCAATCTGCATTCTTGGGTTCTGCCTGTGCGTTCCGCCGCAAAACCGGTGTTTCACCAAATCGAAGGAGGTTATACCATGACGACGAGCGTCGACCCCGTCAGTGCTGTTGCGGATTACATTGAACAGCTCACCGGCCGGCGGATGCATTTCATGTTCCTGCCGGCCGGGCCGGAACGGGTGGCGGTCTTCCGCCACCTGAGCTTTCTGCGCATAGATGAGATTTCGATCACGCGGGAGCGCATGATGCCGGAGGTGACCCCGAAAGTCGGGACCTCGGTCGTCAACGGCTTTCTGATCGGGAACGTGGCGGTTCGTGAAGACGGGTCGATCGCCCGGGGGCTCGACCGACACCGAAAGGCGCTTCTCGACTACCTGTTGCGCGAAATCCTGGATGTCTACACGGTCGAGAAGAATTCCCCGAACACCTGGCGTTTCATCTACCCCGGGGACTTCGCCGAGGTCCTGATCGCGCGCGCGGCCCGCCTGGCGAAGACGGAGCCGGTGGTAGAGGTCCGCCGCTGCGAGTGGCACGTGAAGGCGGGCCCAGTGCGACTCCGCGTGGGGCGGTTTCGCGAGTTCTGCGATGTCACCGCGCCGAAGACCCTCCTCCTCCGGCTGCTGAAGGCGGGCCGGAAAGAACTGGATGACTTCGAAAGGCTGTCGCGTCCGCGCGTGCTGTCGGCCTTCGGCCGGACCCTCGACGTGAGCGGCTCGATATGGGCGTTTCCGGAGCGACAGTACCAGCTCCCGGACCGCATTCTCTGGAAGTTGTTCGAGCGCTACGAGGCCGTCAGGAAGCAATTCCTGGTCGGTCGCCACCGGCGGGTCGAGCCGCGCTTCGCGCTGCCGGAGATCGCGGCCCTTCCGAAGGCCCGGATCGTGGTCCCGGACGCCTGGCCAAACGACATTCCGCTCCCGAATGCCGCGCTTCCGCCCGGCCTCCGACTGCCGCGCTCAGCCCACCGGGGCCGCCTGCAGGAGATGCTTCGTCGGCAGCATGCGTATCTCAAGGATTGCGTGTCGTCGCGCTCTGTGCGCAGACGCTTCCGGGGAAAGACGTACGAGGGCGTTGTCTCTGCGCCCGACCCCGCCATATGCTACGCGCAGTGGCCGGTGGACCATTTCTTCAACACGATCGCGATGGCGGATTTCGATCCCGCCCTCGCCAGGCGAATGGCAATCGGAGGGCTGGCGAAGTTCATGCGCCTCTCGGGGAAGGAAAAGGGCAAGATCCGCGTCAAGGATCCGCCCGGGGGCAGCACGGACAAGAGCTACCCGATCTGGGCCATCGCCGTCGAACGAGTCTACGAAGCCACGCGGGACAGGAGCTTCCTGCGGGAGGCGCTGCCGTTCCTGCTCGCCAACGACCGCTACCTGGACCGTGCCTACCGCCGGGACGGCATCCTGGTCGACGCCGGAGGCTTCTGGAATGACTACGCCCGGGGGCCCAAGGAACTCCCCCATGTCGCCGGGATCGGGGTCAACGCCCTAGCCGTTGTGCAGAAGCAACGGCTTGCGGACTTCCACCGAGAACTGGGCCTGGACGGTTCGCACCATGCAAAGGAATCGACAGCGGCGGCGGACCGCATCAACGAGCTGTGCTGGGATGAAGAGGCCGGGTTCTATTTCGACTGGGACGCCGACACGGGGCGTATCTACAGAGCGCCGCGCGGCGGGCGATTCCGGGGCCTGGACAATATCCTACCGCTGTTCGCGGGCGTCCCGGATGAGGAACGCGCCTCGCGCATGGCCGCGCCCTTGCGAAGCAGCCAGGGATACGGAAAATACCCGGCCGTCACCACCGACCTGAGCGATGATTTGATGGACGAACGCCGCCTGATGGTGTGGGTGATGACCAACTGGCTCGTCGTCCGTGGCCTGCGCCGGTACGCGCTCGACGACATCGCGGATTCCATCTCCGGAAACATCTTCAACGCCTATCTAAATAGCTGGGCGCGGATCCGGTCGATCCCCGAGGCGCTGTCGGCCGAGCACGGCCTGGCGCAGCTGGAGAGTCCGAACCTCGCGGGCGTGGGCGGCGCGGCAGGGATCTGTCTGTACCTCAAGGAAGTCCGCCATCTTCTTTAGCGGAAACGGCGATAGGGGTAACCGATCACGGTTGTCGGTGTTCGGTTATCGTCAGGAATTGCGTATGGCGAATCGCAGGTCCCCGTCCCTTGAGGTCGCAACTTTCATAGGCTCCCTGAGCACCGCTCTGTATATGGCTCAGAATCTATCCTCTCCCCATCCGCTGCT
>CAUZKZ010000370.1:0-5832 GCA_963580345.1 Verrucomicrobiia bacterium | reverse complement strand
CGCTAAATTTCTATGATCCCTCCGGGATCGAGAGACCGGACTAACCTTGTGGCATTCGCCCTAGGGCATCGACCGTGATGTAAGGCCACAATGAGTAGGCCCAGACGGCGGGCGTGGTGGAGGGCGGATCATGATTTCGGGTTCGGCAGCGCTACTCTCGGGCGCGGATGAGGAAATACGAGGATTTCATGCCATGCATAGCAAGAGGACTACCAGATCCCCCACCCGCCGGGCAGTTCCAAATTCAGAGCCGCACCGGGGCCGGGATCGATTCGCCGCGGAGCACAGGTAACTTTGCGACCTTGATGGGAGACTCTTTATTCGGCAGACTGGTGGAGTGAACGAAGATTCCCGACGCCTTGCGCTCAAGAAGCTAGGTGGTCTCGGCGTGGGCGCTTTGGTGGGTGGGCTCGGACGGGCCGGCGCCGAAGATGTCCCGAAAAAGTCCACCCTGGTCCAGGAGGAGAACGCCAAGCCGGGCACTCGTGACTGGATGCTCACGAGGCCACGCATTGAACCGAAGACGAAGTATCGCTGCCCCTGGATCGAGGGCTATTGCTCGGAGACCAGCGTGCGGGCCGGGGAGAAGATCTCTTTCCATGTGAAGACGGACCCGGTCGAACCCTTCACCATCGATCTCTACCGGCTCGGCTACTATGGCGGCCAGGGCGGGCGATTTCTCCGACGGCTGGGTCCTTTCGAGGGAGTGGCACACGACGACCCGCCGGTCGGGAAAAAACGCGAACGCAGCTGCGCGTGGCCGGCCTGCGCAGAACTGATCATTCCTGACGACTGGCTCAGCGGGGTTTATCTGGGCAAGCTGACCGAGGAGGGCGAGGGCGTGCAGAGTTACCTCATCTTCATCGTGCGGGACGATCGGCGTGCCGAATTCATTTTCCAGTGTAGCGATACGACCTGGCAGGCCTACAATCGCTGGCCCTCGCAGTTTTCGCTCTACGACAATGGCGAGCACGAGTGGTACTGGGGGGGCGGGGTGCGAGTCGGCTTCCGGCGCCCCTTCGGCAAGTACTGCCAGATCTTTGATGCTCCCCTATCGACCGGATCCGGCGAGTTTCTGCTTTGGGAATTCCCGCTGGCCTATTGGATGGAATCGCGTGGCGAGGATGTGACCTACATCTCGAACCTCGACACGCACCGCGATCCGAAGGGATTGCTGCGCGCAAAGGGATTTCTCAGCGTCGGTCACGATGAATACTGGAGCATCGAGATGTTTCAGAACGTGCGTGCTGCGATCGCTGCGGGCGTCAATGTAGCGTTTCTTTCCGGCAACGCGGTCTGCGGGCGCGTCGTCTTCAGTGACAAGCTGAGCGCGTTCGAGCGCGTTGGCGTGTTCGGTCCGCCGGGTGGCACGCGGGAGTTCGAGGCGATGAAGTCCCTCAAGCACGAGCGGCCGTATGCGAACGAACTGATCGGCGCCCACAGCACCGGTCCCGTCACCGGCGGAGCGGATTGGATTTGTACGAAACCCGAGCACTGGATCTACGCCGGCACGGGGATGAAAGCGGGCGATCGCATTCCCGGTCTCATCGGCTGGGAGTGGCACGGCGATCCAGCGGATATCCCCGGCCTGGAGGTCATCGCCAGTGGTGCGACCGAGAGTACGCCCGGTAAACCCAACGGTGGCACCTACACCGCTACCGTCTATCCCGGCCCGAGAGACAACTTTGTCTTCAACGCTGCCACCTGCTGGTGGGCTGACGGACTGAGCGAACCGCCTGGTTATGTCCGTCCGAAAATCTACTCCAAACCGAGAGGACCGGACCGGCGCGTGCAACAAATCACAGCCAATGTGCTCGAGCGGATGCGTGCAAGCGGCAGATGAGACTTTCCGCCCGCACCATTCCTGACTGTCCTGAATGCTGCTCAGCTAAGCCGCTTTTCGGTGGCCTGTTGGAGTGCGGAAGCCATGCTTCCGCTTTGGCGGCAGACGAAGCCTCGCTTCGTGCGGGTGGGGATCTCGAGGGACGTTCGATGACGGCGAATCGATTTCCGAAGATTCGACGATTCGAACCGCGCCACCCGGAGCAAGCCCCGCCCCTCCACAAAGCGGAAGCATGGGCTTCCGCACTCCAATAGGGATTGCACCGCGGTGGATCGGAGTGTGGGCGCCTCGCATCGGTTTGCGGCACCGCCCCGTCCGCGTCGAGCAAGGCTCGACCGCTCCACAAAGCGGAAGCATGGCTTCCGCACTCCGAAAGAACACGAGCGCGTCTTAACTTCGCGCCCTTCAGGAACGGGAAAAATGTAGTTTCTTACACACTCAATGGGCACCCCAGCGCCCTTTCCCCCTGTGTTTTTCGTCGAATTCGCGCTTAACTGAGGAGCATTCCTGACTGTCCTGATTGGCACGTGTTTAAGGCTGGTCTTCGTCACTGGCCATCTTTGGCAGCCGGTGCGGCCGCCCTACAATTGTAGGCCGGGCGCTCCGCCTGGCGATGGATCGATGCGCTTAACCACGTGCCATTCTGGACTGCCCCTTCTTCACCTTTTTCAGCTGGTTTTTACGATTCACGGCTTGAAGGCAAGAGGGCCGAACCGCCATGATCCAAGGCATGAAATTTCTAAGCAAGGTGGCCGCTGTTTTGGTGTTTGTTCCTCTGAGCCTGGAAGGGAGCGATGCGGATGTCTCTGTCGCCAGCGCAGATACCATCGCATCCGGGGAATTTAATTCGCTGGAGTGGCTGGAAGCCTACGAGTTCTCCGCCGAGAAGCTGGAGGCGGCCTACGGGCATGCGGTCGGTGGCGGGATCGCAGGGGAGGTGGGCAACCCGATCATGAGCAAGGTCCCGCATGGCGCGGAGTCGGAAGTGATGATTCCGGTGCTCTTCCTGGCCGTCGAGGGGGAAGGCGAGGGGCGGGCGGAGGAAGAGGTGGAGAATGATGATCGGACCGTGGAGAGCCCCGAGGAGATTCGAATCAGACAACTGGAGTTGGAAAATGCGGCGCTGAAGGAGCGCCTTTCACGGGTGGAACCGTTTGTGGATCCGGAGTGGCCGCCTGCAGAAGTGAAGCCAAGGAAGAGGAGAGTGAGGTTTCGTCCTCGTGGGGTGCGACCGGCGGATCTCGAGAGACCGGTCCGGCCTCCTCTCGTTGCCGTAAAACGCTATCCGGTGCGGTTCAAGCCGTTCACGAGGGCTGCCATGGACACGCCGATGTCGGGTCCGATTTCTCGCGCACGGGGGCAATCTCTCAAGGAGCAAAGCCGGTTTTTCTGGAATGTGACCAAGGCGCTCGGAGGTGGGATTGCGAGCAAGGAATACAGGGGCGTCCGGCTGGAAGTGCAGAGGGCCATGCTCAGGGGGGAACTCAATGCGCGTTATGCAGTCCAGTATCTGGCGGATGTTGTCGAAATCTTCCGGATGTACGAAAACATGGAGCGGTTTCGTCTAACCGATGGTGTCGCCCCGCCGGTGAGTGCTGATTCATTTCGGGGAAATCCGGACACCATGTTTAGATGGGCCTCCGAAGTGAATGAGCAAAAGAGAAAGCTCCGTCGGGAGAGTTCAGTGGAAAGGTAGCGGCCCCAATACGGAAGCATCCGAGAAAAGAGAAAAGGGGGACGCTCAGGAAGGAGAATAACCTCATGACAGTGTCCAGACCTCTCCCCAAGTGCTTCCCGAGGCCATTGCGGGCCCGATCGATCCTGTGCGCGGTCGGCGCGCTCGTTTGCATCGCCCCTCTCACCTCCCGTGCCGCCGAGACGGTCGCCGAGCCGCAGCGCGCCAAGAATCTCGATTATCGTTTCGACCGAAAAATTTCGCGGCCCGTTTTGGAAAACTACCTGGCCCGTAGCGCCACCGTGGCCTCCTTGCTCCATCTGACCTCGCATGACGACTTGCGCATGATGGCAAACACGGGCGTCAAGTTCGCCGGGCGCGTCATCTGGATGTGGGGCAACGAATCGCGTCTCGACGCCCTGGTCGAAAAAGGCGCGCCGTTCGTGAAGCGCATCCATGCCATGGATCCCGATCTCATTCTCCAGGGTTGCATCTTCGAAATTGTCACCACCGATGTGAGCAAGGTCCCGATTCCCGCCGCCATCTTTGAGGAGTTCGATCTAAAACCCGAAGCACGGAATTTCCGTTACGAAGACATGCTCTATCCCTTCCGGCATCGGGTCGACCACTGGAGCAAGGGCGCTTCGGTCCCGGACATGAGCCGCCTGGAAACCCGCATGTGGTTCGTCTATGTGGGGAAACGCTGGATCGACATGGGACTCGAAGCCATTCACTTCGGCCAGGTCGAACTCATGGACGACCGCGACAGAGAGTACGCGCACTGGCGCGATATGATGAGCCGCCTCCGCAGCTACGCGAAAAAACACGCCCGGCGTCACCTCGTTCTCGCCGATGCCCATGTCCCCGGCGGCGGCATCGTCCATGACGGGGAACTCCTATTCGATCTCCACTCCTTCCCGTCCCGGCCCAAATCGGTCCAGGGCAAACCCCACCGTGCGATCCTGGAAAAAGGATTCGGCGACTCGCTCTACGGTCGAAGTGCCGGGGGCCGGACCCCGAGCGGATGGTCGTGCGAGTCCTTGCCCTACATCGTCGAACTCGACAATTTCGGCAGTTCGGATCACCCCGGCCAATACCGCGCCTCGGATCGCATCCACGTCTGGGGTTGGGACGAAATTGGCTGGTTTAGCAATCAGCCCGAGGCTTATCGCAACGAATGGCTCGAATACGCCTACAAGTGGGTTCGCAAAACGGATCCCAACGGGTTCTTCCAGCTCCCCTTGCGCCGATTCGAGCACTACACCGCCAGCATGACGCCCCCCGATGGTCGGCGACAGGAAGAAACCATCAAGGCAATCTGGGCGGCCAGCGATCGGCCATAACTGATGTCACCACGACCCGGAACGGTCCAACCGTCCCATCAAAGAAAGACTTTCGTCCCCACCCTCCTGCCCGGAGCGCCGGGAGAAGAAACCTTGCGGGAAGGAGGAGGGAATAAATCTGATCCTCTGCCCGTCCAACTAGCAGACTGGACAGATACCGAAAGGAACCGCCATGATTGCCAGAATCCTCCTCCACCTCCGCTGCCCCTGCCGCAGCTGGAAGCAGACGCGGTTCCACCTGACAGGCATCGTCCGGGAATTCCTGCCCAAGAAGTGGCAGCTCTACTTGAGCTGACGTGCCGGATCGTTGTCACGTCACGTAAACTAAAGGTGACCTGTCACGAATGCCACGTGGTTAAGCTGGTCCAACGAGCCGCCAGGCGGAGCGCCCGGCCTACAATTGGGCCCGATGAAAGCGAAATTGTAGGGCAACCGCTCCGGCTGCCGCCTTCTCTCTACTCTACGGGACCGTTACGAGCAGGTCGTCGATATACCAGCCCGCCTGGGTGACGTCGGTGAAGTCGTCAGACATGAAGAGGAACTCGATCACGACGTTCTTTCCGAGCGCGGCGACCGGAAGGCCCTTGCTGAACGATTCCCAACCGGCGGGATCGTCCCCGTCGATATTCGCCTGGAGGACGGCCAGTTCCGCGTTGGCATCGTCGGCGTCAAGGAGCCTGACCTGTCCGGAGTCGAAGCCCACCTCGATATCCACGTAGTGCGAGAAGTTCAGGGTCGCCCCCGCTGCGGTGGTCAGGTCGATCGTCGGCGAGCGCAGCCAGATCTCGGCATCGTTGGCGTAAACCGCGGAGAGGTTGGTCCCGAAGCAATTCGTTCCGCTGTGGGCGGAAGCGGGGCCGACATTGGACGGGGCGCCGAATTCCCAGTTCGTGAAGGGATCCGACCCGGGGTCTCCCCCCGTGGTCCAGCCGCCCTGGCCGCCCTCGAAATCGGCCGAGAAGACCGATTCC
>CAUZKZ010000369.1:0-5837 GCA_963580345.1 Verrucomicrobiia bacterium | reverse complement strand
CGAAGTAGATCCGAGACCCAGCCGCTCATACCTTTGGCCGTACGGTGCGCTGCTCTCGGGGTCCTGATCAACGACGGGAAGCAGGCCTCCGGGATGGCGCCCGCCGGGAGCCGGAGCGCCCGGGCTAGCGGGGCTCGGGAGCATGAGCGCTTGTGATCCGGACGGGGGATTTCCTTGCTCCAGGACGCAATTCCTTGTCGCGGAGGGGCCACCCCGATAGCGTTTTGGCGTGAAGACGACACGATGGCTCATCCCGTTCCTCGCCTTGCTGGCGAGCGGTCCGTTGTTTGGGGAAGAAGGGTTCCAATCGATCTTCGACGGGAAGTCGCTGGGCGGCTGGCAGTGCCGGCCGGCGAGCGAGGCGGGGAACTGGACCGTTGTGGACGGCAAGATCGTGGGCAAGGGTGCCGGTCGCGAGTCCTACCTGATGTTCAAGGATGAGCTGGGAGACTTCGAGGTGGTGTTCTGCTATCGCTTGCTCACGAAGGGCAATACCGGGCTCGAGGTTCGCAGCCAGCCGGTGAAAGGGAAGGCGAGCCGCCTGCACGGATACCACGCCGACATCGGGCACGTGGGGATCGGCGACAAGGTCCTGGGGGCGTGGGATTTCCACGAGAACGATCGCGGCGACTACCTGGCGAAGCGCGGGGAGCGGGTCACGATCGGGGAGGATGGAAAGAAAAAGTGGGAGAAGATCGAGGGCGCCATGGAAGTGGCGGACGTGAAGAAGGGCGAGTGGAACGAAGTGCACGTCTTCGCCAAGGGGAACCGCCTGTGGTTCACGATCAACGGCAAGGTAGCCTCCGAGGTGATCGACAACGAAACTGCCAAGCGCCTCGACCGCGGATTTATCGGGTTTCAATTGCACGGCGGAGACAAGATGGTCATGGAATTGAAGGACATCAAATTGAAGCGAGGGAAATGAAAACGATACCAGGAATTGCGATAGTGGTCCTCGGTCTTGCCGGCGCTTCGAGCGGGTGGGCTGCGGAGAAATTCGAACTGCGCGCGGGCGACGTGGTGGCCTTCGTGGGCGGCGCCGACATGGTGCGGATGCAGAAGGAAGGCCGGCTCGAAACGGCCCTGACGATCAAGTGGCGGAAGGCTGCGCCCAAGTTTCGGGACTTCGCCTGGGAGGGCGACACGGTCTATTTCCAGAGCGCGGTTCGCGAACGCTGGCGTCCCCAGGCCTTCGGCGACTGGGAGAAGCAATTGGAGCGGGTGAAGGCATCGGTGATCATCGCGCAGTTTGGCAAGATGGAGTCGCTGGATGGCGCGGAGAGCCTGGAGCGGTTCGTGGAAGCTTACGGCAAGCTGCTCGATACACTGGCCGGCGGCGAGAGACGGGTGGTTTTGCTGGGGCCTTCGCGGTTCGAGTGGAAGGGCGCCGCGGGGCGCTCGGCGATCGCGGAATACACGCAGGCCATCGAGGCCCTCGCGAAGAAACGTGGGGTTCCCTTTGTGGCCGGGGACGCGGAGGACCCGGTGGGATCCTTGATTCGGGGCCTGACGGCTGCGGCCGAATCGAAAGGACCCAAGATTGCCGAGCTGCGGGAAACAGTGCGGGAAAAGCACCGCCTGTGGAGCGAGTACTGGCGACCCGCGAACTGGAAGTGCATCTTTGGCGATGACAGCAAACGGATCTTCTCAAAGGCTTCGCACGGGCTTCCCTCCATCCAGGATGAATGGGCGACGTATCCGAAACTGATCGAAGCGGCGGAGGAAGCGATTCGCACCGGCGGGCGGTGGGAGACACCCAAGGCGCCTCCCAGGACGGGGTCGAAGGACGCCAACATCGAAAAGGAAATGGCTTCCTTCGAGCTTCTCGACGGGTTCGAGGTGAATCTTTTCGCGGACGAGTCCCACGGGGTCACCAATCCTCTCTCGGTTCGCTGGGACGCCGGGGGCCGGATGTACGTGGCCTGCTCGGATGTCTATCCGCAGATTGAGCCCGGGGTGCGGGGTTACGACAAGGTCATCGCCTTGCGCGACACGGATCACGACGGGAAAGCGGACGAGTCCAAGGTCTTTGCGGACGGGCTTCTCATTCCGACCGGGATGGAGGTCGGTCCGGACCGGGTCTACATCGGGCAGGGGACCGAACTGCTGACCTTGCGCGACACGACGGGCGATGGCGTGGCGGACGAGCGCGAGGTTCTGCTGAGCGGCTTCGGCAACGGGGACTCGCACCAGACCAGCAATTGTTTCGTGTGGAGCCCGGGAGGCGAGTTGTGGTTTTGCCAGGGCGACGGGATCGAGTCGCGGGTGGAGACGCCCTTCGGGGTCTCGTCGCTCTTCCAAGCGGGGGTCTATCGCCTGCGGCCCCGCGAACTGCGCCTGGACGGACTGCTGGACGACTTCATGGGGCCGGGCAATCCGTGGGGAGTGGCCTTCGATGACTTCGGGCAGTCTTTCGTGATCGACGGGGCGGGGGGAGTCTCCTACCTGACCCCGGCCTCGATCCCGGCCAAGCGCCGGCTCCGGCTGCCCCAAATCGGCAACCCGGGCGGCTACTGCGGAATCGATTGCCTCGGCGCGAGCACCTTTCCGGCGGAGATGCAGGGAGAATTTCTGATTGGCGATTACAAGAAGAACCAGGTGAGCCGCTTTGCAACGATCGAGGACGGAGCCGGATTCAAGCTGGAGTGGCGCAAGCCGTTCATGCGCTCGAAGCACCGCAACTTCCGGCCCATCGACGTCAAGGTGGGGCCCGACGGCGCCATCTACGTGGTGGACTGGTACAACCCGATCACGTGCCACCAGGATGATTTCTATCGTCACCCCGAGCGCGACAAGACGCACGGCCGGATCTGGAGGATCACTCCGAAGGCCGGCGCGCTGCCCCCCCCGAAGCTCGTTTCGGCTTCCATCTCCGCCTTGCTGGAGGCCCTGAAGTCGCCGCAGCGTTGGACGCGCATGAAGGCGAAGCAGGTGCTGGTCGGCCGTGATCCGGATGAAGTGGCGGGAGCGGTTCGCGATTGGTCTGCCTCGCAGCAGGGCCCTGATGCGGGACGCAACCTGCTGGAAGCAGTGGCTGTCCTGGAGTGGATCGATGTGCCGGACGCTTCGATGGTGAAGAGGCTCATGGCTTCGGAAGATCACCGGGCGCGGGCCTACGCAGCGCGCGTGGCGGGCCGCTGGGGGAACCGGCTGGAGGGAGGGCACGAACTGCTGGTGGCGGCGGCGCGGGATCAACACCCGCGGGTTCGCATGGAGGCGGTGCTGGCCTGTGCCGCGATCCCCGAAGCGCGCTCGGTGCTGGTCGCCGCGGTGGCGGCCGAATCGGCCCGGGATAGGTGGATCGACTACGCCTTTTCGCAGGCGGTGCACCATTTGAAGTCGAAGTGGCTGCCGGCCTTTCGGCGGGGGGGGCTCGATTTCGGAGTGCACCGGCGTGGCCTGGCGGCCGTGCTGGGGGCAGCCGACTCGAAAGGGGTGCTGGAGGAGATTCGGAAGATGGTCCGGAGCGGGGAAGTCAAGGACGAGGCCCGCCTGGCTCTTGCGAACGCGCTGGTGGCGGTCGGCGAGGACGAGGATGTGCGTGAGGTCCTGAAGGCGATTACTCCGAACGCGGTCCTCTTACGGACCATGAAGGGCCGCCCGCGTCCGGACTTCGACGTGGTGCCGTCCCTGGGGCGGGCCTTGCTGGCCGAGGACTCTGCGGTCCGGGTCGCCGCCCTGGAACTGGCCGCGGAGTGGAAGGTGGTGGAGGTCCGTGACCGGGTCCTTGCCCTGGCCAAGGCTGCGGAGGGCCAGCGCGCGCTGCGGTCCGCGGCGATTCGCTCCCTCGGGGTCCTGGGGACGAAGGAGACGATCGAAGACCTCAAGGCGATCGCCCTGCAGCCGGGCAGTCCCCAAATCGCGGTGATGTCGGCCCTGGTGAATCTCGATTTGCCGGAGGCGGCGCGTCGGGGAGCGCAGTTTCTGGCGGAGACCGGAGAAGCGGGTCCCATTGGGGAGATCCTCGGAGCATTTGCGGGGCGGGAAGGCGGGTCCTCACGCCTCGCAGCGGAACTGGCCAAGCTCACGGTGGAGCGGGAGCAGGGAGAACGTCTCCGGAGAGCCTGGATCGCGACGGGCTTCGTCGATGCAGAGCTGGGGCTCACCCTCGATCGGCTGGCCGGGTTGTCGCCGACGTGGATCGAATTCAACGACGATCTGGTGATCGAACTGATTGCAGCCGGGAAGAAGGGGGATCGCGCGCAGGGCGAAGCGCTTTTCCGGTCCGCGCAAGCCGGCTGTGCGGCCTGCCACAAGGTCGGGACGCAAGGCGGAGTGATCGGGCCGGACTTGAGTGCGGTCGGCAGCGGGGTTCCCCCGGAGCGGATCGTCACGGAGGTGATGTGGCCGACCCGCCAGATAAAGGAGGGTTTCGCCCTGACCCGGGTGACGACGAAGGACGGCCAGGTCCTGCAGGGCTATCTGCAGGGCAGCCGCGACAAGAAGCACGTCCTGCTGCGAGATTTCGCTGTGGCCGGACTTCACGAGATCCCGGCCGACCGGATCGAGAAACAAGAGAGCATCGGCAGCCTCATGCCTCCGACCGCGCAGGGATTTTCGCGCCAGGCCTTGGGAGACCTCCTGGCCTATCTCTTCAGTCTCGATGGGCAGGCGAAGTGAGGCGCGGGGCCACGTGGACCGGGCGCCGGAAGGGAAACGGTTTGGACTGCTTCACAAGCAGGAAAGGGAGATTATCGCGCAATCTTGAGAGGAAAAATTTATTTTTCGACAAGCACCCCTTGCTAGGGAATAAGTCGACTCGAAGCGCCTCGTATAAAGCGCAACCAGAACAAATATGAAAAAGTTGATTATTGCATTATTCGTCGGCTCCCTGAGCACCGCGGCATTCGCGGAGAAGCCCAAATCTGAGGATGTCACCGCCACTGGCAACGTCGTGTGTGCACACTGTGACCTCGAGGTGGTCACCAAGTGCCAGAAGGCGATCAAGTTGGATGACGGCAAGGCCATTCTCCTGACCGGGAAGAAAGTGAAGGCCTTTTTCAAGGCTCCCGCGACCAAGAAGGTCAAGCGCGTGACCGTGACAGGCAAGCCCGCCGGCAAAGAAGGCAAGCACGTGATCCTCGCGGCTTCCAAGATCGAAGAAGCCAAAGCCGAGCCCAAAGAAAAGAAGAAGACAAGTTAATCTCAGTGGGGATTATCATTGACTCAGGAGCCCGGTGTGCGGATGCAGCCGGGCTCTTTTAGGGTGCGGAGCTGTGCGACGCGGGTCGGAATGCACCCGGATTGGAAAAACCTATTGCGGTGAGCCGGGAACTATGGCACCCGAGAGATTGATTTGCAGGCGGTGACACGCTTGTGCACCTCCTGACAAGAACCCCCGTAACATATGGCCAAGGCAACCAAGAAGACAGCGAAGAAGGCAGCGACAAAGACCGCGAAGAAGACCGCGAAAAAGCGTGGTGGAAAAGGGAAGCGTTATTCGGACTCCCTGAAGAAGAAGGTGATCGCCTTCGTAGGCCAGGTGAATTCGGAGAAGGGGCGCGGCGGCGTGGCCGCGGCGGCCAAGAAGTTCGGCGCTTCACCGCTCTCGATCAGCAACTGGCTCAAGCGGGGCGGGACGGGCGGAGCGAAGCGTGGAAGACCCGCGGCAGGCGGGGGACGCGACCGCCTCCTGGGCGAACTGACCAGCCTGAACCGCTCCATCGCGCAAAAGCGCCGGGAACTCGACGGCCTCGAGGCCCGCTTCGAGAAATTGAAGGGCGCCCTCTAGTAGTCCATCAACCGCGGATTCAATTTGCTAAAGAATAATCTGGAACCGCAGAACAGGACGGCATTTTTGTTCTGAACGAAGCCCTCCAACCCTTGGAATCACGGGG
>CAUZKZ010000368.1:0-5840 GCA_963580345.1 Verrucomicrobiia bacterium | reverse complement strand
CGGGAGCCAGGACGTGCTTGGGATCGAGGGCCACAACCCCTCCGAAGCGGGCCGCGGCCGAGTCGTATTTCTTTTCGGCGGCATCGATCCAGCCGAGGTAGTACATCACGCGGGGAAGTTGCGCCCCGCCGTTCTTGGCAAAGACTTCGTTGTCCTCCGTATTGGACGCGACAAAGCGTTCCAGCGCGATGCGGGCCTGCTTCAGGTCGGCGCCTTCGTAGGCCAGGCGCCCCAGCTCGGCGAGGGCGAGGGGAAGTTGGGAGGTGGGGGCGGGATAGTGGTGGACCAAGGTGCCCAGGCGCTCCACGGCCTGATCCTTCCGGTCGGTGCGATCGTACGCCACCGCCAACTGGACGAGGGCGGTATCGACATTTGGATCGGCTTTCACGATTATCCCCTTGGTCTTGTCCTTCGTGACCCGCGAGGAGAGGAACTCTTCGAGCGGTCCGGTCGCGTCGGACCACTTTTCCTGGCGGAAGAGCGAGTCGCCGACGAGGAAGGGGAGCTGGGCGAAGAGGGGGCCTTCCGGCTTGTCGGTGAGGAGAGGAGCAGCGCTGGCGAGGCACTCCTCCCAGCGGCCCCCGGCATGATGGATCTGCGCCACGCGGTAGGTGGCTGCGACGCGATAGGGGTGCACTTCATCCTTGGCGAGGAATTCCTCATAGGCTTTACGGGAGTCCTCCAGGCGGCCCAGCAGGAAGAGGTTCTCGGCCCGCATGAAGCGGGCCTCGGCCGCCAGCTTGTGGTCGGCATGGCTGGCGAGAAATTTCTCATTGGTGGCGAGGCTGGTCTCGTAGTCCTCCAGCTTCTGCTGGCAGACCGCGCTCTGGCTCACAACCTCCGCCATCTGCGAGAATTTGCCGCCCTCCTCGATCAACTGCAGAGTGGCCAGCGCGGTATTCCAGTCGGGTTCCGCTTGCGCCATCAAGGCGTTGGCGTAATCGAAGCGCAGATCCTCGATGACGGCGGAGGCCGGAAACAATTCGATGGCCTTGGCGAGCACCGCGGCGGCCATGCCGTAATCTTTATCCGCCGGGCGGGTATGGACGCGGGCCAGCCAGAGATTGGCGCGGGCGGCGGACTCGCCTTTGCCGGCGCTCAGGGTCTGCAGGGCGGTTCCCGCCGCCTCGAAATTTCCGCGTTCGAGGGAGGTGCGCGCGAGATAGAGGCGCGCATCCACGGCATGGGGGCCATCCTCGGCGGCGGCGAGGTAGGCCTGCAGATCACCGGCCGCTTCCTCGTGCTTCTTCAACACGAAGCGCGTGAGGCCCAGGCGGTAGCGGCACTCGATAGCGTCCGCCCCGGTCAGCCCGGGCTGGGCGGTCACGAAGGCGGCCTCCGCTTTCTCGAAATCCTTTTGCCGGTTGTAGCATTCTCCGAGCAGGTAGGCGGCACGGGTGGTCCAGACCTTGTCCGCTTCGAGCGCTGCGATTTTCCCGAGCGAAGCGATGGCCTCTTCCGGCTTTTTGAGTTGATAGTGCGCGTAGCCCTGCTGGTAGAGAGTGCGGGCGGACTGGGCTGTACTCGGTTTTGCGGCGAGCAACTTCCCGGTCCACGCCAGCACCTCGTCCCACTCCGACTTTCCGAAACTCACATCGCAAACCGAGGCGAGGGCGACTGCGAGGTAGGCCGCCGTCTTCAGGTTTTTCAATTCCGCCACGTAGAGTTCCTTGGCCTTGTCGGGTTCCTCGGTGATGAGGAAGCACTGGCCGAGCATCATCACGAGGCGTTCCCGGCTGATGGTCTCATCGAGCTTTTCCTTGGCGAGGAGGGCGGCGAGAGGCGGGATGGCTTCCTTGTACTGCCTGGTGGCGTAGTGGCTGAGGGCCAATCCGCGCCGGGCCAGATCGGCCTTGGGATGCTCGGGGTGCTGCTCGAGAAACTCCTCGAATTGCTGCACGGCGACCGGGTAGAGCTTCCGGTTGTAGGCGCCGTTCGCGATGAAGTATTGCTTGAGGGCGGGGTCATCCTTTTCCGCCGCGGGGGCGTCCTTTTTCGCCGCATCCTGGCCCGGCGAGGGAGGCCCCGCGCAGAGTGCCGCGACAAGGACGAGGAGAGGGAGAGGAGCGGATCGGTTCGCAGGTTCGCCAAACATAGGTGTGTCCAAAAATACAAAGCCGGAATCCCATTTCGTTCACGCATTAAAACCACCTCCCCCGAATGCGGGAGAGGGGAAGGGGGGGCCCGCGTGAGCGGAGGGAGGCCATCACCACCGCGCCGGGTCCGAAAACCGCGCCACGAGGTCCGGGTCCGGCCGGAAAGGGGCCGCGGCGAGGAGGTCCGCACATCTAGAATCCTTGCACTCAGGTCCTTACACTTCAGGCGGGCGAATTTGCTGGATTGCGGGCGGCGGGCGGGGAGAATGGCACCGCGGCCGAGGGCTGTTCTCATGAACATCATTATCGTCGGAGCCGGTGAGATTGGCCGGCACTTGGCCACGGAGCTTTCGCGGGAAGCCCACAGCATCGCGGTGATCGAAACCGATCCGCGCCTCGTCTCCGAACTGGAGAGCAGCATCGATGCCAAGGTGATCTGCGCCGACGGCAGCAGCGTGCACGCCCTGGCACAGTCCAACATCGGCGAGTGTGAACTCTTTCTGGCCCTCACCAGCGACAACACCGTGAATCTGATGAGCGCCTCGATGGCGAAAGCGATGGGAGTCGAGACCGTGGCGAGCCGGGTCCACCCGGGCCTGCAGCGCGAGGAGTGGCTCTTCGACTTCCGCGGGCACTTCGGAATTGATCACATGTTCAGCTCGGAGCGGCTTGCCGCCATCGAACTGGCGAAGTTTATCCGGAATCCGGACTCGCTCTCGGTGGAGGAACTGGCCTGCGGCAAGATCGAGATTCAGCAGGTGCGGGTGGGTGCCAAGAGCGATGGAACGGGCAAGACCCTGCGCGATTTGAAGGCCCCGGAACGGACCAGGGTGGCGGCCGTCACCCGCAACGGCGACAGCTTCGTGCCGGATGCCGAGTCGGTGCTCGCAGCGGGAGATGTCGTCACGATCTTCGGGGAGCCGCGACGCCTTCGAACCCTCGCGGAACGGTTGCAAAAGGGGGGGCGGCGAGGAGAGGCGATGCGGGTCGTGATCTTCGGGGGAGGGGAGTACGGCTTTGCGCTGGCCCAGATGCTGGAGAGCTGGGACTGCCGGGTGCGCATCTTCGAAAAGGACGAAAAGCTCTGCCAGGAACTGACCGAACGACTGGGTGAGACCACCGTCATCAATGCCGACGCGACGGTGGTGGCGGAACTCGAGGAAGAGCAAGTGGGCGAGGCGGACTTTTTCGTGGCCACCAGCCCGAGCGACGAGGACAACGTCATGACCTGTCTGCAGGCCAACAACATCGGCGCCAAGAATTGTCTCACCCTCATTCACCGCGCCGACTACGCGCGAGCAATCGGGTCGAGCGGGCGGCACTTCGGGGTGGTGGCGGCGGTCAGCCCGCGGGAGGCCACGCGGCGCGATATCGAGCGCTACCTCACCGCCGAAAAGTACTACATCGTCAAGAAATTCAGTGCGGGCGAGGTGATCGAGACCGATGTCGAGCCTGGCGCCAAGGCGGTCGGGCTCAAGGTGAGCGAGATCAAATGGCCGGCCGGGTGCGTGCTGGTGGGCTTGCTGCGCGGACTGCAGGCCATTGTTCCCGGGCCGAACGATGTGTTGGAGGCGGGGGATCGGATTTACGCGATGGTGTCACCCAAGGTGCGCAAGAAGTTGTTGAAGCTGCTGCATTAGCGCTACCTGTGCCTCCCACTCCATGAATTTCCGGTTGTTAGCGAAGGTCCTCGGCTTGCTGTTGACGCTGGAAAGCGTGGCGATGGCGGGTTGTGGGGTCTTCGCAAACTTCGATCCGGTCACGGATCGGGGCACGGCGGTCGTCCCGCTCATGGCGGCGGGCGGGATTACGTTCGTGGCAGGAATTGTTCTCGTGCTCCTCGGGATTGGGCGCTTCGAGCGCATCCCGCGCCGGGAGGGCGTCATGATCGTGGGGCTCGGCTGGGTGCTGAGCGCAATTTTTGGAGCGATTCCGTTCCTTCTGTGCGAGCCGCGGCTGCATCCCACCGCCGCCCTCTTCGAGTCGGTGTCGGGATTCACCACCACCGGGTCGACCGTGATTGCAGATCTGGACGCGTGGCCGCGCGGGATCCTGCTCTGGCGGGCCGTCATGCAGTGGCTGGGTGGCCTGGGCATCCTGGTCCTGTTCGTCGCCATTCTTTCCACGGTGGGAGGCGGGGCGAAGTCTCTCTTTCGGAACGAGTCCTCGTTCCAGCCGGGCGAGGCGGCCACGGCGCGCATTCGCGACACCGCGCTATCGCTTTGGAAGATCTATTTCACGCTCACCGCCGTGTGCCTGCTCGGGCTGCGGGGACTGGGCCTGAGTTGGTTCGATGCGGTGGCGCACGCCTTTACGTGCGTCGCCACCGGCGGATTCAGCCCCTACAACGACAGCATTGCCCATTTTGCGGATTGGGACACGGGCCTCTGGATCGAGATTTGGCTGGAACTCTTCATGGTGTTGGGGAGCCTGAGCTTCTTGATCTACGTGGTGGCGGTGCGCCGGAATTGGGCGCGGCTGAAACGGCAGGAAGAAGTGCGGTGGTACTTGGCTCTGGTGGTATTCGGCATTGCGGTGGTCTGGGCGGTGGTGGCGTGGGGAGGATCGCAGCCCGGGGAAGAGCCCTTGCGCGGGACGGTTTTCACGGTGGTCGCGATTGCCTCCACGACGGGCTATCGAACCGTCGATTACGAGCTGTGGCCGGTCGGCACGCACTTCGTTTTGCTGGCCTTGATGTTGATCGGTGGATGTGCGGGCTCAACCTCGGGCGGCATGAAGATGAGCCGGCTCATTCTCCTGGTGCGGGCGGCCTCGCAGGAGATCGTGCGGGCCTTCCGGCCGAACCAGATTCTCCGCATGCAGGTCAATGGAAACCCGATCGACGACACGGCCCGGGCCCAGACTGTCCTCTTCGTGGCGCTCTTTGCCCTGATGGCGCTGGTCTCGATGCTGGTAGTGGGTGTCATGGAGACCGGCAATGCAATGGACTTCGAAACCACCCTGGCCACCGTCTTTGCCACCTTCGGAAACATCGGCCCGGGCTTCGGTGACGTGGGGCCCACCGACACCTTCTCCCACCTCCGCCCCGGGACGCACCTCTTTCTCTCGCTCCTGATGGTGCTGGGCCGTCTCGAACTCTACGCCGTGCTGGTCCTCTTCGTGCCGGCGGTGTGGAGGAAGTATTGAAGGGAACCTGAAAACTGGCATCCGGAGCGGATGCCCGACAATCTGCCAGCACATCAGAGCACGATGGTCAAGGCGCTGGTCGGCGGCGAAAACTCGACGAACCAATTTCCAAATAAATCTCAATCCCAGTGCCCAAATCCCAATTGAAAGCCGTTCATCGGGCCGCGATCATCATCCGGCCACGACCTTTGGTGCCTGAGATTTGTTTCCTGAAGGTTATTTGGAAATTGTGGGTGGCGGATTTCGCCGAACAGAACCGGTTCCGGATTCCGCATCTAACGTCGCAGTCGGAATTCGCGCTCCGAATCGCCTCCGAGGTGGTGCGCGAAGGGAGTGGCATGCGCTGCGCTTGCCGTCAAAAGCGACCAAAACCGGAAAACTGGCATCCGGAGCGGATGCCCGACAATCGGCCAGCACATCAGAGCACGATGGTCAAGGCGCTGGTCGGCGGCGAAAACTCGACGAACCAATTTCCAAATAAATCTCAATCCCAGTGCCCAAATCCCAATTGGAAGCCGTTCATCGGGCCGCGATCATCATCCGGCCACGACCTTTGGTGCCTGAGATTTGTTTCCTGAAGGTTATTTGGAAATTGTG
>CAUZKZ010000367.1:0-5840 GCA_963580345.1 Verrucomicrobiia bacterium | reverse complement strand
CCGTGGCTTTGGGATCGATCTCGTTGGGAGGGGCGGGCACCCAGGCGGTGAAGGTCCACTTCTCGCCGGTGATCCATGACCAGGACCCATCGCGGTACTGTCCCCCGATCCACGCCACGCTGGTCTTCGGCAGGAGGATCGTCCCGGCGTCCCGGAGGTAGTCCCACTCGTCCTTGTCGCCGGGCACTGCGAGGTGGCCTCCCGCCCGGCGCGACACCTCCCTCGCCTCGCGCCACCGGACCATCCTGTCTATGATGAGGTAGCGGCGGTCTCCGTGGGAGAGGGTCCCGGGAGGGTAGGCCGGACTGCCAGCTGCGAGGGAGTTTCTCGTTCGCGTCAACTGGGCGTCGAGGGTGCCCGGGTTGTCGCCGTTCATGTGCCACTGGATGAAGAAGGGATACTCCTCGTTGCCTGGCCGGGCGTCGATGACGCCGTTGCGCGCCAGACTTGCGTAATTGCCGGAAGGGGCGGGCGGCTCGGTGGAGAGAACCCACGCGCTGCCCTCTATCCAGCCCCACCCCGAGCCGCCGGTGGTGCCTCCTCCCAGCCACACCGTGGTGCGGTTGGAAATCATGGAGGAGAGTTGCGACTTCTCGCTTTCGCTGCGGAGGGCGGAGAGATGGCCGCCGTGCGCTTCCGCAAAGGCGCTGGCGGACTGCCAGGTCATGGGAGTCTCGACCAGGAAGACGCGACGGTCGCCCAGCTCGCGGGTGCGGTGCGGAAAGCGACTCCGATCCCCGCGAGCGAGGCTGCTCTGCAAGGTGTCGAGTGCGAACTGATGGGGCGCGGAGGCCGGCGCAGGCCCGGGTCGGGGATCGGGTCGAGGTCCGGGGTCCGGTCTCCCGGGTGAGATCTTCCTCGATGGCCGCGGGAGCGACGGGCTCCTGGATTCGAAGATTGCCAGCTTGTCGGCCAGAAGGCGCTGGCGCTCGTTTTCGTTCTCGCGCTGGTTGTAGGCGACCACCACGGCGAGGATGATAACGAGCAGGACCGCGATGATGACGAGGTTGCGGGCCACGATCCGTTGGTGGCGGGCCGAGCGGTCGGAGCTCGGCAGGGGTGCGGCGGTGGTTGCCGGTTCCGTTTCCCCGGCCGGCAGGAGTTTGGCTGGAGAGGCTCCCGACTTCAGGAGGCCTGCTTCCGATTTGGGCAGGGAGGCGCACAAGTCGTCCACCTCCTTCGACATCTCCCCCGCGTTGGCGAACCGCATCGCGGGGGCGGGATGCAGGGCCCGCCGCACGATCCGGTCGAAGCGCGAATCGACCGCCTCGAGCTGCGAAGGCGGCACGTAGGTCGCTCCGGGAACTTTGCCGGTCAGCAGCTCGTAGAGGATGACCCCGGTCGAGAACACATCCGACCGCTCGTGCGGGTCGGCGTGGTCCTCCACGATTTCCGGGGCGGTGTATTCCGGCGCGTGCAAGCGCTCGCCCTCGTGTTCCGCAGAGGCCTTGGGGGCGGCCAGGCCGAAGTCTCCGATCCGGGGCCGCTGCTTGGAATCGATGAGGATATTGGCAGGGTTGAGGTTGCCGTGAATGACGCCCGCCTCGTGGGCATGGGCCAGACCCTCGCAAATCTCCTGGATGAGGCGGGCCACTACCTGTTGCTTGATGGCCTTGCCCTGGGCGGAACGGAAAAGAGACTTTCCGTCCACCATTTCCATGATGACAAAGAGATAGCCGCCCGCTTCCCCGAAATCGTACACCCCGATCAGGTTGGGGTGATTGAGCCGGGCCATCACCTTCGCTTCGGACTCAAAGCTGGCCCGGAACCGGGGGTCCGCCCCGAACTCGCGGGGCAGGATCCTGATCGCCACCTTCCGGTCGAGAGACTTCTGCCGGGCCAGGTAGACTGCGCCCGTTCCTCCGCACCCAATCGAGTCCGAGACCTCGTACCGGGGGAGCAGCGCGCTCAACTCGGCGGGCTCCGGTGCCTTGAAGCCCCCTGCAGGGCTGTTGGTTCGTCGCTCTGCCATCCGCGCGCTTGATCTGGCTCTGATGAAGGAGCGATGTTCAAGCCGTTCCCCTTGTAAATTGGCTGATATCACCACTCGGTTTGATCCCTGGAGCCTGAATCTGAAGTTGGAATTTATTTGGAACTTGGAGCGTCGAGTTTTTCGCCGCATACGGAAGCGCTCCCGATCCGGCCTCTCGATGCCGGTCGGAAATGGCGCCACGTTTGGGCGAACTTAGAGAGGCTTGACCTGGATGCTCTTGAAGCGCACCTCGCTGCCGGGGTCGTGGCACTGAATGGCGAAGGTGCCGCTGCTGAGCATGCGGTCGAAGCCGCCCTTTTCCTTTTCGCTCGGGCCTTCTTTGGGCTGGGTGTATTCCACCGTGGTCTTGCCATTGACCTTGATGGTGATTTGCAGGCCCTTCACGATGATGTGGTAATCGAACCACTCGTTGTCCTTGTGCGGGGCAGTGTTCATGACGTTTTTCACCCCGTAGAGGCTGCCGGTTTTCTTGGGATCGCCGTGGGTGGCATTGATCTGGGCCTCGAAGCCTTTCTTCGGCCAGCCGCTCTTCTGGAAACTGGTATGGAAGTAGAAGCCGGCGTTGGCCTTGGGCTTGGTCATGACCTTGAGCTTCACCTCGAAGTCCTTGAAAGTCGCTTTGGCGACCTTGCCGGCATAGAAGAGGTGCGAACGGGGACCCTTGCAGATGAGCTGTCCGTCTTCCACCTTCCAGGAATCGGGGGATTCATTGATCTTCCAGCCGTCGAGGTCCTTGCCGTTGAAAAGCTCGATGAAGCCCTTGTGATGGTCGGCGGCGGCGAGGGCGGGAAGGAGGAGCAGGAGCGAGAGCGTGGGAAGCAGTTTCATGGTCAGGCGTTCATAGGTAGGCGGTTCTTCGATGGCAACCCGAATCGAGAAGCGGGGAGGACCACCATCGGTTCAGCCTCCGTTCCCACCCCGCCAGCGCGCGGACCGTGGCCAGGCTCGTCGATCGACGTCGGAGGGTGCAAAAAACTCCGGCGACTTCGGCTACCCCCCGGCGGCGGGTGATAGCGCCCAATGCGAACCCGATCCGGGCGTCCGTCTTGCTGCCGACAGGAAAATCGGCAGAGGTGTTGGACGGACGGAGGATTTGGGATAAGATGACCGAGCAGTTGGTCGCCGTCTGAATGAAGTACCTCGTTGCCATCGCGTCGCTGGCGGTCTTGGCCGTGCTGGGCGGGGCTTTCTTCTATGGCTCCAAGACCATTCACGACCTCCTTGGGGAGAGCAAGAAGCTCAAACAGGCCATCACGAACCTCACCACCGAGGAGACTGTCGGCTACGCCAAGGTCGTGAGCCAGCAAGCCGATCCCGACGGCAACCTGCGCACCACCCTGCGCTTCGTGGAGATCGACCGGGACAAGCAGACCGTGATTCTCGAGAAGGAGTTCACCGTGGAAGGGAACGTGGTGTTTTTCGACGGCCTCGTGGTGATCTTCCCCGGCGCACTGGTCATGGATGGCCGGGAGCGCGCGATTCACCTGTGGCGGCGGGTCTTCGGGGAGCGCATGAATCCCTCCGCAGGCTTCCCGGTGGAGGTCATTGGCGAGGAACCGGCCCGCTATCACGAGATCTTCGAACGGCTGGGCGCGCAGGACCGCTCCGTCTTTTGGGACGCCATGTGGAATCTTTCCAACGACCCCAAGGCGCTCCAAAAGCACGGCGTGCGCGCCATTTACGGCGAAGCTATTTCAATACAAATGAAACCCGGCTTGGTCTACACCTTCAATCTCGACAACACCGGACAGGTCACGGTCCAGACCAGGCCCGATATTTAAGACGGCCCGGTGATGCATCGATTCTGGCGTAGCGTCGATTGCAGGGACCGAGCGGCGCGCCGATTGGATTCCGGAAGATGGCCGCCTCCAGTCCGTTCGCCAAGCTCCACTCTCCAAGCTCCAAATAAATCACAACCTCAACTTCAATATCCAATGCGCCATGGGCGCGCGGGTTGAGCCTTGACGCTTCTCTTGAAGTCTGAAGCTTGTGATTGAAATTGAAGTTTATTTGGAACTTGTTGGTTGGGTAAATGGACAGATGGGGACAGGCGAATTGCGGAGGTTCAATAAAAACTCCCGAACACCGGGGGAATCTCCTTGGCGACGACGCGCAGGCTCAAGCCCTCGACGCGAAGCAGGGAATCCAGATCGTCCTCGCCCGTAGCCTCGTCCCCTGCCGTGGTGAGGATCATCTCGACCCACGGTCGCCACGTCTCCGAAAAGCGCTCCGCGTGGGGGTGGCGCGCATCGGTCCAATGCCCCAGGAGGCGTGCCCGCGCCTCCGGGTTCCGCCAGAGGAGTCGCCCGTACTCCAGCTTCGCTTCATCTTGATAGGTCAATCGACGCGTGGTCACTCCTCTTCCTGGCCTTTGTCAATTAAACCCGTTTCCCGCGCCCATGCAAGGTGCGCTCGGTCGCGGGGTTCATCCCTGCGGATTTTCGGAGCCAGAAGATCCGCCGGCGCCGGGACCGTCACGGTGAGCTTCCCGTAATCTTTCGACCCGGCCCGCCCCTCCCAACCGTCCGGCAGCTCATCGAGGACGCTCTTGGGCATCAGGTTCACGTGCCACCCGTGCGCGGCCTCCCACTCGCTGCCGATGAGGCAGTCGTATGCCAGGATCGCGACTTCCTCGTCGTCCGTCACCGGATCGACGTCCATGCTGTGCTCCGGGAGCGCCGCCATGATCCCGCTCTCGCCCAGGTGCCAGAGAAGCCCCGCGGATCCGATCAGGGTCAGGCTGCCGGGGTCCACCAGTTTCTCACCCCACTCCCGGAGCCAGGACTCGATCTGCTCCGGACGGCTGAGTTCACGACGGGGCATGGGCGAAGTCTAGCACACCTGGCAAGGAACACAGGAATCCACCGAACTTGTCCGGCGGCGGGACGCCGCCGCGCCCTTGTCACGCCACGATGTCTTTCACCATCCCGCGGTCGCGGGACCAGCGTTTGCGCGAGGCTACGACGGACACGTGAAAAGCTCCGCCACGGTTCATCGCCCGCGAAGGTGACGGACAAACTGGGGTTCTGTTCTGAACACGAATGATCGCGAATTTTCACGAATTGGGAGAATTTTCGCAGGACTACGGCCGCTGGCCAATTCGTGGAATTCATTTCAATTCGTGGAAATTCGTGTTGGAAAAATACCCCCAACCAAACACGACGAGTGACCGGCCGTGGTGCCAGACAAACTGTTGCGATTTTCGATCCCCCGCCAGGACGAGTGGCGCACGGATAGGGATGTGGATCGGCGTTCTGGTGATCTGATGAAAGTGGGATGACCGTCTCGGTCATGACCAGCAAGAGGGCCGCAAAGCGGCCGAAGCTTCCCGCCCACGGGCTCTACGAGCTCTCCCAGGTGCAGGCCCTGCATGTCGATGCTGCATGTCGATGCCCCGCTTCTTCAGTCCCTCGGAGCGAGCCAGTTCAAGCTCACCATCGGCGTGAAGAAGAGCACCAACCTCGAGAACTTCTCCCCTTTCCCGATGACCGACCCCGAGACCTCCATCAACCCACAGGGCAAGCTCGGCAAGATCGAACTGGCCCGGCCCTCGCCCGGGGAGAGCCCCCGCTCGGTCAGCCGCCGACCCAGCCGGACCGCTCCAGCCTTCTGCTCCCGCCGCGGGGCCTGGAGCCGAACCCGGCCGCGCCACCGCCCGCAACCGCCGCCAGGGCCCGGATTCGGCCCCGATATCGCAACGAATGAAGCCGCCCGCGGGCGCGCCGGGATCGGCGCGAAGGTTAATGGCTGCGAAGCATCGCGGGGGCGGCGAGAGGTTGTTCACAGGGCCCCCGGCACCCCCCAAGCCATGCTCCTTCCATAGCGCTTTTGCCCCCCCCCAAAAAAC
>CAUZKZ010000366.1:0-5848 GCA_963580345.1 Verrucomicrobiia bacterium | reverse complement strand
GCATCACGAACCTATCCTGCAAATCCGGAGGCTCTTGTCTAGCAGAAACGCTCAATCGAAGATTCTATCAGCTTCGCAGCATTTTTGGCCAATCACCCTGACGAACTGCGACCGAGCACGGAATTGAGCTTCCCGAGGACGTCGTGGAGAGCCTAGCTTCCTGCTTTGAGCGAGTGGATATCGCGAGGCCACCCTGGCTCAGCCAACCTCGAAGTCGCTAGTATCATGAACGACGATCCCACCGCGCCCTCACCCGAACTCCCGGAAACCTGTCTTCCGAAGTGGGAGATCGCGGACTTGCCCAAGCCCAAGCCCTTGTCGTGGCGGAACTGGGCGGCCTTCATGGGCCCGGGGATCGTGATGTGCGGAATCCAGACCGCCGGCGGCGAGTGGTTGCTGGGGGCCGAGATCACGGCCAGGTACGGCGGCAGCCTCATGTGGATCGCGCTGGTCGCCATCATCTGCCAGCTCTTTTACAACATGGAGTGCGGCCGCTACGCCCTCTACACCGGCGAACCGGTCATGACCGGCATCATGCGCGGGCGGCCGGGGCCCAGGTTCTGGATCGGCGTGCTCTTCCTCCTCAGCTTCGGCGCCTTCATACCGGGACTCTCCACGGCCGCGGCGGCGGTGGTTGCGGCGCTCTACTACGATCGGCCCTTGACGCCGGACGACGCCGACACGGTTCAGCTTCTTGCCTACCTCCTCCTCGGGATCGTGACGGTTCCGATTCTGTTCGGCGGCAAGATCTACAACACGATGCAGGCCATCTTCACGACCAAGGTGATGGTGGTGCTGGGATTCTGCTTCCTCATCGGCATCTTCTTCGTCAGCGCTTCGAACTGGGGCCGGGTCTTCAGCGGCTTCTTCAAATTCGGCAATGTGCCGGTGGTTCTGGCGGAGGACACCAACGGCAACGGCGAACTCGATCCCGGGGAGGACTTCGACCTCGACGGCCACCTCGATGTCGTCGAACCGGTAGAACGCGATTCCAACGGGAAGATCGTTTCCTTCGAGGACCTCGATGGAGACGGCAAATGGGACGGCGAGAACGTCGACAACCTTTTCACCTCGCTGCTGGGCGGCGGCACCATGCCGATCCTCCTCCTCACGCAGATCGCCCTGATCGGCGCCTTTGCGGGCTATGCCGGAGGCGGGGGCATGGGGAATTCGCTTTACGCCAACTACGTGCGTGACAAGGGCTGGGGCATGGGAAGCCAGGTCGGCGCCATCCCGAGCGCCATCGGCGGACGCAGGATACCGCTCAGCCATATCGGCAAGGTCTTTCCCCTCACCAAGGAGAACCTCGCGCGCTGGAAAGGCTGGTGGAAGTACATCCTGACCGATCAGCTCCTGATCTGGGGGCCCGGATGCGTGATGGGGATGGCTTTGCCGGCGCTCATCTCGATCGAGTTTTCTCCGAACTCGGAAATGTTTCAGCAGACCGAGCGGCTGGACTACAACCAGGGGGTCATCATGGCGGATGGCATGCGCAACGCCTCCCGCTTCTCCCCCGGGGTGGCCTCCTTCCTGTGGGTGGCGACCCTGGTGGTGGGCCTGGTGGTGCTCCTCCCCAGCCAGATGTCCATCGTGGAGGATGTCTGCCGGCGCTGGACCGATATCCTCTGGTCCGGCAGCAGGCGCATCCGCGACTCCATGGGCGCCTACAACGTCAAGCGCATTTACTACCGGATCATGGTGATCTACGTGTCGTGGACATTTTTCTGCGCCTGGCTCTTCACCGAGTTCGGAAAACCGAAAACGATGATCCTGATCATCGCCAACTTCAACAATCTCGCCCTGGGCCTCACTGCGATCATCATCCTCCGAAACAACTGCCGCTTCCTTCCCAAGCCGCTTCGCCCGGGAAAGATCCAGATTGCAGGGATGTCCTTTTGCTCCTTTTTCTACCTCGGCCTCGCTTTCCTCGTGTTCTATCAAAAACAGTGGCCGGTGCTGAAGGATTGGCTCGGCCTCGGATAAGTCATGCGCACCCGCACCCCATCGCCTGGCTCCAGCACGGAAATCCTCCTGGACGCCTATCGCACCATGGTGCTGATCCGGCGGTGCGAAGAAGCGCTCGCCAAGGCTCACCAGCGGGGGCTGGTCCACGGCGCGTGTCATACCTACATCGGCCAGGAAGCGATCGCGGCGGGAGTTTGCGCGCACCTGCAACCCGATGACGCGGTGTTCAGCACGCACCGCGGTCACGGACACGCCCTTGCCAAGGGGCTCGAGCCACGCGAGCTCATCGCCGAACTGTTCGGGCGCGAATCCGGATGCTCGCGGGGCCGGGGGGGAAGCATGCACCTCTTCGCGCCGGAGATCGGCTTGATGGGCACGAGCGGAATCGTCGGCCCCAGCATTCTCCAGGCCGCGGGAGCGGGCTACGCCTTCAAGTTGTCCGGGGGCGGCCGGGTCGCTGTGGCTTTCTTTGGCGATGGCGCGGTGAACAACGGCGCCTTCCACGAGGGACTCAACATGGCCTCGATCTGGAACCTGCCCGTCGTATTCATCTGCGAGAACAACCAGTTCGCAACCGAGGTTCCGTTTTCCTACGCGAGCGGGAATCCGGGCGTCGGCCGTCGCGGCAAGTCATACGGAATCCCTGGCGTCGAAGTCGACGGCAATGACCTGCGGGCGGTTTTGGTTGCAGCGGATGCCGCCGTCGGTCGGGCGCGGGCCGGGAAAGGGGCCACCTTGATCGAGTGCAAGACCTATCGCACCCGGGCCCACGCCGAAGGCATGGCCGACACGGGATACCGGTCGAAGCAAGAGGTGGTGGAGTGGAAGGCCCGCTGCCCCCTCGAGCGCATGCGTAACTACCTGGTGACCGAGGGAATCGCCTCCCGCGGTGAAATCGAACGAGTCGACTCCAAGATCACCGAAACGGTGCAGAAGGCCGTGACCTTCGCGGAGAGCAGCCCCTATCCGGATCCCTCCACCGCGACCGCTCACGTCTACGCTCCGGACGGGGTGGAAGCGCCTCCCACGCCGCCGGACCCCGGCGGGACAAACCGCGAAACCACCTGGATGCAGGCCACCCTGGAGGCGCTGAGCGCCGGGATGGCGCGCAACGATTCCATCTTCGTGCTGGGCGAAGGCATCGGCAAGCGGGGCGGCAACTTCGCAACGACGCAGGGCCTCTACGAACTCTACGGGGCAGAGCGCTTGTGCGACACGCCCATTTGCGAGCGCGGGTTCGTGGGCCTTGCGTGCGGCGCCTCCATGGCGGGTGCGCGGCCGGTGGTCGATTTCATGTTCGCTGACTTCGTGCTCGACGGTGTGGGCGAGATCATCAACCAGATTGCCAAGGTGCAGTACATGAGCAGCGGCCGCCTCGTGATGCCGGTGCTCCTGCGTGGATGTGTGGGCATCGGGCATTCCGCCGCCACCCATCACTCCGGAAGCTACCACTCGATGTTCGCGCACTTTCCCGGCCTGCGGGTGGTCGTTCCATCCACTGCCTTCGACGCCAAGGGTCTGCTCGCGCACGCCCTGCGCTGCAATGACCCGGTGCTCTTCCTCGAGCACCGCGAGCTCCTCGCCGACAAGTGCCTCGTCCCGGAGTCAGACTACGAGATTCCCTTCGGGGTCGCCCACGTCGCGCGGGAAGGCCGCGACGTGACGGTGGTCGCCCTCGCCCGCATGGTGAAGGAGGCGCTCGCGGCCGCCGACCAGCTCGCCGGGGAAGGCATCGAGGTGGAAGTGATCGATCCGAGAACCATCTCCCCGCTCGATGAAGACGCCATCCTCGCCTCCGTGGCGAAAACCGGCCGTCTGCTGGCGGTCGATGAGGACTACTCTCCTTGTGGATTCGCCGCGGAGGTCATGGCCCTGGTGAGCGACGCCGGTTTCGACGACCTTGACGCGCCCCTGAGGCGCTTGGCCGGAAAGTTCGCCCCCACCCCCTACAGTCCCCCCCTGGAACAAGCCGTTATGATCGGGGCCGGAGACATCGCGGCGGCAATTCGAGGCTTGGTGGAGGAGTAGAGATCGATGGCAGTGGAAATCACAGTTCCTAGGCTCGGCTGGTCAATGGAAGAAGGAATCTTCCGCGAATGGCTCGTCGCGGAGGGCGCTCCCGTGCAACCCGGGCAGGCGCTCTTCGTCCTGGAATCCGACAAGGCCGCCCAGGAAGTCGAGTCGTTTGACGCAGGGATCCTCGCCGTCCCGCAGGGAGCCCCGGCGCCCGGTGAGCGGGTCGTGGTGGGACAATTGTTGGGCTTCCTCCTCGGGGAGGGAGAGGCCGTTCCCGCCTACCGCCAACCGGAATCATCGCCCCCCCCGGCCCTGGCCCCGTCCCCCGATGCCCCGGCGACCGCTCCCGCCTCGGCGCCCCGGGCGGAACTTCCCCCTCGCCACCGCGTCCCGGTGACACCCCGGGCGCGGAGAACAGCCCGGGAGATGGGAGTTGATCCCAAAGCGATTCGCGGCAGCGGCCGCGGCGGACGCATTCGCGAACGGGACATCCTGGCTTCGGCGCGAACCTTTCGGTCCGGAGAGGCCGGCACCATCACATTCATCACGGCCCGGGCCCTTGCGGGGGACTTCGACGCGACGGTCGCGGAGGTCGCGGAGAACAACGACGGGTACTCCAGGGAGAATCTCTTCACGCGCCTCCTGCTCGTCGCCCTCCACGAGTATCCCGGGCTCCATGCCGGCGAGCCGGTCGAGCTGGGCCGGACCTTCGGGCTCGCCGAATTCAGCGGGCGGCGGATCGAGCACTGGGCTCCCGAGATCCCGGCGGGATGCGCCGCCGCCCTGGGGATCGGCCGCGCGGTGGGCGACCCGCTCGTCTTTCCCCTTAACCTCAGTTTCAATACGGAGCAGGTCGCCTTGGAGGAAGCCATCGACTTCCTGGAGTTTCTCTGCGACCTGGTCGAATCGCCCATGCTCGGCCTCGTACGCTAAGGATTTCATCATGACTTCGAATCTCAACGAAACCGTCAGTCTCGTCACTGGTGCCGCCCGCGGCATCGGCCTCGCCATCGCGGATCGCCTCACCGCGAACGGGTCAACTGTCATCTACACCGACCTTGACGCCGAGTTGGAAAAGACCCTGGCCGGGCGCGCAGCGACCGGGATGCGCCTCGACATCACCAGCACCGCCGAAATCAGTTCCGTCCTCGAGGAGGTTCTCGCCAGCCACGGCCGGATCGACCTCCTGGTCAACAACGCCGGCGTCAACACCCTGGAACACCGCGTCACCATCGACGAGTTTCCCAGGAACGAATGGGACCGCATCGTTGGGGTCGACCTGACCGGGACCTATGAGGTGAGCCGGGCCTTCGCCGCCGCCATGCGCAGGCAGGGCTCCGGGCGCATCGTCAACATCCTGTCCGTCTTCGGCCTCGTCCCGGCCCGCCTGCAGTGCGCCTTCATCGCCGCCAAAGGCGGACTCGCCAACCTCACCAGGGCCATGGCTCTCGAACTGGCACCCTACGGCATCCTGGTCAACGGCATCGCCCCAGGATCGATCATGACGGACGGCACCAGGAAGCTCTTCTACAGCGAGGACGGAAAGTTTCACCACAAGGTGCAAGAATTCATGGACCACATCCCCCTCGCCCGCCCCGGAACTGCCGATGAGATCGCGGTCGCGGTGCAATTCCTCGCCGACCCCGAAAACACCTACACCACCGGCCACATCCTCACCGTCGATGGCGGCTGGACGGCGGGCTATGCGCGGGACTTCTAGCGCCCGGGAAGTGACGGCGCCCATAACATCGGTGTCCGAAACTAGGGCCGCTTATGCGGCGTGGAGGGTGCGGGGAACAGCGAGGCTGGCACCTGCGAGGTCGATCTCGCCGGGGGTCGCGAAGTTCGGAAAACTCCTGAATACCAA
>CAUZKZ010000365.1:0-5863 GCA_963580345.1 Verrucomicrobiia bacterium | reverse complement strand
CGTCGGGCAGGTAGTTGAGGCTGAGGGCCTCACCGCTGGAGGTGCTATCGACCGTGCTCGTGGAAAAGACAAATATTTGCGGGCCTACTGGTGGAGTGAAAAGCACCTTTTCGGCGAGGAGGACGCTCGTGTTGGTGGACCAGGCTACAGCGGGACGATCGAAGGAATCGAAGGTCAGGACGGGTTGGTCGATAGCGGTTGGAGAATTGATGGTTTCAAAGCTCCAGGAGGCACCGTTGCGTTCTCCGTAGTGCGGACCGGTGCCACTTCCGGGGACGCGGTAAGCGGGGGCGGGTTTGCCCGCGGGCGTGAATTTCAGCTCAGGATGGAAGAGAGCGGGGGTCGTGATTTGGCTCAGGGTCGGGGCAGGGAGGACTGCAAGAGTCGTCTCATCGGCGGCGCCGTGGTTCCCGAAGGCGAGGTGAGCGGTGCCACTGGAATCGAAGGCGAGTCCGGGCACGCGGAAGTCGTCTTCACTGGTGCGCTGCACGACGGTGGTGCTGTTCCAGGTCCCGGACGGGTTGCGAGTAGCGAGGCGGATCTCTCCGATGTCATTCGGGCGGGTCCCCCCGGCAGAAAACGGGGTTTCCCATTTGTAGGCCACGGATGGTTCCCCCGTGGTGGGAGAGAAGGCCAGGGACGGTTTGCCGGAATCGCTGGGGCTGACGAATCCGAGGCTCACGACGGTCTCGGTATCGAAGTTGATACGGATTCCCTGGCTGCCGATGAGGGAGGAAAGAAAAGTGGTCTGCTCGATCACATTCTGGGAGAGATTGTCGATGAGGGTGGACTGGTCGGCGACGGTGGTGCTGAGGGTTTGCACGGTGGTAAGGAGGGCCTGGACATCGGAGGTGAGAGCGGTGTTGGAGGCCACGACGGTGGAAAGCTTGTCCCAGAGTTCCTGCAGGGTGCGGTAGGTTCCGTCGGCGGGTGGCCCGGGAGGATTGAGGGGCCCGGCTCCCTGGGCGAAGAGGAGGGAGGTGGAAAGCGCGAGGGCGGTGAGGGAAGTGATGGTGGTTTTCATGGTGGTGGGAAAGGATTCGTGGTTCAGGGAAGGAGGGGGCGCCGGGCTTCGATGCGCCAGAAGTGATCGGGATCGAGGGGAAGGGGACGGCTGAGAGTGGAAGTGGTGGTGTCTCCGGCGCCCGGGATGCCGGTGAGGACGGAGGTGAAGGGGGAGGCGAGGTCGGGGCTTTCGTGTACGTCGTAAAGGCGGGCGGGAGAACTGGTCCAGGTCAGGTCGACGTTCCACTGTGGCACGCCGGGAGAAACCGAAACGTCGAGGAGCTTGAGGGAATCGGAGGGATCGAAGGGATCGGTGCCGGCGAGGAACTCGGCGAAGTCGCTTTCGCCGTCTCCATCGGCATCGCCGGACTTGGTGAGGACCGTGAGGTTGGCGGCGCCGTGGCCGAGTTCCCAGGCGTCGTCGATCATGTCGTTGTCCTCGTCGAGGATCTCGAGCAGATCGGTTTGCAAAAAGTGGGTGGAGCCGAGGTTGAGCCAGCCGCAGTTTTGAGACCAAGCGTGGCCGGAAAAACGGCCCGTAGCGTAGTCGAGCCTCGGTCGGCCCCGGGTCTGCTCGAAAGTGATCCAGCCGATGTTCTGTCCCCAGGCCCGGCCGGTGAGGGAGCCGTCGGGCTGGAGATTGACTCCGAAGTCGGTGGCGCTGGTGTTGGAGTAACTGGCGCCGTTATCGGGAGCGCCGTTGCCGAGATTGATCCAGCCCACGTTCTGGTTCCAGATCTTGCCGGTGAGGAAGGTGGCGAGGGTGTGGGCCCCGGAGGCCTCGGGCCCGATGCCGGTGACCGGTTTCCAGTTGGTCCAGCCGACGTTCTGGCCCCAGGTGTGCTTCCGGGAACCGGCGACGGTGCCCTGGCTGAGGATGGTGGCGGTGCCGAGGCCGTCGGTGATCTCTCCAAAAGAGGCGACGGAGAGCAGGAGGCGGAAGGTTTCGTCGGGCTCGAAAAGGCCGTCGTTGGCGATGGGCACCACGACCGGACCGGCGGTGGCTCCGGCCGGGATCGCGATGGTGCCACTGGTCTCCGTGTAGTCGAAGGGGGCGAGGGCGCTCCGGTCGGACGTGAAGTAGGTCACCTCGACCTCGCAGCTGGTCGGGACGGAAAGCGAAACGGTGAAGGTGACCTCCTCGGAGGCTTCGTTGACGACCGGGTCGTTGAGGGAGATTCGGGGACCGGGGGTGACACCGATGCCGAAGGGTTTGTTGAGTCCGGGGACGGAAGTGGTGTCGTGGAGGACGGAAGCGGGGGCGGGGGTAAGAGGAACTTCGTAGACTTTGTTTTCGCCGCGGGAGTTGAAGAAAACGCGATCAGGAGTGGACGTGATGCCGGAGAAGAAGGAGTTGGCGGTGCCGGTGTGCACGGTGCCCACAAAGGACGGGAGAGGCGAGTTGTCCTCGATGCGGTAGACGCGGTCGCGGGAGGTAACGTAGACGGCCTGGCCAAATCCGGCCGGGACGACGACAAGATCGAAGAGGGTTCCCGCCGCGCCAGGAATGGTGGCCATCTCGCCGGAGGAGCTGCTGAAGATCTTGTCGGTGCCGGCCTCGATCCAGAAAAGGGTGTCGTTGTAGGTAGCAATCCCGCGGGGGCCGTTGACGCCCGGGACGATGTCGGTGAGCGCGCCGGTGGTGAGGTGGTAGTGCTGGATCTTGCCGGCGGCATCGTTGGCGAAGAGGAGACCGAACTTGTCGCGGGCCAGGCCGTGGGGGGACTGGATGCCCTGGGCGGGGCCGGCCAAGACGGTGGGGCCGGTCCCGTCGAGGTTGATCCGGTTGAGAGTGTGGCCCGTGGTGTCGGAGAAATAGATGAACTGGTGGGTGACATGGAGGTAGCCTACCTGGCTTCCCAGCGCCGGAGCGAAGGGAGTACTGACGCTGCCGCCGTCCAGCTCGGAGCGGTGCAGCGGACCAGCCCCGTTATTGAAGATAGAGGAAGGCCTCGCCCTTCAGGGGGCGGAGGGGGCACAGAATGACTGCGAAAAGGACAAGGCCTCGGAGGGCGCGAAACGTGGGTCGGTGCGGATCCATCTCGTATGAAGAGCCTAACGGCCGGAGAAGGCTGGCGGCAAGCTGCGAGTCGAGCGCACCCCTGGAAAGAGCGGGATCGGGGTCTCGAAGTGATCCCTTGATGCGAGGGCTATCAAGAGGGCTTAGCCCTCGCCGATGGTTGATCTTTTCGATTTGACCTAATGGGCATTCCGTTAGAGAGTACAGGCAGCTCAATTAACATAGTCAAAGGAGGATAGGTGCAAAGCGACTTACTGCACACGGAGAAGATTCTCGCCGACCGCAAAGTGTTTTTTCTCGATTTGAAAGAGAACGCGCGCGGAAAGGTGGTGAAGATTACTGAGGACGTAGCGGGCAACCGTGACACAATCATGGTGCCGGCCGAAATTCTGGCCGACTTCATAGCGGCGCTTCAGGATATTCAGGCCACTTCGGACTCCGAGTAGTCCGAGGGGGGACGGACTGGAAGCTCTACGGCATTCAACGTCTGGGGTGGCCCGAGGCGAATTGGGGAGCTACGCCTGTGACTTCTGGTGCACCTGGCGGCAGGCTTCGTAGAGGACGACGGCGGCCGCGGTGGCGAGGTTGAGGGAGCGGGTGCCGGAAGGCTCCATGGGAATACGCAGAAGCCGGTCGCGGTGGCCCTCGAGGAGGGAGGCGGGAAGCCCCCGGGTTTCGCTGCCACAGATCAGGAAATCCCCGGGCTGGAAGGCGGCGTTCCAGTGGGCGGTCTGGCCCCTGGTGGTGAGGAACCAGGATCGGTCCGCGGGCGCGGCGGCGAGGAGATCCGGGAGGGATTCCCAGATCCGCAAGTCGACGTCCTTCCAGTAGTCGAGCCCGACCCGGCGGATGTGCTTGTCATCGAGGGAGAAGCCGAGAGGCCTGACGAGGTGGAGGGTGGAGCCGGTGGCGAGGCAGAGCCGTCCCGCCGCCCCGGCATTGTGGGGGATTTCGGGAGTCACCAGGACCAGATTGAACATGGGTGGGGAGGCCGGGGAATCGGGGAAAAAAATTGGCGACCCCAGGGATGGGGTCGCCACGAGGGAAATTTGGGAGGCAATCCGCGGGGAGGGGTCTTAACCCGCAGCGGCTTGGGCGACGTTGACGCGCCGGCCTTCGCGGTCGAAGAAGACGTTGCCGTCCACGAGGGCGAAGAGGGTGTGATCGCGGCCCATGCCGACATTGCGGCCGGGCTTCCACTTGGTGCCGCGCTGGCGGATGATGATATTTCCGGAGATGACGATTTCGCCGCCAAATTTTTTAACCCCGAGCCGATTGCTGTTCGAGTCGCGGCCGTTCTTGACGGAGCCTTGTCCTTTTTTATGAGCCATGGCGGGAACGGGGTTGGAGATTATCCGGCGATGCCGGTGATTTCGACCTTGGTGAGGGCGCGGCGGTAGCCTTTGGTCTTGTGATGGCCCTTGCGGCGCTTGAATTTGAAGGCGATCTGCTTGGGGGCGCGAAACTGGTCGAGGACCTTGGCGGTGACGCTGGCGCCATCCACCAAGGGCGTGCCGACCGTGGTGCTTGAGCCGTCGCTGAAGAGGAGGACTTCCACGAAGCGGATTTCGTCATCGACCTCGACAGCGAGCCTTTCGACCTCGATGCGGTCGCCCTGCTGGACGCGGTATTGCTTGCCGCCGGTTTTGAAGACTGCGTATGACATGGTTCCTGGGCGTGGGAGCTGCTGAGAGGGCGCGCCGGTCCCGGTGGTGCGGCGGGCCGGGAATTCACCACAGCGGGCAGAGGGGAGCAAGAAATTTTTGCCAAGCCGATCGCGGTTCCGCACAGTGCGGCGGCATGAATTTCCCCTGTGATTGCGTCAATCCGGCCGAGATGCGGGCTCTCGGGCGGGAGATGGCGGAAGAACTGGCTGCCGGATCGGTGCTGGGGCTCTGTGGGGATTTGGGGGCGGGAAAGACCGAACTGGTAAAGGGTCTGGCGGCGGGGCTGGGCTACGAGGGCCTCGTGACGAGTCCCACCTTTACCCTCCTGCACGAGTACCGCGGGGGCTCGCGGCCGCTCTTTCACTTCGACTTCTACCGGGTCGAGGCGGCGGGGGAGATTGTGGATCTGGGGTGGGATGAGCTGGTGGAGGAGGAAGGGGTGCTGGCCGTCGAATGGCCGGAGCGATTTCCGGGCCTCCTCCCACCGGAGACGTTGATTCTGGACATCGAGTTTCGGCCAGGCGGCGGGCGCCGCGTGTCCCGCCGGCAGACGGGCTAGCGCCGTTTCTTGCCCTTCAGCTTGCCGATCCGGGTGTGGAGAACCACCTCCAGTCCGGCCTGCCGCTGCGAGGAGGGAAGGACGGCGCGGCGGCAAGAGGAGGTGTGGGGCTCGGTCTCCCGGTGTTCGGGGGAGGGCTGGGGGTAGGAGATTTTGGCGCCACAGTGGTGGCACCGATAGCCCACGGTGCAGATGACCTGGAGGGCGGTCCACAGCTGATAGCTGCCAAAGAGGTGACGGGCGGTGGGATGCTTGACGTTGCGGGTCCCGGTGAAGAGGTGGCCGGTGCAAATGGCACAACGTGCGCGGGCGCCTTCAAAGGCGTGCAGGAGGGCGAAGATCAGCCAGATGAGGACGCAGACCGCCGTGGCGGAAAGCCAGCGGGCCTCCTGATGCCAGGCCGCGAGGGTAGAGAAGGTGAGGGCCGCCACTCCCGCCAGGCCTCGGCCGAGGTGCACCCACCCCCCCGATCAGGAGAGAAGCAAAATCGCGGTGGGTGGGCCGATGGGGGTGCAGGACAAAAATATGAGGAAGAGCCGCGGGATCCCTTTTTATTTGACCTTGTAAATGTCTAGCATACTAGACATGATCGGGGGCATGGCTGCAAATTCG
>CAUZKZ010000364.1:0-5872 GCA_963580345.1 Verrucomicrobiia bacterium | reverse complement strand
CTTGAATTTCGAGTCCCCCTCCTTCTTCCCCAATGCCGGTCCGGTTCCGTTGTATTCGATTATACCGTCGCCATTCTTATCGACCCACGAAATCAGGCCGGCGTCTTCCCACGTTTTGAACCATCCTGGCGCCTCCTTGTAGCTGGCCCCGGGAATCGTCTGGAGCAAATTGGTCCGGGCGAATACTCCCACTGCGGGCGCTGTGGTGTAGAGAATCGCTATGAAAAACAGGGCCCAGAATGCCGATATGCGCGCGTCCCGCACTTTCTTTACGGTGTAGAAGCGCACGATCACGTGCGGCAGCCCGGCCGTCCCCACCATCAGGGCCGCCGCGATGAAAAATACGTCGATGGGGGCCTTCTGGCCTTCCGTGTAGACTTTGAACCCGAGATCCGTGGAGAGTCCGTCCAGCTTGTCGAGGAGGCTGACCCCCTGCTTGACGCCATCCTGCACGTACTCCGCACCCAGTCCCAGCTGGGGGACCGGATTGTTGGTGAGCATGATCGAGATAAAGATAGCGGGAACCAGGTAGGCGAAGATCAGGACGCAGTACTGCGCGACCTGCGTGTAGGTGATCCCCTTCATCCCGCCCGCCACTGCGTAGGTGAAGACGATCGCCATCCCGATAAGCACGCCATAGTGCACATCCACTTCCAGGAACCGGGAGAATACCAAGCCCACCCCGCGCATTTGTCCCGCCACGTAAGTGAACGAAACGAAGATCGCGCACACCACCGCCACCACCCGGGCCGTTTTCGAGTAGTAGCGGTCGCCGATAAAATCCGGCACCGTGAACTTCCCAAAACGCCGCAGGTACGGAGCCAGCAGGAGAGCCAGCAATACATAGCCTCCCGTCCAACCAAGCAGGTAGACTGCCCCGTCCCGCCCCATGAAGGAGATCAGCCCCGCCATCGAGATGAAGGAGGCCGCGCTCATCCAGTCCGCGGCGGTCGCCATCCCGTTTGCAACGCTCGGCACCCCCTTGCCCGCCACGTAAAACTCTCCGGTTGTTTTCGCCCGCGACCAGACCGCGATGCCGATGTAAAGCGCGAAGGAAAGCCCGACGAGTATGAAAGTCCAGGTCTTGACGTCCATGGCTTTGTCCTCAGTCGTCGTTTTGACCAAGCAACTCGCGATCGAGACGGTTCATCACCAACACGTAAACTGCAATGAGCACGACGAAAACGTAGATGCTTCCCTGCTGCGCAAACCAGAAGCCGAGCTTGATCCCGGTCCCCGGCAATTTCACCTTGTCCAGTTCATCGACAAACAGGATCCCGCAGCCATAGGACACGAGGAACCAGATCGCCAGCAATCCGCCTAACCAACAGAGATTCTTGCGCCAATAGCGGGCCCGAGCCTCGGGCGACGGCGTGTTGCTCATCCCGTCGGGGTCTAACAACGCCTCCCGGCCCTGGGAAGAAGATTCCCCGGGGGAATGTGAAAAACTCCGGGCAAGATCCGGCTTTCGTGCTTCACTTCAGGAAGCCATTTGCCAGCTTCTCCCCTCATCCCATGCCTTCCGGTTCTGTCGACTTTCTCGGATTCGAATGCCTTCCCTCGGACGGGGTTCTGCTGGTCCCCGGCCGCCTCTCCCACCGCGAACTCCTCGCCTTGGCGGCCAAGCTCGCCCCACGCTCCGTCACCTGGCTTGTGGAGGAAAATGCCTGGGTCGAACCGGCCACCCGCGATTACCTGGCCCGGGAAGAAATCCGCGCCGTGGCTTTCTCGGAACGCGATCCCGACCCCGTGGCGGTGGGGGAAGTCCTCCGCGCCAAACTCCAGGACGGAGCCCTCCTCGTATTCGTTCCGGGCGACGCCGCGACGCGGTTCGGCACGCCCTGCCACATCACCTCCCCCCAGCTCCGGATCCTCTGCGCCTTCGGCCTGCCCACCGTCCCCCTCGCGGTCTCCCTTCCGGCCGAGACCTCCCTCTCCACGGAGAACATATCCCAAATCCCGTCCGCCATCATGGCGCTGGGGCGCAGACTCGATGAGGACCACGTCACCGTCGCCAATTATCTCGAGAGCCTCCTCGAGGCCTCGGAAGCCGCCTTCAGTTCCCGTTCCTTCCTGCAGGGGTCCCTCGCCGAAAATCTTCTCGCCGGGCTCAAAAAGCACGGCCGCTCCAGCACCATTTTCGATGGCACCGATGACAGCTCGCTCTCCTACGCGAAGCTCCTCGGCGCCGCCATCGCCCTCTCCAAGGAAATCAAGGCCGCCACGGCCAAGAAACGCGTCGGCATCATCCTGCCACCCGGCAAGGGCGGCCTCCTTGCCAATCTGGCCGTCCTCTTCGCCAATAAGATCCCGGTCAACTTGAACTTCACGGCCGCCAAGGGCGCCGTGGAGTCATGCATCAAACAGGCCGATCTCGACCGGTTCATCACGGCCGATCCCTTCGTGCGGAAGGTTCCGGGCTTCCCGTGGCCACCGACCCGCGAACTCCTCTTCATCGAGCGCACTCTTCCCATCATCAAAAAACGCATCATCAGTTGGGTCCTTCTCAGCAAGCTCCTGCCCACCGGCCTCCTGTCCCGCCTCGTCGGCCTGCAAAAGGGCGGCCGCGGCGATGCCGAGGCCATCCTTCTCTTTACGTCGGGCTCCTCGGGGGAACCAAAAGGCGTCCCGCTCACGCATCGGAACGTGCTCGCCAACGTCTGCCAGTTCGGCACCCGCCTGGCTCTCCCGCCCGGCGCACGGATCCTGGGCTCCCTCCCCCTCTTTCACTCTTTCGGCTGTACCGTCACGCTTTGGTTTCCGGTCATCGAGGGGATCGACCTCGTGACCTACCCGAGCCCCCTCGACACCAAGCGGCTCGCCGAACTGATTCATCAGCACCAGGTCCACCTCCTCCTCGCCACGCCCACCTTTCTGCGCGGCTACATGCGGCGGGTTGCTCCCGAGCAACTGGCCTCCCTCCAGTTGGTGGTGACCGGCGCGGAAAAACTCCCGGTCAATCTCGCCAAGTCCTTCAAGGAGAAATTCGGCAAGATGCCGCTCGAGGGCTACGGCCTCACCGAAACTTCCCCCGCCTCCAACGTCAACCTCCCCGAGGCCGAAGCCGACAGGGAGGAAATCCCGGTATTACCCACCAGGAAACTCGGATCGGCCGGCCCTTTCCTGCCCGGCATCGCGGTCCGGATCACGGATGCGGCCACGGAGAAACCGTGCTCCCTCGACCGGTCCGGCATCATCTGGCTGAAAGGGTCCAACGTCTTTTCCGGATACCTCAACCGCGATGATCTCACCCAGGAAGTCATCATCGACGGCTGGTTCAAGACCGGCGACGTGGGACGGGTCGACGAGGACGGCTTCCTCTACATCGAGGGCCGCATCTCCCGCTTCTCCAAGATCGCCGGCGAGATGGTGCCCCACGAATCGCTGGAGGGTCACCTCAACAAGATTCTCGGACTCGATGGCGAGGCCGAACGCAAAATCGCCGTCATCGGCGTGCCGGACGAACAGAAAGGCGAAGTCATCGGACTCCTGTCTGCCCTCGCAACCGAATCCCTCGAGCAGGATCTCCTTGACCTCCGCTACAAGCTCATGGACGCCGGCATCCCCTCCCTCTGGTGCCCCAAGTTCATTATCCCGATCAAGGCGATCCCCGTCATGGCTTCCGGCAAGCTGGACCTCAAGGCCTGTGAGGAACTCGCCCGGAGCGGGAGGTAGCCGGTTGCCGGTTGTCGGCGATCGGTTCTCCGGCCCCGGTCCCTCGATTCCTGACCCCGGACCACCGTCATCCCATGTGGCTCAAGTCCCACCTTCAAGCCGACGGCCTCCTCCGCTTCGACCGCTTCATGGAGTTCGCCCTCTACGATTCCGAGCACGGCTACTACCACTCCAGGCTGGCCGGAATCGGACCGGGCGGCGACTTTGCAACCAGCGCCACCCTTTCGGACTCCCTGGCGCTCGCCCTCGGGGCCTGGATCCGCGCCGGCCAGCCGCACCACGTGATCGAAATCGGGGCGGGGACCGGTCGCCTCGCGCGGGCCCTCCTCAGGAATCTCGGCTGGTTCGGCCCGGATCTCTACGTCCTTCCCGGCCGCAAGGATCTCACGGCGGATGTCAACTTCGATGACCTCGTGCACTGGGGCGAACAACTCGGTCTTCAGACCGTCGCCTTCCGCACCCAACGCGCATTTCTTCTCCCTCACCTCGACGCCAACAAGCTCTCCGCGACCGACCATTTCCTGCTCGATCCGCAGGGCGCGGGCTCCGCCTTCAAGGTCCTGGTCCAGCGGAAGCCATAGAATTCGGCATTTAGCATCCAGGATTCCGAGCGTATACTCCCCCCTCAAGATCGAGCGCCGAAGATCGAACCCCGAACCCTGAATACCGAGCCATGCTCCGCCTCTACCTCCTCTCATTTCTCCTCCTTTTGACCGTTGCATCGACCGCCTTCGACCTCCCGCAGGACTCTTCCCAGGTCGTCGTCGGCATCACGTCCTCCTGGGATACCTCCCACGTCACGGTTTCCCTCTACGAAAAGCGCGGCCGGAGGTGGACCGCGGTAGGCGGCCCCTGGAAAGGCCGGGTCGGGAAAAGCGGTCTGGCCTGGGGCCGGGGATTGCACCCCATCCCCCCGGACAGCCGCCTGAAACGCGAAGGCGACTGGCGTGCCCCGGCCGGCGTCTTCCGCATCGGAGGCGCCTGGGGCTACGCCGCCCGGATCGCAAAACACGCCAAGCTCCCCTATCGCCGCGTGACGCCCCGCGACCTCTGGGTGGAGGATCCCAACTCACCCCACTACAACCGCCATCTCGTCCTCGATCACGACCCGCGGCCCGGCTGGGAACAGAAAGCGCAGATGAAGCAGGACGACTATCCGCACTCGCTGAAGCTCTTCATCGGCCACAATTCCCAGCCCCGGCCTCGCCCCGGCGCGGGATCCGCCATTTTCTTTCACATCTGGAGAGGCGGCGGCGCCAAACCCACCTCCGGCTGCACGACCGTCCCCGAACCGGATCTCCGCACCCTCATCGCCCGCATCGATCCCGGCCGGAATCCCCTCTATATCCTGCTCCCCAAACCCGACTACGACCGGCTCCGCCCGCTTTGGAAGCTCCCGTAACTTTCCGCCCCTCACCGCGAAGCGCAGGGCAGGGGATGCGCCGACCCCCTCCCCTTCCCTGCCAAATCTCAGAATCCGGGGGCTCTCTTCCCGGCACGTCGCCATCCCGGTTCCGGGCTCAGCGATCGGGCTTCCCGATTCGGGAAGCCCGATAACCGATTCCCGATCCCCAATAACTCCTTGACCCCCGGTCCCCGGACCCCTATTTCCCCCGGCCCGGACGAACCCCCGGAACTCTCCATGGCCACTACCGATGTCATCCTGCGCGAAAAGATCACGGGGCTCGGCGCCGAAGCCGATGTCGTCACCGTCAAAGCCGGCTACGCGCGCAACTTCCTGATCCCCACCGGGAAGGCCTTCGAGGCCACCAAGGGGAATCTTCGCCACCTCGCCAGCCTGGAGGCGGCCCGCACCCAGCGCGAAAGCGACGAACTCAAGGAGGCCAAGGAGTTGGCCGCCAAGATCAGCAAGTTGCGCACCAAATTCACGCTCGAGACGGGCCAGGGCGGCAAGGCCTTCGGCTCCGTCACCAGCATGGACCTTCACAAGGAACTCGAGTCCAAGGGGATCGCGATCGATCGGCCCGCCATCAAACTCGACTCTCCTCTCAAGAAGTCCGGGAAGTCCGAGGTCGAGATCAAGCTCCACGCCGATATCACCGCCATTCTCTCCGTCACGGTGGAAACCCAGGACAAAGAGTAGCCCGCCGCCGAATCCCTGCGGAGGTAAGCGAGGAGCAGGCTCAGCCCGCCGATTTCACGATTCCCATTCGCAACGCGGAAGTCTCACCGGCTT
>CAUZKZ010000363.1:0-5877 GCA_963580345.1 Verrucomicrobiia bacterium | reverse complement strand
TGAGTTTGAGTCGCTCAATGCTGCGCTGGACCACTACGCCAGCTATCCCGGCAAAGCCCTCGCCCTACTCCGCACGGCATGCCCATTCACGACCTAACCAGCCAATCGCCCTGGGGCCTGGAGGGCTCTACACCGTCATCTTTCGACAGAGCGTGGTGGCGGTAGGGGTCCTACTCGCCTTGCAATATTCGCTCAACCTCCTGGCGTGGTTTGCCCTGCTGGGCGGTCCCCTGTCGGGGCACTTCTCGATTCGAGCCCTGCATCGCGGAATCTCAGCCGATCTATTGATCATGACCGTTCCGATCCTCATCGCGGCCGCTCTGTTCATGCGATTAGAGGCCGTGGAAGAGCGATGAGGAAAGAGCCGGCAGGGCGATAAGGAAGGCGGTGGTGGCGGGATCCCAGGAACCGACCCGCTTCCGCGGTGCCGGTCTGATAGCAGAGGGCGGCGCCGGGTCCGCTGCAGGCCACGATTGCAATTTTTGGGGCGTCCATCCAGGTGGTAGGCATGGCGGGAGGCTGCGGTCGGGAGAGGCCGGTTGGGAACGATTGGAACGCTCATGTTAACCTTTCTATCTCCAGGGGAGGCCGGAAAGCGTCACAGACGACTTATTTTCAGTGAGTTGCGGTTGACACAGAAAATACAGACGGGCGAGGGGCGGTATGGCATTCTATTAGAGTAAAGATGGCGCAAAGTGCGAAAGAGCTGGCGGCGCGGTGGAAGGAATGGATCTCCAGGGAAGGGAGCAAGTTGTTGCTCTACGCCCGGCATCGCACTTCCACTCTGGAGGATGCCGAAGATTTGCTGCAAATCGCCCTGATCCGGCTGTGGGGTTACCAGGCCGAGCGCGCGTATCGACCACCGGATCTGCCGCTGGCGTATTCGGTGCTGCGGCTGTGTGCCATGGACCAGGGGCGCAAGGCCGGCCGGCGGGATCGCAAGCATCGGAAAATTGTGGAATTTCACGCCTACGACGATCACTGGCTGGACCCCGGAGCGGAGGACGACGAGGAGGCGGAACTGCTGCGCGATGCCGTGCAGACCCTCAGCGAGAAACTACGGGAAGTGATCGTGATGAAGATCTGGGGGGGGCTGACCTTCGCGCAGGTCGCGGAGGTCCTGAAAATCTCACATAACACGGCGGCGTCGAGGTATCGCTATGCGCTGGAACAACTGGAAAAGAAACTGACTCACCTGAAGGAAGCGCGGAATGGATGATCCCATAGAAAATCTGGAAGAAGGCCTGAAGCGGATGGTCCCGCCAGGGTTGAGTGACGGCGGGAAGACCCGGCTGGAAGAGCAAATCGACGCCCTGGCCAGCGGGATGGAGCGCCCGTCTGCCGACGGCGTCGGGTTGCGGAAGGTGGCGGCCGTCGCGGCGGTCCTCGTTGCCCTGGCCGGGATGGTGATCTTCGGGGCCCTCCGTCAACGAGGGGAGGATCCCGTGGCCTCATCGAAAGTCGCGCCGCCTCCAGAGGAGACGGAGGATTTCGGAATTGAGAATCTGGATTTCCAGCGGGAGGTGATGGAAGACGGCCGCGACGGCGGAATCGTGTTTGGCAGCAACAACGCGCCGATGCGCTCGCACCTCTACAGCGTGCGGGAGATGGAAACAGTTCTCGACAAGGAGACGGGCCTGCAGGTGCAGATCCTGTCGGAACGCAATGAGGTGGTCCTGACTGCCGTGACGAGTTTCTAAGATGGCCAAGTTTGTTTCCAGAGTCGGAGCGGTGTTGTGTCTCGGGATGGCAGCAGCCGGTGCGGTGCCCCCAATCTTCCAGGGCGGCGGCCTGATCCGGACCGAGAGGCGTGCTCCGGTTCTCCGTCCCCTCAGCGGCGCAGAACCGTGGCTGGGTGTCTCGGTCCAGAAGCCCGGCAAGCGGCTCGCGGCCAAATTTGAGCGAGTTCCGGAAGGGGTGGGATTCCTGGTGCACAAAGTGACGAATGGCGGACCGGCGGACGATGCCGGCGTGAAACAAGGCGATCTCCTTTTGAAACTGGATGACCAGTTCCTTGTGAACGAAGCGCAGTTCCTGGTCCTGCTGCACCTGCACAAGGTCGGGGAGAAAGTGAAGCTGACAATCCGGCGGGAGAGCAACGACCGGGAGTTGCAAGTTCTGCTCCGCGAACGGCCTACCAGCGAGACGGGGCGCAAGGAGGCCGACGTGGCGGTCCTGACCGGTCCACCGGTGTCGGGGCTGCCCGACCAGGTGACCGATATTCTGCGGCAAGTGGCGTCGGTGGGCGACGAGCATGGCGTCACAGTGCGGTTGGAGCGGAAGGGAGATCTCTTCCACTGGCGGCAATTTGACGCGGCGGGCGCCGTCATCCAGGAGGGCGACGTGACGGGAATGGAAGATATTCGATTCCGGCCCGGGACCAACGAGGACCTGGCCAGGAAATTGCGGGCCCTGATCCGTGCCTACAAGGATGTCGAGAAGCGGGCTGCGAGCGGAGGCCGGCGCCCACGAGTGCGCCGGGTACCTCCGAATCCTGTGAATAAGGTGCCGAATCCCCGATAAAACCGTTGCCTTTTGCCGGAGGTCTCACCATCTTCCGCGCCATGCATCCCGACGTGGCGAAATTGGTGGAATCCGGCCGAATTCCCCAAGCCGTCGGAGAACGCCTCTCCCAATTGGCCCCCGGCTGCTTTTGTCTTCACAAGTCGTGGGGATCTGGAAAGGTGCTCGATTGGGATCTATTCGGGGGCAAGGTCACGATCGACTTCGAGCGGGAAGAGGGACGGGTGATGGGCCTGAAGCTGGCCCTCGAAAAGACGGAGGCGCTGGAAGCGGACGATTTCCGCGCGAACAAGATCGAGCAGATCGAGGAGTTGCGGGCCCTGGCGCAGAGTGATCCGGCCGTGGTGGTGGTGCGGACCCTGGAGAGCCACGGAGGGACCATGAAGCCGGACCAGATCGATCGTGAGTTGTGCGGCAGTGTGATTCCGGAGGAGGGCTACAAGAAGTGGTGGGACCGTGCCAAGAAGGCCCTGCGCGAGACCCATCGCGTGGTGGTGCCCAGCAAGCGCAACGAAGCGCTGATCCTCCGGACCACCGATCTGAATCCGGTGCAGACCTTGCTGGCGGATTTCAATGCGGCGCTCAATCTGCGTGAGAAGGCCAAGGTGCTCGACGATCTTCGCAAGAACGCCAAGGCGCTGGAGGCGGAGAACGGCGCGGTGAAGAACCTGCTTTCCGGCATCGAGGACGTGAGCCGGAAAGGCATCAAGCTGCACCTTGGTTCGGTTCTCGATCTGCTGGCGGGCCGCGACGAGTTGATCGAGGCCATGAAGGAGACCGAGCTGTCCGCCAACGCGCTACGCCTGCACGATGTCCTGGCGGGAGCGGCGGGACCCCTCGCGCCCGAGATGGCGGGATTGCCGGCGGCGCGACAGCGACGAATTTACGAAGCGTTTCCGGACGCGTTCGGAGACGAGTGGGTGGAGCGGATCCTGGCGGTCTTCGACCGAGTTGGGACCCGCGGGGTGGCGGAGATCGCGAAGATGTTTTCGGATCGGAACGAGATGGAGACCCTCCTCGCGCACATTCGCAAGGCCCTCTCGCGGCATGCGTTGGGGCCGGACGCGCTGTCGTGGATCTGCCGGGAGCGCAAGAAGGCGGCCAAGGAAGTGTTCAGCCACGAAGTGGGATCCGCGATCTTGTCGGTGGTTGAGCAGGACAGCACCGACGAGGGACCGCGGCGCAGCCTGCGCCTGCAGAATCTGCTGATGGAGGATCGCAAGTTGGTGGGCGATCTTCTCCGCGATGTCGATCTCAACGAAGTGCGCAATTTTGCGCGGAAGCTTCTGCATAGTCCGGCCTTTGCGGAGCTGGACCGGAAGTCCCTGATGGCGCGGGTCATCAAATCGCACCCGGAGACCCAGGAACTGGTGACCGGGGACGGGGGCTCGAGGAAGGAGACGCTGTTGGTCTCATGGGGGAGCCTGGAGCGCCGCAAGGCCGAGTACGAGGACCTCGTCAACAAGCGCATCCCGCAGAATATCAGGGAGATCGCGGAGGCCCGAGCCCACGGCGACTTGCGGGAGAATTTCGAGTTCAAGGCCGCCAAGCAGATGCAGGCAGTTCTCAATCGCCGCAAGGTGGAGGTTGAGAAGGAACTCGCCATGGCGCAGGGCACCGATTTTGCGGGGGCGGACACCAGATCGGTGAACATCGGCACCACCGTGACGTTGCAGCGCGAGGCTGCTCCCAGCGAGGAATATACCGTGCTGGGTGCGTGGGACAGCGAGCCCGAGAAGCGCATTGTTTCCTATCTTTCCGATATCGGGCAGGCCCTGATTGGACGAAAGGCAGGAGACACGGTGGAGTTTCGCGACCTGGAGACGGAAGAAGAGCACCACTACGAGGTGGCCGGGATCAAGGCCTGGAAGTGAGCCTTCTTGTCCTGACTCGACCGTTTCCAAGGAACCATGTCAGAGACGACCATTATTGAAGTACGGAGTCGCGAGATCATCGACTCGCGGGGCAATCCCACCGTGGAGGTGGAGGTGGCCCTGGAGGGTGGCGGCTTTGGGCGGGCGGGAGTTCCCAGTGGAGCGAGCACCGGCGAACATGAAGCCTGGGAATTGCGGGATGGCGACAAGGATCGCTATCTGGGCCGGGGCGTCCTGGGAGCGGTCGACAACGTGAACCAGCGGATCGCGCCGGCCCTGCTGGGGATGGATGCGACCAACCAAGCGGCGGTGGACGCCGCGATGCTGGCCCTGGACGGGACCAAGAATAAGAAGAACCTGGGAGCCAACGCGATCCTGGGGGTCTCGCTGGCGCTCGCCAAGGCGGCCGCTGCCCAGGTGGGCCTTCCGCTTTACCAGTACCTGGGCGGACCGAACGCGAAGGTGCTTCCGGTCCCCATGATGAACATCCTGAACGGCGGAGCGCACTCCGATGCCCCGATCGACTTCCAGGAATTCATGATCATGCCGGTAGGCGCCCCGAACTTTCGTGAATCTCTGCGCTACGGCGCGGAAGTGTTCCATGCCCTCAAGAAGGTTTTGCACGACCGGCACCTGTCCACCGCGGTGGGCGACGAGGGCGGCTTCGCTCCGGCCCTGGACAGCGCCGACGATGCCCTGGCGGTGATCGCGCAGGCCGTGGAAGCGGCGGGCTACAAGATGAAGGACGACATCTGCATCGCGCTCGATGTGGCCTCATCCGAATTCTACGACAAGCAGAAGGGGCGATACGTTTTCGAGAAGTCGGACGGCTCCGAGAAAACCGCGGAGGAGCTGGTGGCCTACTACGTCGAATTGAAAAAGAAGTATCCCATCATTTCGATCGAAGACGGTTGCGACGAGAACGATTGGGACGGCTGGAAGGTTCTCACCGAGGAGCTCGGAGAATCCACTCAGCTGGTGGGCGATGATCTCTTCGTGACGAATGTGGACTTCCTGGCCAAGGGAATCTCACTGGGCGTCGCAAACTCTATTCTCGTCAAGGTGAACCAGATCGGCTCCCTCACGGAAACCTTCGACGCGGTGGAACTCGCCACCGAGAACAGCTACACATCCGTCATCTCGCACCGCTCGGGCGAGACCGAGGACTCCACCATCGCTCACATTGCGGTGGGAACCAACGCCGGCCAGATCAAGACCGGTTCGATGAGCCGTTCCGACCGCATTGCGAAGTATAACCAGTTGCTCCGCATCGAGGAGGCGCTGGGTGATGACGCGGTGTATGGAGGAAAGCTGAAGGTGTCAGCGTGACGAGGCGGGCCATCGCCTTTGGAGAGCAGATCGGGGTTGACGCCCTCCTAGGAGACTGTTGAAATACCTCCGTTCGGCGAGAATCGAATTTGCTGATGGTAGCGGAGTTGGTTAAGGTTCGTTAATGATCCGCAAGAAGACTCTCCCCGCG
>CAUZKZ010000362.1:0-5877 GCA_963580345.1 Verrucomicrobiia bacterium | reverse complement strand
ATCCAGCCGTCCTTGTCCGGCTTGGGCAATTCGTGGTGGTCTGCCAGGAGCGGCGTGGTGCAGAGGGCGGCGGTCAGGGCGAGGCATGCGATAGTTTTCATGGTCTTCGAGTGTCTTGGGATTGTTCACATACCGATCGGCGGGGCGAGATCTTAGCACAGAATTCTCACGAGCGGCGAGGAGCAGGAACTTGGCACTGCCGGCAAGCCCCGCCGGCCACGGATTCACGCAATAATCTCGCAGATCGGCGCGGCCTCCTGCACGCCCGTGAGCTTCTGGTCCAGCCCGTCGTAGGGGAAGGTGAGTCGCGTGTGGTCGAGCCCCATGAGGTGCAGGATGGTGGCGTGCAGGTCGCGCAGGTGGCGCGGATGCTCGGCGGCCGCCAGCCCGAGCTCATCGGTCTCGCCATAGGAAATGCCGGGCTTCACGCCCCCGAGCCTCGCGAGGACGCCCGATCCCGGAGGGATCGCAGCGGCGTGTGTCCCTCCCTTCGGCAGGCGGGGCGCCTGCCCTACAATCTCCAATCCATCACTTCCCCCCCAACGCCTCTCTCAGCTTCTTCAACCGCTTCTCCATCTCCTGCTCGGCATCGATCGCGAACCAGCGCTTCGACCCCTCGCCAAGCGAACGCACCGAAAACGTAATCCTCTTTCCTTTCTCCACTTTCTCCTTCGCCAGCGCCACGAAATAGAATCCGCCCGAATCGACCACCGAGGTCCAGGTCGGAAGATAAACCAATTCCACCGCGCCATCGTCCGAAACCCAGCGGGCCGGCTTGCGGGTCACATCGAAGGCCAAAACCTGCCGCCCGTCGATCTCCAGCCCAAAACCCTCCGTATCCGGCTCGCTTTCCCATCCCACTCCTCCGGTAAAGCACAGCACCAGCGACCCATTCGCCTTTACCACCGGACTCTCCCACCCCAGTTCGGTCCCCTTGGCCTCCTGCCGGATGAACACCCGCGGTACGAAATCCCCCGCATAGTTGTGCCAGCTGGTTTCCTCCCCGTCCTTCTTGATCACTCGCTCCACCGCCGGCTGCGCCACCCCTGCCAGGCGCACCACCTTCTTGAACAACTCATCCCCCTCCCGTGACTCCGCCCACTCCGCCACCCGCTCGAACGCCTCCGCTGCTTTACCGGGTATCCGGTGGAAAGGTGCCTCCTCCTGGTCCGCTTTCGCCGTGAACCGCTCCCCCACAACCTCCCGCGCCGCTCCCACCACGAGGTCCTCCACCTCCGGCTTGTAGCGCCCTGGATGATCATAATACACCTGCGAAAAGTCCGGCTCGTACCCCCCCTCACGCAAGACTCGCCTCGATGGAATATATCCCGGCATCGCATTCGCCCAGGCCGTGATCCACAACCGCGACCAGTCCAATTCGCGGTTGAGCCGCACCGAGTAGTCCACCACCACCTCCCCCGGCAGGAAGACCATCGCAAGATCGGTCCCGAACTTCCAGGCCGAGACCGGATAGTTCACCGTAGTCGGTATCGCTCCCTCCGAATCGATCTTCGCCAACATCGATTTCCCCAGTTGTCCGTGAAAGCCGCCCCGCTTGGCCTCCCCTTCCCAATGCTGCCGCGATGTCGGGGCATCCAGCGGCAACACCACCTCCTTGTTCGCGACCGCCGGGGCACTCGAAATCTTCTTCGTCTCCCCCGCCAGCAAGCGCCCCACCTCCACCCCGATGGAACGACCGTGCTGGTCGGCAATCTGTAGGTTCCCGCTCGGCTGCGGTCCGATGTCCGCCCCGCACCCGATCGACATCATGGCCGTCGCTTCCGGAAATTCAGTTTCCATCGCCTCATTCGCGAAACCGGCCCAATCGCCACCGACGTGATTCCGCGATCCAACCGTGGTGCAATGACACGCGTAATTCGCCCACACCGCCCGCACCCGCCCCTTGTCATCACGCGCCGCCAGCACCGGCAGGCTGTGATCCACCGGAGCGTCGCGCTGGAATCCGAATCCCGCCCACACGCCATCTCGAATGATTCGCCGGTTCCCCCCGAAGTTCGCCCGCCCTTGCGCCCACTCCAGGTGCAACGGCTCTCGACCCTTCAGGGCCGCCATCACCGCCGCAGCCATCTGCTCGATCGCAAATTCCGTGTAAGCCGCCATACGCTTCTCCTGCTCGGCCGTAGTGCGCCCCGCCCACACGATCTTCGCATATCCCACCAGGCTCGGCGCATTGTGAGTGTGCGTCGCCGCCACCACCAGGCGCCCCGGCGCGATGCCCTGCTTCGCCAACCGCTTCGCAAGCCGCGCCGTGACCGGCGCCGGCACTCCGCAATTGTCCAGCACCACCACCGCCACCGGCTCCTTCTCCCCGATCACCATCGCCCGAGCCCAGAGCTTGGTGTCGATCCCTTCGAATTCCTTCGTGCGACCCCCGTATCCGGCCAGCACCACCGGACCCTTCGGCGTCACCTCCACCTTCGCCGCACCCACCATCACCGACTCCGCCGGGCCCAATCCCGAAAGGAGCCAAAGCAACACGAAGTAACTCGCCAATGTCCTCCGACCTCGCGGCCGCCTTCCAAGTTTTCGAACCTCGCTCATCCCACCCAATACGGCGCAGCCCCGCCGTTCCGAGCACTCTTTCTCCCACCAGCCACCCCCTCACCTAAAAACGTGAACGTGTAACACTTTTAGGTGGGCCCCGCCGGCTCAATCCGCCCCCCCGGGGTCCGGCGCCGCGGCGGGATGGCGTCCCGCCACCGGCGATCCATCCTGCACGCAAAGATGGTCTGTTTCGCAGGGCTGGCCCGCCGAATCCCGTACCTAAAAACGTGAACGTGTAACACTTTTAGGTGCGCCCTGCTGGCTCAATCCGCCCCCCCGGGGTCCGGCGCCGGACCGGGATGGCGTCCCGCCACCCGCGATACATCCTGCACGCAAAGATGGTCTGTTTCGCAGGGCTGGCCCGCCGAATCCCGTACATAAAAACGTGAACGTGTAACACTTTTAGGTGTGGGACTCGACCCGCCGTCAGGGAGTTCGGACGCGCAGGAAGTCGAAATCGGCTGGGCCTGATTTTTCCTCCGCACCCCGCACTGCGAAGACCCCGAAGGCGGTGGCGGACCAGGCGTTGCGTTTCTTGATCCCGACCCAGCCGAGATCGGGATCTCCTTTTCGGCCATTGCGGAGGTCCTGCCAACTGTCGCCGAAGTAGATGCTCTCGCCGAGGCGGGTCCACTCCTTGCCATCAGCTCCGAAGGAAAAGCTGGCGCTCTCTTCGCCGTCGACCGCGATACGCAGGTGCACATCATTGCCAATCGAGTTATCGGCGGTCCACAAAACGGCGCGTTCTCCATTGTTGGTCTTGCCGACCTCGATCACTTTCTTGCCCTCCCGGTTGGCGGTGGTGAGCCAGATGTTCATTCCGGGATCGTGATAGAGGGTCAGGCCGGCAGCGTGGCCCGGTGCGGCGGCATCGAACGAGAGGCGGGTCGTTACCTGGAATTTCTTGTCGATCACACGCTGCAGGAAGACGGCGGGCAGCACTCCGGACTCGATCGGGATCCCCGGACGGGCCTGCACCCGCAGCCATCCCGGCCGCTCCGCCAGCGACCACGACTCCGCCCCGCGATCCGCGGGCCGGGTGTGAAAGAACCACTGCAGGCCGAGTTTTTTCGAGTCGAACTCGTCGGTCTGGGCGAGCGCAAAGTCACAGGCGGGGAGATTGGGTCTCACTCCGGTGACCCTCGGGACCTTTCCGTGTGTGGGCCGCCACCAGCCGTCCGCGGTCCACTCCACCGGTTCCATGCACATGGGACGCCCGAGGCTGTAATGCGACAGTTCGTGGGCATGGAAGGTCACGAACCATTCGCCGTTCTGGGTCTCGATCAGGGTGCCGTGGGCGGGTCCCTGCAGCGGCGAGCCGTCGTCGGTGGCGAAGAGGACGGGATTGCCGGGGTCCTCTTCCCACGGCCCCTCGAGCTTCCGCGCGCGCAGAACCGAGACGGTGCTGGGCTGATGGGGGCGGGTCCCGCCGTCGGAGTAGAGGAGGTAGTACCAGTCCTTGCGCCGGATGAGGTCCGGCCCTTCGAAGAACTTGTAGCGGCTCGTGTCGATCTTGGTGACTTGCCGCACAATGCTCAGCCCGTCCTTCGCCATCTCGTGGATCTTCCCGTCGTACATCACGAGATAAACGCGGCCATCGGTATCGACGAAGAACCCGGGATCGATTCCGAGCTTGCCGAGGTGCTTCACCTCGTAGGGGCCCTCCGGCCGCGGCGCGTAGTAAACGTAGAGTTCGCGATTCGAGAGGGGCGCGTAGATCATGAACATCTTCGTATTCGGGTTGTAGTCCATCTCCAGCCCGTAAACGCCCCCGCCCGTCACCGCTGTCTGCAGGTGCGGGTTCGATGCAAAGGCGTGCCCGATGTAGCGCCAATGCACGAGGTCCCGGGAGTGGATAATCGGGATGCCCGGCTGCCAACCGTTGGTCGAGCAAGTCGAATAGTAGTCTTCGCCGACGCGGACCACGCCGGGATCGCTCCAGTCGCCCCGGACGATCGGATTACGATAGGTCTTCTCGTCTCCCCGGGCGGCGAGCAGCGTGATGACCAGCATTGCAAGGATAAGTTTCATCAGAAAATCACGGCGGTACGATCCTCGGCAGTCATTCGTCCACAAACCGGTATGAATACAAATCGGCATCCTTCAATTCGAAAATGACCTTGAGGGCCCGGCCGGCCAGGGGGCCGACGTCGGTGGTGACTTCCTTACCGCGGTTCCATTCGACCGGACGGTCGAGGTGGTCGCCGTAGATCCACGGGCATTCGTCCAGGGAATATCCGTCGATCGGCTGGCCGATCTCATTGACGAATCCGACGCGCACGCCACCGCGCACGGAACTGGAATAATTCAGGGTGAGCATTTTGCCGGTAAAGTTGAGCAGCCTGGTGGTGACCATGCCGCCCGGCATGGTGGCATAGATCGAGACGAACCCATCGAGCCGCAGCGTGTAGCGACGCATTTTCCCCGGCCGGTCGATCCTCAAGCAGCTCTCGTTGAAATAGAGCGACAGTTCATTGGGCGCGTCCTCGAAAGTTGCGGACGGTGTCTCGAGCACCCCGCGGGCCTGGTACATGTCCCCGTAGACCCAGGTGTCCTTCGTCCGCAGGCCCGGGCGGGCGAAGGCCTCTTCATAGAGACGGAAATTGACTCCGTCGCGGCTGGCCATGAACAGGCCTTCGGTCGCGGCGTATCCGTCACCAGGATTCTGATTGAGGGTCGCGCTCGCTTTCTCCCGCCTGGCCCGGTACTCCTGATCGGGAAGGTACTTGGCGGATGGAGTGAAACCGCGGTCCTCGATCCGGGTGGGAAAGCCGAGGTGATAGTGGGGGGCGCGATCGTAGATGATGATCCCGTTGGTATAGAGTTGTCCGGCCCGGGAAGGAGTGTATTCCAGGGTGACCGGCTGGGAGAAAAGGGCGTTGAATTTCTTGGACTTGCAGAGCAGGACATCGCGGCCGGCATACCGCTTGGTTCGCGAGTAGGCGTGATACTCCTTGCGAACGGGGTCCCAGAGGCAGGTGTTCAGGGAATCGCCCAGGGTCCGGGTGATAATGGGGTCCGGCCTCACCCGGTTCCAAGCGAACCCGTCCTTCGAGACCCAGCCGAGAATCCCGGGACCACCGCCGACTCCCTTGAAGCGTTCCGATTTGGGGGCATCGGGATTGGTATCCACGAAAGGAGCGAAGTGATGGGAGGCATCGCTGAACTTGGGATGCTGGCCGTGCCCCAGCGGCCTGATCATCACAATGTTGTTCTCCTTGGATCCCTGGAATTCGATCAGCCCCAGCTTGGGGCGCTCCCAGTGAATGCCGTCCTTGCTGAGCGCGACACAGGTCACTTCCTGGGTGAGGG
>CAUZKZ010000361.1:0-5878 GCA_963580345.1 Verrucomicrobiia bacterium | reverse complement strand
CTTCAAGGACGGCTTCTACGGGATGGGAACTCCGGTGGCTCCCATCCGCAAGGCGATCATGCACAAGCTGCTGGGCGACGGACCGCTCACCCTCACGGTCGGCGGCCACCAGGGATTCAACTGGAAGTTCAACTGGGTGGGCCGAACGAATGCGCCCCCCGAGCCGGTGCCGGAGCACTTCGACTACGACTTCTGGCTGGGACCGGCCCCGGTGAAACCCTACTTCGCGCACCGCACCCACGGCTCGTTCCGCGGCTACTGGGACTACGACGGCGGCGGACTGGGCGACATGGGCCAGCACTATCTCGATCCGGTGCAGTACATTCTCGGCAAGGACGAGGAGTCTCCGGTGGAGGTCATGATCGACGCCGATCCGCAACACCCCGACGCGGTCGGGATCTGGCGGCGCATCGAGTACAAGTACGCGGACGGCACCAAGATCATTCTCGACGGCGACGGCCGCGAGCGGAAGACGCCCTACATCAAGGGATCGGAGGGAAGCATCTCCCGCGGCTTCCAGTCTGACATCCCCGGATTCGCCGAGAAGTTGAAGAGCCTCAAGGATCCGGAGCCCCAGGTAACCGACTTTCACCAGGCGGTGCGCGAGCGCAAGAAGTTCGCCTTGAACGAGTCGAACGCCTTCCGCTCCGCCAGCATCGTGAACCTCGGAACCATCGCCCATCGTTCCAACAAGAGCTTCAAATTCGATCCCAAGACCATGACGATCGACGAGCCCGAGGCGCAGAAGTACGTCACGCAGTCGATGCGGGCACCGTGGAAGGTGTAGGGCGCGGACCGAGTAGACTCGACGTTCCAATTTCCAGATAGATTTCAGACCCAGCGTCCAGGATTCAAAGAGGCCCGGTTTGGAGATTGGACTCTGCCGTTTGGGAGTTGGCGATTAATTGGAAATTGGAGCGTCGAGTCTCTCCGATGCGAGGGAGATTGACGCGGGAAATGGGAAAAGGTTTGTCGGCATCCGGGGATATGCCTTATGGCTCCCTCCACGACCAATGAGTGACAAGATTCGTATCCTTTGCATCGGCGCGGGGAACATGGGGAGTTCCCATGCCCGCGCCTACCACCGGCTCGACGACTTCGAGATCGTCGGAATCGTAACCCGCTCGGCGGAGTCCCGCGGGAGGTTGAACGAGGAACTGGGTGGTAGCCATGCCGAGTTCGGCGACTACGCGAAGGCATTGGCGGAGACCAGGCCGGACGCGGTCAGCATCTCGACCTACCCCGACACGCACGGACCGTTTGCGGAGGCGGCCTTCGAGGCGGGCGCGCACGTCTTCATCGAGAAACCCCTCGCCGAGACGGTGGCGCAGGCGGAAAGCATCGTGGCAAAGGCGAAGGCCACCAACCGGAAACTCGTGGTCGGTTACATCCTGCGGCACCACCCGAGTTGGATCAGGTTCATCGAGATCGCACGCACCCTCGGCAAGCCGCTGGTGATGCGCATGAACCTTAACCAGCAATCGTCCGGTGCGGCCTGGGAGACCCATCGGAATCTGATCTCTTCGATCTCACCGATTGTCGATTGCGGGGTGCACTACGTGGACGTGATGTGCCAGATGACGCGTTCCAGACCGCTGCGCGTGTCTGGCCTGGGAGCACGCCTCACCGACGAAATCCCGGAGGACAAAATCAACTATGGCCACCTGCAGGTCACCTTCGAAGACGGGAGCGTTGGTTGGTACGAAGCCGGGTGGGGACCGATGATGAGCGAGACTGCCTTTTTCGTTAAGGATGTGGTGGGGCCCAAAGGCTGCGTCACGATTGAGGCCAAGGAGGCCGGGGGAAAGGGGTCCTCGGCCGATGTCGATTCCCACAGCCGGACCGAATCGCTGCGATTGCACCACAGCGCAATCGATGAGGAGAAGCGGTTCACGCGGGAAGACGAGTGGATCAATATGACCGACGAACCGGACCACGACGAGCTCTGTTTTCGTGAACAGGAGTACTTTCTCAGGGCCCTGCGCGACGACCTCGACCTTACCGATCACATGGAAGATGCCCTTAATTCCATGCGTATCGTGGCAGCGGCCGACGAATCCTACAAAACCGGGAAAACCGTAGAGCTTTAGTCCCCACCATCTCGAATCCATGCGCTCGTTTATCTTACTGTTTCTCGCTTCCGCGCTCGCCGCCCAGGCCGACTGGGTGACTCTCTTCAACGGGAAGGACTTCACGAACTTTGGAGCTCCCGGAAAGACCGAGCAGAACGGTTACTCCGTGAAGGACGGGGTCATTGAGTCCGGGGCGAAGTCCTCGACCCTGATGACCGAAAAGCAGTACGCGGACTACATCCTCGAACTCGAATTCCAACTCACGCCGGGCGCCAACAACGGGTTGGGCATCCACTATCCGGGAACCGGGAACCCGGCCTACACCGGAATGGAATTGCAGATCCTGGACAACTCCGCCAAGAAGTATGAGAAGCTCAAGGACTTCCAGTTTCACGGCTCACTCTATTCCCTCCAACCCGCCCTTCGCGGTCACCTCAAGCCGGTGGGGGAGTGGAACGAGCAGCGCGTCACCTGTCGCGGAGCGCGTGTGACGGTGGAGCTCAACGGGGTGTGCATCCTCGATGCGGATCTCGACGCCGTCAACAAGGCGCACCCCAAGCACGCCGGAGCCAAGCGCCGAAGCGGCCACGTGTGTTTCGCGGGTCACGGCGACGTCATCCGGGTGCGCAAGATGCGCATCGCCGAGCTGTCCTTCGGCAGTGACGAAATCGAACCGATGTTCAAGCCGCCCGGTAAGGCCGATGGCAACCTCGCCGCGCAGGGCTTCACGTCGCTCTTTGATGGAAAGACGCTCAGTAGCTGGGTGCAGGACGAGAAGCACAAGGGGCACTGGATTCCGAAGGACGGCTGGATCCTGCATTACGATGGCAAGAGCGGAGACCTTTGGACGGAGAAGGTGTACAAGGATTTCACCCTGGTATGCGACTGGCGATGGGTCGCGAGCAGCGGCAAGCGTAACCAGCCCGTCCTTCTGCCCAACGGGCTCACCAAGACCGACGCTGGCAAGAAGCCCATGACGGTGGAGATCGACGAATATGATAGTGGGATCTTCCTGCGCGGCGCAGCCCGCACCCAGATCAACCTCTGGAACTGGCCAATCGGTTCAGGCGAGGTCTATGGTATTCGCACCGACGGCAAGCAACCGCTGCCGATCCGCGCCGCGCTCACTCCCCGCGTTCCCGCCGACAACAAGGTCGGGGAGTGGAACCGATTTGTGATCACCGTGAAGGGCGACCGATTGACGGTGGTCCTGAACGGTAAGGTGGTCCTTCACGAGGCGTTGCTTCCCGGAGTGAATCCCGAAGGGAAGCTGGCCCTCCAGCACCACGGCAATCCGCTGGAATTCGCGAATCTCTACATCAAGGAACTGTAGATGTAGAATCGGTTTCCGGTGCGGCGTTCCGGGCTGGCGAGCTGGCGACTGAGCGCCCCGGCAGGATTGTCGCAGCCTCGCACGGACCGGGGGGCGAAGGGGACCGTCAGGAAGGCCACGTGGTTTTCCCGGGCCACGTGATTCTCCCGGGATTGTGATCCGTGCTAGTCGGCGGCTCCGTCTCAAACCGCCTTCTTTTGACGATCCGATGCGGCTCGTAAATCACCTGCAGCAGCCCCGGGGTCGGGACTTACGGCGTCAGGCGGGGCAGTTTTCCGGGGGGCCTTCACTTTGACTTTGGCCCGGCCGCTCTTGGTCTTCACAAGTGGTACGGCAGCCGGAGCGGGATCGGTGAATCCCTCGAAGGATTCATCCGGGACTTCCCCGGTGGCGGCCATGGAGTCCATGCGGTTGGAGACCGGGAGGCTGGAGAGATCGGTCCGTGGCTGGCGCACGGCGTGATCGATCTCCGGCACGGCGGGGAGGGTCTCGCCGGGAGGAACCACCCCGAGGTCGCTGAGCTTGCGGGCACCGGGGAGGACACCTCCTTCCAGAGATCCGATCGCGAGATTGTATTTCTGTACGGTGGTGTCGAGGGACCGTCCAACTTGCGCGAAGTGCTCGGCGAGACTGCTGACCCGCGAGTAGAGTTCGCGGCCGGCCTCGGAAATGACGCGGGCTTTTTCCGCGATCCCTTCCTGGCACCAGCCCGCGGCCGCGGCACGCAGAAGTGCCACGAGAGTGGAGGGCGTGGAGACGATCACTCCCTGCTCAAGGCCGCGCTCCAGGAGGCCGGGGTCTTGCCCCAGGGCCGCTGAGAAGAACGACTCGCTCGGCAGGAACAGAACTGTAAATTCGGGGGCCTGGCGGAACTGACCACGATAGGCGGGCGAAGCGAGGGTGGCAAGGTGGCTCCCCACCTGAGCGGCGTGCCGTCGCAGGAACTCGCCACGCTCGGTCTCGTCCTCGCTCTCGAGGGCCGAAAGGTAGGCTTCCAGTGGCGCGTGGGTATCGACCACGATGTGGCGGCCGCTGGGGAGATTGACCACCAGATCGGGCCGCTGCGGGTCGCCGGCCTGACCGCTGCCTGCTTCGGCAGGCGTGACGAAATCGCAAAACTCTTGCATGCCGGCCAGCTCCACGACGCGCTTGAGCTGGACTTCGCCCCAACGGCCTCGTCCGGCCGGTTGGCGCAGGGCCTGGGTCAGCGTGGAGGTCTCCTTCTGCAGCCCGCTTTGGATCTCGGCTAATTGCCGCACTTGCTCGCTCAGGGTCGCCGCTGATTCCTGGCGGGCCTGTTCGAGATCGACAATGCGGCTCTCTACCTTGTTGAGCGAGACCGCCACCGGTTTGACGAGGGTTTCCACCGCCACCCGCCGCTGCTCCAGCTCGCTGGTGGCTTCCTTCTGTTGCGAGGTGAACGTCGAGCGCGCCAGTTGCAGAAACTCGTTCTGGGTGGTCCTGAGTGCTTCGGTGGAGAGGGCCTTGAAATTCTGTGCCATGCGATACTCGGCCTCCTTCAAAAGCTGCTCCTTCTCCTCCACCGCCCGCTGCTGGGTTTGCGCCAGAATTTCGAGTCCGGCTTGGCGTTTCAGGCTGTTTGCTTCGGTGTGCCGCAGCTGCCTGACCTCCGCCTCCATGTTCGCGCACCCCGCTTCGAGATCCACGATGGCCTTGTGGGCCGCCCTGCTGCGCTCCTCGTAGCGGGCCTGCACGGCTTGGCCTCTCGCGCGGAGCATGAACCATGTGAGGACGAGGCCGACGACGAATCCACCTAATCCAGACAGGTGGGGAATCCAAGGTTCCAGAGTTTCCATGATGAGATTGTCCCTTGCGGAATAGGTTGAAGCTGCTTTTCTACCGGAGCTGGCGCGAGTTGTCGGTTATAGCCGCAAACTTCGGGACCGCGCAACGGAAACATATTAACACTTATCAACAAACTATTCCTATGGCACACGAACTTCCCGATCTCAGATACGCCTACGATGCGCTTGAGCCGCATATTGATGCACGGACGATGGAGATTCATCACAGCAAGCATCACAACGCGTATGTTACCAATCTGAATGCCGCGCTGGAGGGCAGCGATCTTGCCGACAAGTCGATCTGTGAACTGGTCATGGGTCTCAGCGAAGTGCCGGAAGGCATTCGTGGAGCGGTGCGCAACCACGGAGGCGGGCACTTCAACCACGCCATGTTCTGGAAGCTCATTGCACCTGGTGGTGCCAGTGAGCCGAGCGCTCCGGTGGCAGAGGGCATCATGGCCGCCTTCGGATCGATGGACGGCTTCAAAGAGGCCTTCACCAAGGCCGCGATGACTCGTTTCGGCTCTGGCTGGGCCTGGCTCGGCGTGAAGGACGACGGCGCCCTCGGGGTGTGTTCGACCGCCAACCAGGACAACCCGATGATGGGCGAGATTTCCGGGGCGTGTGGTTGCAAGCCCATCCTGGGCCTCGATGTCTGGGAGCACGCG
>CAUZKZ010000360.1:0-5879 GCA_963580345.1 Verrucomicrobiia bacterium | reverse complement strand
CCGCGATGTCCTCCCAATCCTGATCGGATAGCTCAAGTGTGATCATCGGAGAAGAATACGGCACTACTCAGACACGTATATCTCACAGGAAATGATATTCCGAAAATATAGCGCCGAGAAGTATAGTCCCCGAAAGTTTGGACGGCAGCGATGGCGGCGAGCTGGCCATCCGGCAGCTCGAGGCGGGCGCGGAACCAGTCGCGGAGGCATTCGATGGCGGTGCGGAAGAGGAGGTGGAGTAGATGACGCCGCTTGCGGAAGATTCCGCGGAGGGGACGCGGCATGGTGAAGACGAACTGCCGGTGGGGGACTTCGTGACAGACGGTATGGGCAATCCAGTGGCCGGTCTGCCGCACGCGTCGTTGGTGGCAGGAGGGGCAGAAGTGGCGGCCCTTGCGGGAGAAGGCGAGGAGCTTTTCGTGCCCGCAGTCCGGGCATTGCAAACGGGTGAAACCGGCGGAGAGGTCGCCGCAGCGGTAGAAGTTCTCGACGACAGCGCGGGTGTTTCGCCGTAAGGGACCGTGGGTCTTGCGGTGGCAGGCCTCGTATTCGGCGACGAAGTCGTTCCAGGCATGGTGGACGATTTGCCAGAGGGGTGAGGCGCGAGGACGGCGCGGGCGATAGACGGAGGGCATGAAACCTGTTCATAAGCACACATTTGGTCGATGTCTACCGCCGGCGGCGTGCTTTAGCTTCCGCGATCATCCGGGGAGGAAAGACATTCCGGAATCACAGTTCCTCGCTGGGGCGATTTCCTAATCTGGTCCTACCTTGCCACGAGGCTCGGCGGACCTCCCATCCCGGAAGATGATCTACCGGTGGTGGTTCGACATGGAAACATGGGAGCTCGTGGTTTACGGAGGCCGTCCAGGGTGTTAGATTTCAATTGTGCAGGATTCTCGGACAGGCTCTTTACTTGAGGAACTCAAGGAGCGGCTGCTTCAGAGTGCCGATTTGTTGAAAGGCTTTGGTGTGGTGAAGATGGTTGTCTTTGGTTCGGTGCTGCCCGGGGATTCCCGGGAACAAAGCGACCTGGATCTTCTGGTCGAGTTTGAACCGGATCGCACCCCTGGCCTGGGTTTCTTTCGTCTCGAGAGCCAGCTGTCCCGGATCCTCGGAAGAAAGGTGGACCTCAATACTCCCGGGTTCCTCTCTCCCCGCTTCCGGGATGAGGTCGTCTCAGAGGCACAGACGGTTTATGAGGAGGTATGATCCCGCCACATCATATCGATCATTGTCCGGCTCGTAGCCGAGGAACTCGATGATCCGGGCGAGTCGCCTACGACGACTACACCGGCAATGTCACCGGCAACGCGGCGGAGGACACCTACTACCAGAAGTCGATTCCGGCCTCCAGGCTGCGGGCCGAGATGAACGTCCTGGCGGTCGAGGTGCACCAGGCCAACGGCACCTCCTCGGATGTGAGTTTCGACCTCGAACTCGTCGCCCATCCACCCGCGCCCCTCACCTTTCTCCTGTTGAAGAAGGGCGGCCAACTGAATCTCGTCTGGCAGGGTGACGAGGGACTGATCCTGCCGTCGTCGACGGACCTCGAAACCGACTGGACCGACCTGCCGGGCGCTGCCAGTCCACTGCTGGTGACGCCCGGAGAAACGGACCCGCGGAGATTCTTCCGGCTGGCGCGGTAGCGATCGGGGCCGCCTGCCCGGCTACTCCAGCTCCACGGCCCGCACGAAGGCCTTCACTGGCAGCGGTTCCGGCAGGGTCCCGCTCATGGTCGTCGTGAATGCGGTCGCATCCTGCGCCGCGCCGAGGTCCACCCAGCTCGTTAGGTCGAGGGAGACCTGCATCTGGTAGCGCGCCCCGATCTCCGATCCGAAGGTGATCTGAAATCGACCCTGCTCGTCGTAGCGCAAATCCGAGACCAGCATGTATCCGCGGGCTCGCGTGTCGGTCAATTCGTGGATGTCTCCCGTGAAGAGCGACGCGACGTAGAGATTGCCGGCTTCGTCCTCGCCAAAGCAGGAAATGCGCAGGGCGGTATCGACGAACTCGGTGTCGTGCCATGTGCCCACCTCGTCCCGCTGCAGCCCCCAGATGCGCCCGGAGTTGTAATCGCCGAAGAAAAAGACGCCCTGCATGCGGGGATAGGCGCCGCCCCGATAGACGTAGCCGCCGGTGATCGAGGTTCCGAGACCGCGGGGGTAATCGAAAATCGGATTGGTGGAGACCCCATTGGTGAGCGGCGTGGATCCATTGTGGGTGAAAAAGCCTTCGAGCTGTCTCCACTGGTAGTTTTCGCCCCCGGGACTTGAAGCCGGCGCGAAGCTGATTTCCTCGCGGGTCCCTTGTCCGACGTCGCCGATATACAGGTCGCCCGTCTTGCGGTCGAACGACCAACGCCAGGGGTTACGCAGCCCGAAAGCCCAGATTTCGTCCGGGACGCCGAAGGTGTTCACGAAGGGATTGTCCGGCGGAATGGCGTAAGGCAAACCGGGATCCGGCGTTCCCTCCACGTCGATGCGCAGCATCTTCCCGAGAAGGGTCCCGGGCTCCTGGCCGTTGCCGATCGTTCCGTGCCCGGAATCATTATCGCCGCCACCGCCACCGTCGCCCATCCCGATGTAAAGAAAACCGTCCATTCCGAAATGGATCTGGCCACCGTTGTGATTTTGCTGCGGCTGGTCGATGACAAGGATGTCTGTCTCACTGTTTTCCAGGGCGTCGTTCGCGTCGATCGGATTCACCGCGATTCGTGCGATGACCGAATCGCCGCTCCTCCCCGCTACGCTGCTGATATAGCAGACGTAGAAGTGCTGTGTTTGCGCATAGCCGGGAGGAAAGGCGATGCCCAGCAAGCCGCGCTCGTCGCCACCGTTATCGGTGGTGCGGACCCGCGAACTGATGTCGAGGAACAGCTGCAGCGTGCTCCCGTTCCAGATTCGCACCCGGCCGGCACGCTCCGCGATGAACAATCGTCCGGTCCCATCGCCCGCGTGCACGATATCGACCGGACTCGTCGCACCTGTGATGACCGGCGAGCCCAGTTGGAGGTCGGGCCAATCCGGCATGACCGGTGGCGGCGTGTCGTCGGCAACCAGGCGGGGCAGGATGAGAAAATCGCTGCTGACGAGTCCATCGTTCAAGCCGTGGATCGCAAGCATGTTGTCGCCCGGCCGAAGCAGACCGGCGAAGGCGGTGATGTCGAAGGATTCGAACAGGGCGCCCGCCTCGTGGTTTTCGCCGGCTCCCGATTGGAAGTTCGGAGCGGTCAGGGGGGGATTCACACTCTCGACTTCCCTCCCGTTCAGGTAGGCGATGAACCCATCGTCGAACTTCATTTCCAGCCGCAACGATTGCAGGGCGTCCAGGGTGGCCGGGTCGACGGAGAACGGAAGGCGGATATAGGCAGTCGTGCTCTGGCCGTTCATCACCGCATCGAGATCGAGGTTGAGATTGTATTCGTTGTTCTCGTCGTAGCCGACCGCGGTCGTCCCCGGGATCCAGTTTGCCTGGTTGGGCGGATCGGCGACCTTGGTCCAATCGGCGAGGGCCAGTGTGTTCCCTTCGTTACCGGCGGTCGGAATCAGGGCGGTGGCCGGAGCGCCTGCGTCGAGGAGGACGGTATCCGCGGCTCGCGCCAGCGGGGAAGGACATGCCAGGACGAGGGCCGCCAATGCGGCCGGCGAAATCGTCGTGGAGGGGAATTTCACGTCCAAAACGCTAGAGCCGCGGCCTCGTCCGGGCAATTTGTTTCGCGAGCCGGGGGTCCCTCACCTGGGGAATCCCTTTGGCAAAAGGCGGGAAGGCTGATGGAATTTGCAGCGTCTTGGTCCCCGATATGATGGCGCGAGCCCTCCCTCTCGTGTTTCCCGAGTTCCAGACGAAGAACCCCAAGATCTATTTCAACGCGCCCTGATCGACCGCGGGGGGTGCAGGTCTCCGACCTTGACCGCCCGGGCGGTACCGCTTAGTGACGCCGCGTGAAAGTCTGCGCTTTTGGTCTCTCGTCGCTCCCGTGCGGGATACACAATATCAAGGATCCGCGCCTGGATGAGACCCACAAGCTCGTGGAGGCCAAGAAGAAGGCGTATGCCCAGGTGGACGTCGTCGGTAACGATGACCTGGTCGACGCCGATTGCGTCGTGACGAACGAGGACGGCATCCTCGAACTGATTTTCCAGGACCTGGAATTCATCGAGACGCGGCTCGGTCGCGACCCCTCCGAGGAGGAGAAGGCCGGCCTTCTGAAGCTGAAAGCGCGGCTGGAGGACGACCAGACCGTCTTCACGGCGGGCCTGGATCTCGCTGACATGGAGGCCCTCGCGATCCACGGCTTCAGCACCAACAAGCCGGTGGTGGTTGCCACCGAAGAAGAACTCGCGGACCCCGACGCCCTGCTCGTAAACGTCTTCAAGCAAAGCGGCTGGATCTCCTTCCTGACGGTCGGAGGATCCGAAAACCGGGCCTGGCCGATCCTGGCCGGGACCACCGCGTGGGAAGCGGGCGGCGCCATCCACTCCGACATCCAGAAAGGCTTCATCCGGGCCGAGATCATCGGCTATGACGACTTCCTCGAGGCCGGCGGCGAGACGCTCGCGAAGCGCGCCGACAAGCAGCGCCTCGAAATTAAGACTTACGTCATGCAGGACTACGACCTGACCAACTTCCGGTTTAACAAGTAGGGGCAGCGCCGGGAGCCGGAGCATCGTCAGATTTGAATCCACGAAAAAATGACGATCTCTAAAATCCTCCCCGTCTGGATGGGATGCTGCCTGATCCTGAGCCTCTGCCCCTCTGCTGGTGAAAAGGTGGCAGACCAACAGCTTGCATCCCTGGTTAAGCCGATCCAATGGGAGAACTTTGATGGCACCCTGAAACCGAATGAAACCAGGGAGTTATGTGGGAGAATCTTGCTGCGCAGTGCGAAGTTCAACGCGGAGTGGTTCCTGAAGAAGAAAAACAGCATTCAGATTGAGCCAAGTCAGAAGGGGCTCAGGCACGAAGAAGGAATCATTCGTCCTGCCACCAGTGCTTCGCTCGGTCTCGCCACCATCCTCAAGACAGGTCTCTTCGACGAAAAAGCGACAAACGTTTCCAGAAAGGAACTGATGCAGCGCCTGATCCACATGATCAGGAGCGTAGCGTCCCGACATACCATCAACGGCGGAATCTGGGGCCACAACTGGCAGTCTTCCTTGTGGAGCGCTCAGCTCGGCCGGGCGGCCTGGATGATCTGGGACGAGCTCGATGGAGAAACCCGGACCATGCTTGGTCGGATCATCGAATCCGAGGCAGACCGGTATCTCCCGGAAAACTACGCGATAGAATATTGGAATGGCAAAGGCGGGGATACGAAGGCCGAAGAACATTCCTGGGAGTCCATGATCCTGCAACAGGCGGTAATCATGATGCCAAAGCATGAGCGGGTAAGACGATGGAAAGAAGCTTGCAGCCAGCTCATGATCAGCGCCCATTCTCGACGATCGGATATGTCTCGCACGAATTTGACGCTCGACGGCAAGACCCCGCAGGCCTGGCTGAAGGGTTTCAACATCATGGAGGACGGCCTTCTCAAGAATCACGATATTGTACACAACGATTACATGGTCTCCATGGCACACCTTCAAATGCAGGGTTTCCTTGCCTTCTCGCTGGCGGGCACGCCGGTCCCCGAGACGACCGACTTCAATTTTGCGGTGATCTATAAAGCGCTGGTTACCCGCGAGTTTCGATCACCCCCCTTCCGGGCCCCCGGTGGGACCATGTACATTCCCGGCAAACCCGAGAATTATACTTCTCGGCATTAGGATTTCGGAATCTCAAAGGTCTGGAAATTCTCTGTCACCAAGCTCTGCAAGTATGGGCGGTTCTCCCCAGCGAGCGAATCGATAAACTCATCGATCGTCGTCATGAAC
>CAUZKZ010000359.1:0-5884 GCA_963580345.1 Verrucomicrobiia bacterium | reverse complement strand
TTGCGAAAGCGCCGCTCCAAATCAACCGAACTCGCCAAGTCTCGCTTCAATTCGCAACCGCAGATTCCAACGCTCTGATCTCCTGAAAAGGGGGTAATTCAACAGTCTCCTAAGTTTGCCCTCGGGGATCGCCCGGGGAGCAAGGGCACCCCCCTGGGAACGATGAAAATCGCGCGCAAGATCGGTGGAGGGGCGCCGAACGGGGCCGTCTTCAAAAGCCGCCGCCGCACCGGAGAGATCCTGCGGCCGAATGCACCGGGCCGCGATCCGATCGTGACGCGGATTCTCTGGTTAAAGGGAACCGAGTATCAAAACCGCAATGCCTACCGCCGCTACATTTATATCCACGGCACGCCGGAAGAGTGGCGGATCGGGACTCCCGCCAGCTACGGTTGCATCCGGATGAAGTCGCGGGATATCATCGACCTCTACCGCCGCGTCCGAGTCGGCACACCAGTGACCGTTACACTCGAATACCTCCCCGACAACGTTGCACGGGAAATAGCGCGAGGCGGTTCGCTCGCGGTCCGCGCCGGTCCCAGTCCGGTCCGTGTGAGGTAACGAATTCCTTTAAGAACGACAAGTGGAACCTCAAGCTCCAGGACCACGGCAACCCGGTGCGCTATCGCAATATCCGGGTTCGGGAGTTGAAGGATTCCAAATAGGCGAAGCGCGCTTCACCGCTTGCGGAACCTGTGCGCAGGCAATATAAGGAAGCGAATGCGGCCCCCTGGAAAATCTCCGAAGCCTCTGCGTCCCCTGCGGTGCCACGTCGCCGGTTTGTGCATGGGCGCGTTGTCGATTCCAGTCCTCGCCCCTGCCGAGGCGCCCGACTTCAATCGCGACATCCGTCCTATCCTTTCCGAGAACTGCTTCCACTGTCACGGTCCCGACAAGAAGGCCCGCAAATCCAGCCTGCGCCTCGATACCTTCCAGGGCGCCACGGAGGGCGGCGAACTGTCCGATCCCATCGTTCCGGGCGAACCCGGCGCGAGCGAAGTGGTGCGCCGCATCTTCGAGACCGACCCCGATGAACTCATGCCGCCGCCCGAGTCGAAGCGCGCTCTGACAGAAAAGCAAAAAGGGCTTCTTCGAGAGTGGATCGCCTCCGGTGCAAAGTACGAAGAGCACTGGGCCTGGCAGGCCCCACAGCGGCCCGACCCTCCCGACGTGAAGGCGCCCGACAAGGTCGCCAATCCCGTCGATGCCTTTCTCCTTCACCGTCTCGAGGAGGAAGCCCTCACCTTCTCAGAACCCGCTCCGCCCGCCACCCTCCTCCGCCGCTTGTCTCTCGATCTGATTGGTCTTCCTCCCACTCCCGAAGAGGTCGCGGCCTTCGAAGCCTCGTGGATCGCGGATCCTGAATTGTGCCTCTCGACGATCGTCGACCGCCTCCTCGCCTCCCCCCGCTTCGGCGAACGCTGGGCCCGCCCGTGGCTCGACCTGGCCCGCTACGCCGATTCCAACGGCTTCCAGGCCGACCAGCTGCGCCCCTCCTGGGCCTACCGCGACTGGGTGATCGATGCCCTCAACGCCAACATGCCGTACGACCGGTTCACCATCGAGCAACTGGCCGGAGACCTGCTCCCGAATGCCGCCATCGAGCAAAAGATCGCCACCGGCTTTCACCGCACCGTGACCTGTAATGTGGAAGCGGGAGTCAGCCCGGAAGGGAACCGCGTCAATCAGGTCATTGACCGCGTCAACACCACCGGCACGGTCTGGCTGGGCGTCACGATCGAGTGCGCGCAGTGCCACGACCACAAGTACGATCCTTTCTCGAGGAAGGACTACTACGCGCTCTTCACCTTCTTCAACAACACCCCGCTCGAAGTCCAACTCCCGAGTGGCAAGACCGACGTCTCCCACGACTTCGTGGGGCCCTATCTCGATCTCCCGCTCGCGCCGGAGCAGCTCGCGATGGCGGACCGGTTCGACCGGGAATGGGAAGCCGCCCGCACCCGGCGCGACCAACTCCTGGCCGACCCGGATTCCGGGTTCGCCGCGTGGGAACGCCACCTCGTGGAGTCGCTGGCCACCCCACCGCCATGGCAGACCCTGGAGGTCGCGCAATTCAGGTCCTCCGGCGGAGAAGACCATCGCATTCTCGACGATGGCTCGGTCCTTCTCACCGGCAAGGTTCCCGACATCTCGACCTACACGATCGAGACGCGCACCGGGCTGAAAAACGTGACCACCGTCCGGCTAGAGGCGCTCACCCACCCCGAGCTGCCCGGCAAGGGACCCGGCCGCGGCGATCCCGAAAGCACCAATTTCATCCTGCAGGAATTCAAGGCCGTGGTGCGCAAGGACGGAGCCGACCACCCCATCGCCCTGCACCTGGCCAGGGCGGACTTCTCGCAAAAGAACGGGGAGGTGTCCCACGCCATCGACGGAAATCTCAAGACCGGCTGGGGAATCAATCCGCAATTCGGCAAACCTCACTGGGCCACCTTCGCACTGCTAGAGACTCTCGCGGACCCGGCGGACGCCACCCTCGTCTTCACTCTCGAACAGAATTCGGGGCAGAGCCGCGTGATCGGCAACCTCCGCCTCTCCGCCCGCTCCGACCCCGCGGGCATTACCTCTCTCCCCGCCGAGATCGTGGCGATCCTGAAAGAGCCGTGCGACAAGAGAAATGAAAAGCAGCGCCAAAAACTCGAAGCTCATTTCCGCAAGGGCAGGCCGGAGATTGCGAAGCTCGACACCGCGATAGCACATCTCAAAAAGGAACGGATCAAGATCACGCCCGACAAGACCCTCGTCATGGTCGAACTCGACAAGCCCCGCAAGACACACATTCTCCAGCGCGGCAACTTCCTCGCCCCCGGCGCGGAAGTCCGACCCGACACGCCGGCCCTCCTCCCCCAACTTGAAACTCTGAACCTTAACCGTGAAACTCCCCCCAACCGTCTCGACCTGGCCCGCTGGCTGGTGCGCCGCGACAATCCCCTCACGGCCCGCGTCGCCGTCAACCGCTGGTGGGCCGAACTCTTTGGCCACGGCATCGTGGCCACTCAGGAGGACTTCGGCACCCAGGCCGAGCCGCCCACTCATCCGGAACTGCTGGACTGGCTCGCGGTCGAATTCATGGAGTCCGGCTGGGACATGAAACACGTGCTCAAGACCGTCGTGCAGTCGACTGCCTACCGCCAGTCCTCCCGTATGACGCCGCACCTGTTGGAGCGGGACCCGCGCAATCTTCTCCTGGCGCGCGCCCCGCGGTTCCGGATGGAGGCCGAGCGCCTGCGCGACAATGCCCTGGCCCTTTCCGGTCTGCTCTCCACCAGGATGCACGGCCAGCCCGTCATGCCCTACCAGCCGCCCGGGCTCTGGCACCAGGCCGGGCGCAACGAGCCGAAGTGGGTCGAGCAGAAGGACGAGAACCGCTGGCGGCGCGGAATCTACATCGTCTACCGCCGGGCCGCCCCTTACCCCAGCATGGTCAACTTCGATGCGCCCGACCGCGCCGCCTGCACCGTCAAACGCGCGCGTACCAACACTCCGCTGCAGGCCCTCACCCTGCTGAACGACCCGGCCTACGTCGAGATGGCGCTCGCTCTCGCGGACCGCATCCTGGCCGAGGCCCCGTTACCGGAAGCCCGCCTCGACCACGCCTTCCGCCTCGTCCTGGCCCGCCGGCCCACCGCCCCAGAAAAGGGAGTCCTCGACACTCTCCTCCAGGACCGCCTCTCCCACTTCGGTAGCGACCCCAAGGCCGCGGAGGAACTCCTCGGGAATCCCAAATTCGTTTACAAGCCGAACCACGCGAATAAACCGGAACTCGCGGCGTGGCTCTACCTCGCCAATGTGCTCATGAATCTCGATGAGACCATGACGAAGAATTAGTGTTCAGTATTCAGTATTCTGACCGCGCCTGCGCCCGTCTGACCACTGACCACTGACCACTGAATACTGAACACTTCCTCCCGCCTCCCATGCCCCCGGATCAAATCCAGACCCCCACCCGCCGCCTCTTCCTCCAGAAGAGCGGCTTCGGTTTTGGCGGGGCGGCGCTTGCGATGCTCATGAACCAGGACGGGGCCGCCGCCACCGGTGCTCCCCTCGCCAGGCTCGGCCTCCACCACGCTCCGAAGGCGAAGCGCGTGATCTACATTCACCTCGTCGGTGCACCATCGCACCTCGACCTTTTCGATTTCAAACCGGAGCTGCAAAAACGTCACGGGCAGCTCTGTCCCGACGAGTTCTTCGATCTCAAGCAACTCGCCTTTATCCGCGAGCAGCCGAACCTCTTGGGCACGCCCAAGGACGAGAAGTTCGCCTTCAAGAAGTGCGGAGAATCCGGGGTCGAGATCTCCAACCTTCTTCCCCACCTGCAGGGCGTGGCGGATGAGCTCTGCTTCATCAAGACCCTCCACACCGAGCAATTCAACCACGCCCCGGCCCAGATGTTCGCCCTCACCGGCTTCGAGCGTTTCGGCCGGCCCAGCGTCGGCTCGTGGGTGAGCTACGGACTGGGCAGCGAGAACACCAACCTCCCGGGCTTCGTGGTTCTCGTCACCGGCGAAGTCCTCGGGGCCGGCAACAGCGCCTGGGGCAGCGGCTTTCTGCCCACCGTCCACCAGGGCATCGAGTTCCGCTCCCAGGGCGATCCCGTCCTCTTCCTCTCCAACCCGAAAGGCGTCACCGGCCCGGAGCGCAAACAGGTGATCGAAGCCGTAAATGACCTCAATCAGCTCGCCCTCAACGACGTGGGCGACCCCGAGATCGCGACCCGCATCAACCAATACGAGATGGCCTACCGCATGCAGACCAGCGTGCCGGACCTCATGGACATCGCCGCCGAGCCCAAACGCATCCACGAGATGTACGGGACCCAGCCGGGCAAGACCAGCTTCGCCAACAACTGCCTCCTGGCCCGTCGCCTGGTGGAACGCGGGGTGCGCTTCGTGCAACTCTTCGACCAGGGCTGGGATCACCACGGCGGCGTCTTCAACAGTCTCCCCAACAAGACCCAACAGGTCGACAAGCCTATCGCGGCCCTCGTCCGCGATCTCAAGGAACGCGGTCTGTTAGAGGATACCCTCGTGGTCTGGAGTGCCGAATTCGGCCGCACTCCCATGGCACAGGGAGGCAAGGATCTCAAGAAGGCCGGCCGCGATCACCACAAGGAAGCTTATACGGTCTGGATGGCGGGCGGCGGGACAAAGGGCGGCCACGTCTACGGCCAGACCGACGACCTCGGATACGGGGTCGCAAAGGACCCCGTCCACATGCACGACTTTAACGCCACCATCCTCCACCTCCTCGGCATCGACCACGAACGCCTCACCTTCCGCTACCAGGGAAGGCATTTCCGGCTGACCGATGTGCACGGGAAAGTGGTGAAGGGTGTCCTGGCCTGACGGTTTGGGAAGGAGCGGTGAGGAGGTGCGGACGGTTTGTGGGCTCGTCGCGAACAACCAGTGGGCGGCGAAAACTCGACGAACCAATTTCCAAATAAACCTCAAACCCCAGGCCCCAAAACCCAAGCGGAAACCTCTCAGTGAGCCGCGACCTTTGGTTCCTGAGATTTGTCATCTGAAGTTTATCTGGAAATTGTGGGTTCGAGTTTTCGCCGAATACGACCGGTTCCAGAATTCCCAATGCGACGTCGCACCGATATGCACGCTCCAAACCAGCTCCCAGCTTGTGCGTGAAAGGAGTGACGGTTTGGAGTCTCATCGCGAACAACTGGTGGGCGGCGAAAACTCGACGAACCAAGCTCCAAATAAACCTCAACCTCCAGGCCCCAAAACCCAAGCGGAAACCTCTCAGTTGGCCACGACCTTTGGTTCCTGAGATTTGTCATCTGAAGTTTATTTGGAAATTGTGGGTTCGAGTTTTCGCCGAATACGACCGGTTCCCGATATCCCCAAGCGAC
>CAUZKZ010000358.1:0-5892 GCA_963580345.1 Verrucomicrobiia bacterium | reverse complement strand
TCTGGATCGTGACCAGCTTTTACTCCTTCGGCTACATGCGGGCCCACAAGGAAGGCCATCAGACCCGTTTCTTCACTTGCTTCGCGATCGCCATTGGGGCGGCCATGGGCGTCGCCACCGCCGGCAACCTGATCACCCTCTTCGTCTTTTACGAAATGTTGACGCTATCCACCTATCCCCTTGTGACCCACCACGGTACCGACGACGCGCGCAAAGCCGGCCGGGTGTACCTGGGCATTCTGCTGAGCACCTCCATCGGGTTCCTCCTGTTTGCCATCATCGCCACCTACGCCCTGGCGGGAACTCTCGAGTTCAGGGACGGCGGCATCCTGTCCGGCACCGCATCGGACACCGCCATCTGTGCCCTGATGTTGCTCTACGCTTTCGGTATCGGGAAGGCGGCCTTGATGCCGTTTCACCGCTGGCTTCCGGCTGCCATGGTGGCCCCGACACCGGTCAGTGCCCTTCTCCATGCCGTGGCGGTGGTCAAGGCGGGTGTTTTCAGCGTCTTGAAGATCGCGGTCTACGTATTCGGCGTCGACCTGCTGAAGGACAGCGGCGCGGGTCTGATCCCGATGTACGTCGCCGGGTTCACCATCGTCGCGGCTTCCATGGTGGCCCTGGCGAAGGACAATTTGAAAGCGCGGCTCGCCTACTCCACGATCAGCCAGCTCTCCTACATCGTCCTGGGGGCAATGCTGGCCAGCGGATTGGGGATCGTCGGGGGCGGGATGCACATCGTGATGCATGCCTTCGGCAAGATCACCCTCTTCTTCTGCGCCGGTGCGATCTATGTGACCGCCCACAAGACGCTGGTCAGCCAACTCGACGGCCTGGGACGCACCATGCCGTTCACGTTCGCCGCTTTCGGCGTGGCGTCCCTGAGCATCATCGGCCTGCCGCCGCTGGGAGGTTCGTGGAGCAAATGGTACCTGGCGCTTGGCTCCGTCGACTCGGGCCACGCAATCCTGGTCGCCGTCCTCATGGTCAGTTCCCTATTGAACATTGCGTACCTGCTCCCGATTCCAATACGGGGATTTTTCTTCCGCTCCCAGGAAACGTCGCACGGGGAAGCGCCGGCGCTCTGTGTCGTGCCTCTCTGCATCACCGCCGTGGTCAGCGTACTTCTTTTTTTCCACGCCGAGAAAATCTTCAACCTATTGAAGCCGATCGCCGGCTTGTAGTCGAGAATGGACAACGAAGGTAAATACATCGGAGCCGATAAGAGCGGCTGGTTCGACGATCCGAAACACGTGCGGATCGTGTTATACGCCTTGTACGCGGCGTGCGCCCTGCTGCTGGTGGCCGATGTCGTTCTGTATGCGCTCCTTCATGAGCATCCCCACTTCAACATCGAAAAGATCCCCGGGTTTTACGCCGGGTTCGGGTTCGTCGCGTTCGTGGTGATCGTGCTGCTCGGAAAGCAGTTTCGGAAGCTCGTGAAGCGGGAGGAGGACTACTATGATCGATAGCCTCCCACCCGGCGGCATCATGATCCTGGGCGCCCTGCTGATTCCCTTCCTGCGAGGCCGGCTGGCCGCGTGGTGGACGCTCGCCCTCCCGGTACTGGGATTTTTCCATTTCTGGAGCATGCCCGAGGGCACCATTCAGACGCTCCAACTCTTCAACTACGAGCTCATGCCGGTTCGCATCGATGCCCTGAGCCGGATCTTCGGGCTGATCTTCTATCTTGCGGCCTTCCTGGCCGCGGTCTATGCGCTTCATCTGAGGCAACGCCTCCAGCAGACCGCCGCCACGATGTACGCGGGCAGCGCGATCGGCGCCGTGTTCGCCGGCGACCTGGTGACTCTGTTCGTCTACTGGGAACTTACCGCGATCGCCTCGGTCTTCCTCATCTGGGCCCGCGGCACGGAGCGGTCCTACCGGACCGGCATGCGTTACCTGATCATCCAGGTGGGCTCGGGCGTCTTGTTGCTTTCCGGTATCCTGTTCCGCCTGAGCGAGACCGGCTCCCTGGCGTTCAACCACTTCGGTCCGCTGGACGATCCCGGCACCGCTTTGATTTTCCTGGCCTTCGGGATCAAGTGCGCATTTCCGCTCCTTCATAACTGGCTCCAGGATGCCTACCCGGAAGGGACCGTCACCGGGACCGTCTACCTGAGCGTTTTCACCACCAAGCTGGCGGTGTACGCGCTGGCGCGGGGATTCCCCGGCACGGAAATTCTGATTGCGATCGGCGTGACCATGACGCTATTCCCTATTTTCTTCGCGGTGATCGAAAACGATCTCCGCAAGGTGCTCGCCTACAGCCTGAACAACCAGCTCGGATTCATGGTGGTGGGCATCGGCATCGGCACCCCGCTGGCCTTGAACGGAGCCGTGTCGCATGCCTTCTGCCACATCCTTTACAAGAGCCTGCTTTTCATGTCGATGGGAGCGGTCCTCTACCGGACCGGCACCATCAAGGCCTCGGAACTCGGCGGGCTCTACAAGTCGATGCCGATCACCGCCGTCTGCTGTATTATCGGGGCCGCCTCGATCTCGGCGCTTCCGCTCTTCAGCGGTTTCATCAGCAAATCCCTCACGATGTCGGCGGTGGCTGAACAGCACCATTTCCTGGCCTGGCTGCTCCTGCTGGTGGCGTCCGCCGGGGTCATGGAGCACTCGGGCATCAAGATTCCGTATTTCTCGTTTTTCGCCAAGGACCGTGGCATCCGCTGCCCGGAAGCACCACTCCACATGGTCCTGGCCATGATCGTCACCGCGGCGCTGTGTATCCTGATCGGGTGCTTTCCCGGCCCACTCTACAACATGCTTCCCGAAGTGACGGAGGCCTACCACCCCTACACGGCCCCGCACGTGGTGACCCAGCTCCAGCTTCTGCTCTTCTCCGCGCTGGCGTTCACGTGGCTGATGCTATCGGGCATCTACCCGCCCGAACAGCGGTCGGTCAACCTGGACGTGGAGTGGCTGTACCGTCGACTGGCACCGAACCTGTACACTCGCATGGCTCGTGCGGTCGGAAGGGTTCACGGTTCACTGGAGCGCGGTGTCCAGTCCCAGATCGCCACGCTCATCAACGAGTTGTCCCGCTATCTGGGCCCACAGGGCGCACTTTCGTCCTCCCAATCCACCGGCAGCATGGCACTCCGCGTCGCGGTTCTGCTGCTGGCCATCCTGGTCTTCTATTACTTTTTCTGATGCCGAGGGGAAGGTTGCAATTCTCCAGTGACGAGCGAGCCCGAGCACAACAAAAAACCTTCGGAACCAAGCCGAAAATATCAGGCGGTTGCCTTCGGCTACACATTTGCCGCCGGGATGTTCGTCTTCACCATGATCGGCTATTACATCGATAAAAAGAGAGGTGGAGACGGCGGCTGGACCCTGGCGGGGATGTTCCTGGGACTGGGCTACGGGGGCTACGAGCTGTGGAAGCTCGTCCGGCAAATCTCCATGCAGGACGAGAAGGAAAACGAGGAAAAATGAAGGAGAATTCCGGAATCCCATGTAGCGGAAGTCGCCTAGACTTCCGATCGGCGACAAGAACGGCCGTCAATGAATACTCCAAATCCTTCGACATTCAATATTGAAAATTCGATATTCGACATTTCCGATCGTCGGCCGATCAGCGGCCGGCTCCTCCCGGCAGGAGGCAACTTTGCGGCCGCCCCGTGGAAAACGGGCATTTGATGTCAATTGAGGTACTGTAAATCGTGTCCGGCGAAGTCCAGAGTACGCACGAAGAGCGGGGGCCGATCGGATCCTCCTCCCGCCCTCCCGGCGCCGCCGCCGGGTTCTTTTTTCTGGGGCTGGGGCTCACCATCGCCGGCAGCACCGCGGTGACCTGGGCCGGCTACGGTGATCTGCTCCCGAGACCCCTGATTCTGGCCTGGCTGGTGGCCGCGGCGCACGGCTTCCTGTTCGCCTGGTTCAACCGGAAAGCCATTGGCCGCGATATCACCATTTTTTTGCGATGGGGACTTGTCATGAACGTCCTCCGGATTGTAGCTTTACTGGCCGTGATTTTCCTGGCCCAGTTTTCCGGGATGGAGAATCGGTATCCGTTCGTGGTCGCTACCCTGATCGGCTATTTTTGTTTTCTGTTCTGTGAGATCGCGCATCTCACCCTCAGAAATGTGAAAGAAGACTTACATTGAAAATATCAAAATCGACGATTTGGGTGATCGTGGCGATTGTCCTTCTGGCTGCCGGGACGCTCTACGAGATTGGAGACCCTGCCCATCGATCCATCGCGGTGGAAAAATTCGTCATGGGGCACGTGACCAACGGCTATCACTGGGGACCGCTGCCCGGGGTGAACATTCCCCTGCCACGCTTCCTCCCGATCCATGCCCTCATGCTGATCTTCGGTTCGGTGATCCTCTACCAATTGTTTGTCGTCCGCTACGACAGGGGGGCGAAAGTACCGACTGGAATGACCAACGCCCTGGAGGCCTTCGTGGTCTACATGCGGGACGATATCTCGATCCAGTTCCTCGGCGAGGAGGACGGCAGGAAGATGGCGCCCTTGTTCATCACATTCTTCTTTTTCATTCTCACCCTGAACGTGATGGGGCTGATTCCCCTCTTTGCCACCGCAACCAGCAATATCAATGTCACCGGATCGCTTGCTGCCATCACTCTGGCGTTCATGGTGTTCGGCACAATCTATAAGAACGGTATCGTCGGCTTCATGAAGGCATTTATTCCCGCGGGAGTTCCCTGGCCGCTGCTGCTGATCATCGTACCGCTCGAGTTCGTCGGCATGTTCATCAAGGCCGGGGCTTTGACGATCCGTCTATTCGCCAACATGCTCGGGGGCCACATCGCGATTTCCGCCCTGCTGGGACTGGTCGTGACCTATGGTCTCGGCGGGATGCCGTTCATGGTGCTGGCGATGGGCACCTACCTTCTGGAGGTCCTCGTGGCCGTTCTCCAGGCCTATATTTTCACCCTCCTTTCCGCTGTGTTCATCGGCATGATGTACCATCCCGCCCACTAGCATGAAGATGAAGTTGACATCGCGCCTGAATTGATGTACACGTCTCCTCCTTTTTCACGGTCAGAGACAGTAGAGACCTCTCGGTCAGTTTCGTCGGATCGAGAGAATACACCCAAAATGAAAGGACCAAGACAATGACAGGTTTAACTGGTACGCTGGCAACGATTGGCGCCGGCCTCGTAACGATCGGCGCCGGCCTCGGTATCGGCCTCATCGGAAAGGGCGCGATGGAAGGAATCGCGAGGCAACCGGAAGCAACGGCTAAAATCCAGGTCAATATGTTGATCGCAGCCGCCCTGGTAGAGGGTGTGGCGCTGTTTTGCGCCGTCCTGTGCTTCATGTCCTTGTAGCCGCCTACGTAGGAGCCGACCGTCTGATGGCCGCGGAAAACGAAATCCAGGAAACCATTGAAGTGGATGGCGCAGCGCACGGAGATGCGCACGCCGAGCCCGGCATGATGGAAGTGTCGGTCTCGATGATGATCTGGACCTGGGCTGCATTCGGGATCCTGTCCTTCATTCTCTATAAAAAAGCCTTTAAACCGATCCTGGCCGCGCTGGACCGGCGAGAGGAGTCCATCCGCAAGTCGGTGGATGAGGCGGATGAAATCAAGCGTACTCTCGAAGAGATTAAATCGACGCAGGAAGGCATGCTGGCGGAAGCCGATGCCAAGGCCAAGGACGTGGTCATGCAGTCCAGAGCAGCCGCGACAGAGGCCGCGCGGGTGATCGAGCGGAAGGCTAAGGATGATGCGCAGATCGTGCTTGAGAATGCACAGCGGGAAATCAAAACCATTCGGGACAAGGCCGAGGCTTCTCTCAAGCGGGACAGCGCGGAGATGGCCATCACCCTGGCAGGCAAAATCATCGGGGAAAACCTCGATGACGAGCGAAACAGAAACCTGACCGACAAGCTTATCAGCGAACTCT
>CAUZKZ010000357.1:0-5912 GCA_963580345.1 Verrucomicrobiia bacterium | reverse complement strand
GGTTCGCAAAGTGAGCACCAGCGGGATCAACACGGCCTGTTCAGGGAGGAACATGCCGAACATGATCAGGAGAAACACCAGGTTGGAATGCCGAAAGCGCCAGTGGGACAACACGTATCCGTTCAACGCCCCGAGCAGGGTCACTACTGCGGTTGCCGGCGCCACCACCCGCACGCTGTTCCAGAACGCCGGACTCAGGAACGACCACGCTGCCTGGAACGCCCCAAGAGATTGACCGCTGAGCCGGACGCTCCAGATATCAAGTGACGAAAAGTCCCGGAACGGCTTGAGCCCGTTGACGACCATCAGGTAAAAGGGTAGTGAGAAGTAGATCAAGGCGGCCGTGAGCAAGGTATAGGTCGCCAGCCGCGACGGTCGCAGGGCCCGCACCAGCCGCATTAGCCGGTCCACGAAGCCGGGATCAGAACGGCCGTCTCGTCATCCTCCGTAAACACCGGGCGCGCGTCCGGAAACGCCGGGCCGAGCGCGAAACAAGGCGCCGCCGGCCGGCTCCCGCTCGAAATCCGCATCCTCAAATCCTTCGGTCGCGCTGGTGATGTACAGGTCCCGGTAATCTTCTCCGCCGAACGCCATGCTGGTGATCTGTGAGGCGGGCAGCATAATTTCGCCGTCCAATTTTCCCTGTGGTGAGTAGCGCTGCACCCGGCTCGCGCCGAAGATCGCGACCCAGATGAAACCCTCGGCGTCCACGGTGAGTCCGTCCGGCGCGCCTAAATTCTCCGCAATCTCCACCAGTTTTCGCCGGCTTCTGATATCCCCTGTCTCCGGGTCGTAGTCGAACGCATCGATCCGCCCGGTCAGGCTGTCTACGTAGTACATCGTGTCGTTGGCAAGGTTCCAGTCCGTCCCGTTCGACACCGTTACCTTCTCGACCACCGCCCGCACCGAACCATCGGGGTCCAGCCGATACAAGGCCCCGCCGCCTTTGGCGTAGTCGTACCGCATGGTTCCGGCGAACAGACGGCCGTTGCTGTCGCATTTGGCGTCGTTCATACGCGCGTCCGGATCGCCGGCGCCCACGTCCAAGAGGTGGCTGATCTGCCCATCAGCGTGGATAAAGTCGAATCCGTCGACGGTCGCCAAGATGAAGCCGCCGGATGCCCGGGGGATGACTGCCCCGGTGTGTTTTCCGGTCTCGGTGATCGTGTCCTTGCCCGACGCCGGATCGAAGTGGTGTACCTGACTGCCCATGATGTCGACCCAGTAAAGGCAATCGTCCCGTTCATCCCACACCGGGCCTTCGCCCGTGATGGCTCTGGCATCCACCAACAGTTCGACGTCCATTGAGTGTTCCTCCCGAGTTCGCGCACTGATGTATCCGGCCGGTCCGTTGATCGCCGGAAGACATCATAAACCGGTGTAGAGTACATCGCCCGACCGTCTACGGACCGAGACCTTGCGTAGGATCGGTTGACGCTTTCCCGCAGCTTCCACGGATCGTTTGACGATTCGGCATCGGCCCGAGGAGAGCAGTGAATCTTGTGGAGCGACAGGAGGATGTGGGGTGGCCGTCGGGAATGTAGAACCCCATGCCGGCTCCCGCCATCCGGCGGCGTGCTCCTAGATGCGTACCCGTCTGGCTCTCGTAATAGCTGGTGCGCTAGGGCTCGTTCTGATGGTGCCGATCGTGATGGTCGTTGCCCTCGGTGCATATGGCGAATCGCTGGGCGGCTCCACCACCGTCGATGGTCCGGGTTCCGCCAGCCTTTCCGTGCAGCCATCCCTGGTGACTCTCGGGCAGCCGGTCAGCATTTCCGGCCCGGGAGATGGCGGTTTATTCATTGTCGTTCCGGGAGCGCTTGAAATTGTTTCCGCTCGCAGCGATGACTTGCAGGTGGCAAGCGTCGTTCCCACCCTGGAACCCCTTTACTGGGTGTGGACGGCGCCCGGTGAGCCGTTCGTTTACGCTGGCCGGCTGGACCCCGATGCCGTCATCAACCTGCACCGGCTGGACGCGGATTCGCTACTTCTGACCGGCCGCCTGGACCTACCCTACGGCATGCCACTGGCTTCCTAACGCTTCAACGGACCGCGACTTTCGCTAAAGTCGGAGATCGGCGGCTTGACCGAACGGGAGGTTACCCATGGATATGTTGCAGGCGCTTGGGTTCGGTTCGGGGGATCGTGTGGCGGTCGTGCACGTCGATGATATTGGTATGTCCCATCCGGCAAACGTGGGCGGTGTACGCGCGCTGGACGGCGCCGCCACCTGTGCGAGCATCATGATGCCGTGCCCTGGATTCGAGGAGATCGCGGCCATCGCTCGCAAGCGCCCAGAGCTCGATCTGGGCATCCATCTAACCATGAACTCCGAATTCCCCGACTTTCGCTGGGGTCCCGCTCGCGACGACGTGCCGTCCCTGTGCCGGGCTGACGGAACGCTGTGGCAAACCACCCGGGAGACGATCGCGAACGCCGATCCGGACGAAGTTGCTAGGGAGCTCAAGGCGCAGATCGAGTCGGTTTTGGAAGCCGGGGTCGATGCAACCCATATCGACTCTCACATGGGTACATTGGTCGACGCCAAATTCTTCGAGATATACATTCAAACTGGAATTGACTACAACCTGCCGGTCTTGATGACGCGGGGAATCTCCCCCGGCCTTCTGGCCGAGCACGGCATCAATCTGGGCCCGGACTACGACGCCCGCTTGGACGAAATGGAAAACCGGGGATTTCCAATCTTCGACTACATCGAAGGGCAAAGCCCCTGGTACAACCCGTTCACAGCCGAGCACCACCATCGAAATCGTCTGAAGTCGGTCCCCGAAGGGTTGACTTACTTCATCCTTCATGCCGCCGAAGGGAGCGACGAACTGCGAGCCTTCGCCCCCGACTGGCTCCAGCGACACGAGGAGCATCGCCTCTTTTCCTACGGAACCATGGAGCGGGCGATGGATGAAGCCGGAATTAAGCGGATCGGGATGCGGGCGATTCGCGATCGGATGCGGAGCGCCTGACGGCAGCCCTGAGCCTCGCCGTGGCCGGTTGCGCCGTTCCAACAATCTGGCCACAATCTACGTTCCTTAGCGAGTCAGTCGGGCCGCACCGCCATCAGGCCGGAGGAAAGTCATGAAAAAAGCAGTCATCTACTTTGAGCCTCCGGCTTCCGAGATTGATGAGATGCGAAGAATCTTGAGTGAGGCCGATGTTGAGCTGACGGTCCAATCCGGTTTCGGCAAACTTGGTTCCAAGGCGGCGACACCGGAGGCCCTCATCGACACTGTGGACGGAGTGCACGCCGCGCTACTTGGTGGGGAAATGTTTGACGAAGCAGTGATAACCGCGGCCAGTGAACTCCAGGTGATATCACGAATAGGAGTTGGTTTTGACCGAGTTGACCTGGAGGCCGCCCGGAGTCGTGGGATTCCGGTCGTGGTGGCGGCAGGCTCTAATCACGTCACCGTAGCCGAGTTTGCCTTCGGGCTGATTCTGGCCCTGTCCAAGGGAATAGTGCGCGGACATAACGCGGCGCTGGCCGGGGAATGGGTATCGAACGTGGGCACCGATCTTCAAGGAAAGACTTTGGGAGTGGCTGGGTTGGGGCGGATTGGACGCACGCTCGTACAGCAGGCCAGCGGATTCGGGATGCGAATTCTGGCGTTCGAGGCGTATCCAGATGCGGAATTCGTGGCCAGTTACGACATTAACTGCGAAGATCTCGACACGCTCTGTCGTGAATCCGATTTTGTGTCGCTGCATCTGCCACTCGGCCCGGACACGCGCTGCGCGATCAATGCGGAACGTCTTGCAATGATGAAAAACACTGCCTACCTAGTCAATACCGCACGAGGCGGCTTGATAGACGAAGATGCCTTGTACTCGGCACTAGTTGAGCGGGAGATCGCGGGTGCGGGGTTGGACGTGTTCGTACAGGAGCCTCCCCGCGAATCCCCGTTGGTGGGGCTAGACAGTGTGCTGATATCCAATCACATGGCCGGAGTTTCCCACGAATCGATGCATCGGATGCTGCTGATGGCCGCTCAAAACGCGGTTTCCGTTTTGCAGGGCCAGTGGCCGCGGGACATCGTCGTGAACGGCCTCTTTAGCTGAAAACGTGAAAACGGTGCGCGCGGGTCTACGTCCGACAGGCCTGCGATGCCGCCTTTGTGGCGGCGCGCAAACCGCGACGATAGAGTGCGCGGATCGGGCCGGCGACGGTGGAATTCGTAATCTAAATATGACCCTTTGTGAGTTCATTCGAGTGCCCAGTGAGTTGTCATACACGGGCCGACCGTGTACTGTCAAGTCACGCGTTGTTTTTTGGCGCGGGATGAACGCTGTGGGCTCGTCGCGAGATGGCCGGAGCAATATTGAGTGAAAAAGGAGAGGCTGACCAGTGAGCTTACGCAAGGGTTTGAGTCGAAGGTCGATTATTGGAACGGGACTAATAGGCAGCGCGTCGGTTCTAGCGCTGGCCGCCTGTGGTGAGACAGTCGTCGAGCGCGTCGAAGTGCCCGTTGAAGTCATCAAAGAGGTCGAGGTTGTCAAGGAAGTCGAAGTTATGGCCGATGCTGGTGACTTCGAGGTCTTCTCTTGGTGGACCAACGCAGGAGAGGTTGAGGGTCTGAACGCTCTGTTCCAGGTCTTCCAATCGCGATTACCGGGCGTCAACATCATTAACGCCGCCATTGCCGGTGGCGCGGGCCCCGGCGGTAACGCCAAGGCCGTCTTGCAGACCCGCATGCTCGCGGGCCAGCCACCCGATTCTTTCCAGATTCACTGGGGCCACGAGCTCACCGACGAGCACGTAGTGTCCGACCGCGTCGAGAACCTCGACGGTCTCTGGGACGAAGAGGGACTCTGGGACGTCTTCCCGGAGAGTTTTGTCGCTGCCTCCCTATATGAAGGTAGCGTTTGGGCCGTGCCGGTGAACATTCACCGTGGCAACGTAGTCTGGTTTGACAAGGCGTTCTTCAGAGACGGCGGGTTCCCCGACCCCACAACGTGGGACTCTTGGGACACCGCGTTCAACGTCATGGCGGACATCAAGGCTGCCGGCCGAACACCATTTGGCTTGGGTGAGAGCGTTCCGTTCTACACCGGCCACGTGTTCGAGGACATCCTGGCGTCGCAACTGGACCCGGCCGCCTACGGCGGTCTGTTCTCCGGCGATACCCCGTGGGACGGCCCGGAGGTCACCGCGTCGCTGGACATCATGAAGACGCTCATCACGGATTTCTCCAACGAGGATTACCTCAGCGTCGAGCCGGCCGCCGCGTTCGAAATGGCCCTGAACGGCGAAGCTGCAACCACCATCAATGGTGACTGGGCAGAAGGCTTCTACCGCGGCAAAGGTTACGACGGTCAGTACGGCTGGGCACCGACGCCGGGCACGAAGGGCATTTACATGGCCCTTTCGGACGCCTTCGTCGTCCCGAACGGCGCGAACAACCGCGAAGCCGCGCTGGAATGGTGCCGAGTTTGCGGCTCCTCGGACGGACAGAACCAGTTCAATCACTTCAAGGGTTCAATTCCGGTGCGAACCGATATGAATCTGAGCTACTTCAACACGTACCAAAAAGAAGCGATTGAAGATTGGAAAACCAACACGGTGGTGCAGAGCATCGTGCACGGGTTCGCGGCTCGCCAGAGCTGGATCACGGCTTTTGTCAACACCCTGAACGTGTTTGCGGCTGAGCTGGATGTCGAGGATACCCAGAAGACGCTGCACACGGACTGCGTTGACGCAGGGGTCTGCTAATAAGCACTGAGGTCGAAGAGCGGGGTGGCCCCACGGCCGCCCCGCCGGCCTCCGTTTCGTCACCACTGGTCAGATTCAAAAGGTATGTGTCGCGGGACAACGTTCTAGCGATCATAATCCTGAGTCCATCGATCATCGCGGTGGCCGTGTTCATCTATGGATTCATGCTCTGGACCGGAGTTGTTTC
>CAUZKZ010000356.1:0-5924 GCA_963580345.1 Verrucomicrobiia bacterium | reverse complement strand
CCGCCGTCACAATCGCCCCGTCACGCCACGTCAGGACACCAGTGGGAAAATTCAACCCCTCGGCAAAGAGGGTGGCGTGGTCGTAGCGTCCGTCCCTGTCGCGATCCTCCAGGACACGAACCCGCCCGCCCGCTTTGTTCTTTCCATCCAGTCCCAGCGGATAATCCGCCATCTCCACCACCCACAAGCGGCCCCGCGTGTCCCAGTCGAAGGCCACCGGGTCGAGCACGAGGGGCTCGGACGCCATCAATTCGACCACGAATCCCTCCGGCACGTGGATCGATTTGAGACCGGCGGCAGGATCCCGGGGAGGGGATTCGGGGCCCGGCTCCTCGCCCGGCGCGACCGCGGAAAACAGCACTGCCAAAGAAACGCAAATATTCAGGTACGACCCGCTCATAAGACCACTTCATTCAATCAGTCCCGATCGCATCGCACCACAATATCTTGCCGGAGCGAAAGGGAACTGCACTCCTCTTCGCCACCCCCGGAGGACGGAGTTCTCGGCTTTGCGGGACTTCCGGCTGCATTCCGCACCTGCTTTGCACTTCCTTCTCCTCCCCGGGGTGGTATCATGCCCGCCGTAGAAAATCATGCCGGAGAGAGCCAAATCGTATTTCCATTGGAACCTGGGCGGCCTGCTCGGCTGCGCCCTCGGCACGAGCGCTTGGATGGTGGTGACCCCCCTCGCTTCAGGCTGGCCGCTGGAGGGTACCATTGGCTCCCTCCTCGCCGCGGCCCTCATTTTTGCAACTGCACTCGTCTTGTGGTCCAAGCGGGATCGCATTGCAGCGCTTACCGGAGTGCTGATCCTTCTCGGCACGGCCCTCGTCGTCACCACCGCCTGGCTCCTGCTCGCCCATGGGCAAGGTCTCGGAATCATCTCGAAGTGGCCGGGCGGGACCAGCCTGCCGGCCCTCAGTCTCCTCTGGGTGCTGCTTCTCTATCCGGCCCTCGCCGCCTGGTTCCTCTTCCTCGACAAAGCGCGGAGACCCGCAAAAAAGAGTTCGTCCTGAACGCGGCCTCTGTGCTTGGTTGGGGGCCATGAGCAAGTCGTACAACGTCGGCGTGATCGGATACGGCTGGGCCGCCACCGCCCACATCGAAGCCCTCAACAACACCACGCAGGGAAACGTCACCGCGGTTTATTCTTCCCGCGATCTCGATCCCGCCGAACTCTCCGCCACCCACGGAGGCGAGATCAAGGTCTACAACGAGATCGCAGACCTTCTCGCCGACGACTCCATCGACGTGGTCGATATCACCTCCTATCCCGCCCAGCACAAGGACCAGGCCATCGCCGCCGCCAACGCCGGCAAGCACGTCATCCTCGAGAAACCCATCACCCTGAATCTCGGTGACGCCGAGTCGATCAAGGCCGCCTTCGAGGCCAACGGAACCAGGTCCTGCGTTTGCTTCGAGGTGCGCTTCATCTCCCAGTTCACCACCATCAAGGCCCTTCTCGACGAGGGGTTCCTCGGCCACATTCACTACGGCGAGATCGATTACTACCACGGCATCGGCCCGTGGTACGGCCAGTATCGCTGGAACACCACCCGGGAAAACGGCGGAAGTTCGCTCCTCTCCGCCGGCTGCCACGCCCTCGATGCCCTCCTCCTCTGCATGGGATCCGAGGTCGAGGAAGTTTTCGCCTGCAACGCCCAGTCGAACCACGAGATCTTCGCCAAGTACGAGTATCCCACCACCACCACCGCGCTTCTCAAGTTCAAGAACGGGGCGGTCGGCAAATGCGCCAGCGTCATCGATTGTTTCATGCCCTACTACTTCCACACCCAGCTCTGTGGCAGCGAGGGCAGCATTCTCGACAACAAGATCTATTCTTCGAAGCTGCACCTTCGCGACAAGGCCTGGACCGAGCTACCGGTCGCGCTGGCCGATTCCGGCGACGTCGCCGACCACCCCTACCAGGACCAGTTCCAGGCCTTCTTCGACGCTCTCGACAAGGGCGAAGCGATGCCCCTCACCAGCTACGAGGACGCCTTCCAGACCTTCCGCGTCCTCTTCGCCGCCGACCAATCCGCCACCGAAGGCCGGCCGGTCAAGTTGTGACCCCCCGTGATTTATCTTAACACCTAACTCTTAACACCTTCCTCCCGGTGCTCCGCAAAGCGGCCCTCGCCATCTTCGCCCACCCCGACGACATCGAGTACTTCGGGGCCGGCACCCTCCTCCTCCTGAAGGAGGCCGGCTTTGAAACGCACTACTTCAATCTCTCCTCCGGCAATTGCGGTTCGGTCCGGATGGACGCCGGGGAGACCCGCCGCGTGCGCCTCGCGGAATCGCGGAATGCCGCCGCCATTCTCGGTGCCGCCTTCCATCCTCCCATCTGCGACGACCTCGAGATCTTCTACAACCTCCCGACCCTTCGTAAAGTCGCCGGCGTGGTCCGGGAGGTGAAGCCCTCCATCGTCCTCACCCATCCGCCCCAGGACTACATGGAAGACCACACCAATGCCTGCCGCCTCGCCGTCACGGCCGCCTTCACGCACGGAATGCCCAATTTCGAGACCGACCCGCCATCCCGCCAAACCTACCCCGAGGACGTCTTCGTCTACCACTCCATGCCCCACGGCCTTTGCGACCCCCTTCGCGTGCCCGTCCCGGCCGGTTCCTTCGTCGACACCTCCTCCGTGGTCGCCACCCAACGCCGAGCCCTCGCCGCCCACGCATCCCAGAAAGACTGGCTCGACAAGTCCCAGGGCGCCGACTCCTACCTCCACGTTCTCGACGATCTCGTCCTCGAAGTCGGCAGACTCTCCGGGCGCTTCACACACGCCGAAGCCTGGCGCCGCCACCTGCACCTCGGATTCTCGGCTCGAAACGAAGACCCCCTGGGGGAGATCCTTGCTGAGAAGTACTTTCTCAATCCCGATTACGGTCCGAGTATTCAGTAATCAGTGTTCAGTATTCAGAAATTGCCGGTTCCCCGTCTGAACACCGAATACTGAACACTTCCGCCCGCAACTCGTCCCGTTCACTAGCAACCACCGCGCTCCGCACCACCATGCCCCGCCGAACATCCAAGATCTCCCCCGCCTGGTGGGACTACACCACCCTCGATGACGAGATCATCCAGGACGCCGCCAGGCTTTCCGAAAAGGATCTGGAACAGCTCTCCCGCCCCGGATTCCAGGTCGTGATGTACGATTCGCTGGAAGACTTCTATCTCGCGGAGGCGCTCGAGTACATCGCTGCCTGGAAGCAGGCCACGCCCGACAACCCGGCCGGAATCTGCGGGCCGATCGGACCCACCGAGCAGCTCCCTCTCGTCGCACGACTCGTCAACGAACTCGGAATCGATGTCTCCAACGGTCATTTCTGGGGCATGGACGAGTGGGTCGGCGAGGACGGAAAGGAAGTCTCCACCGATCATCCGCTCTCCTTCGAGAAGGCGGACCGGAACCTCTGCTTCAACCGGATCAGCGCCGGCTTCCGTGAAGAGAATCTTCACTTCCCGGCCGCCGACACCAGATCCTACATCGACTCCTGGAACGCGGGGATTCGTTGTGCCGTGATGCAGGGCGGCCAGGGTGACATCAAGCACTGGGCCTTCAACGATCCCTTGCGGCGCGAAGGTCAGTACTCCGACGAACCGCCTTCCCCGGATGATTACCTCAAGCTCACAACCCGCGTGGTCGAACTCCACCCCATTACCCTCGCCCAGAACGCCCGGACTTCCGGCGGTGGAAATATCACGATGGTTCCGAGTCAGGCCGTCACGGTCGGGCCGGTCGAAACCTGGCAGGCCGAGAAAGTCTCCATCTGGCAGGCCGGCACCCACGACAACCCGCTCGGTCAACGTCTCACCGCCCTCATGATCTCCAAGGGTCTCGCCGATTCCGCCGTTCCCATGTCACTGCTCGCGCACCATCCCAACGTGCAGTTCAATTACTTCCGCGGCGGCTTGGGAACTTGTGAGGTGGAGATGCACTGAGGGGGGAACGGGAAGGGGAAAGGTGTGAGGGATCGCAAGACTTGATCTCCAACATGCCGGCAGGGACGCCGGCATCCACCAGCCCCCTCAATCGAGGATGTCGATGGTGGGCTGCTTCTTCGGCGGCGGGGCGCCCGGTGATGGCGGCGGCGGTTTCCAGTCGGGGTGGGGCGTGGCGTGGATCTGGCGCTCGCCAAGGTTCAGCACCTGTCGCGCGCTGTCTTCCGCAAAGATCCAGCCCACCGGGATTTGAATCTTTTCGGCCATCCTTCGCAGCTCGATGTACTGCTCGAAGGAATCCTCCGTCACGAAGTAGCGAAGGTAATTGCGGTCCCCAAACGCCTGCGCCATGACCCGCCGCCCGCGGGCGCCCGCTTTCGCCAGCTCTTCCACCGTCTCCCCCCTGCCGTCCCGTGGAAAACAATAAGCCTGCACGTGACCGTTGTGATGCACCACGAACTCCAGGCGGTAGTCCCGATCGCTCTCTTTCAGGGTCTCCAGGAGTTGCGCCAGCTTGTCGCGGTGGTAGCGGGTCTTCATCTTGGGATCCCGCGACAGCAGATCTTTCCGCGGCGTGATCTTGGCCGCGAGCCGGTCCAGGATTCCGGCACGATCGAAAGGTAGCAATCTGCCGCCACGCACGATCATCCGGACCTCCTTCGCTCCCTTCACGGGAGTCCGCGGGTTCGGCAGTCGCACCAGCTTCGGCTTTCGTTCCGACAGCTCCTCCAGATTCCTCTCCTGCTTGCGGCGAATTCGGGCCAGGTCACCGCCTTCCGCTTCCATTTGTTGCCGCATCGCCACGAACTCCTTGCGGAGCGTGTCCAGTTCCTCCTCCAGCCGGGCCACCTCCCGGGCGACCTCCCGCTCCTGGTCCCGCCGGGCCAGCAACCGGCGCAGCTCCTGCTTCGCCCCGCCCAATTGCTCCGGCGTCACCCCTTCCGGTTTGTTCAGCTCCTCCAAGCGCCTCCGCCCCTCCGCGTCCCTCTTCTTCAGGTCCTCCAGCATCGCCACCGTGATATCCGGAAGGTTGGCCCGGATCCGCCTCGCCGCGCTCGAGACGTTCACCTGCGTGACGATCAGCACCCCCACCACGTTCGTCATGGTGTCGAGAAGGGAGTCGAGACTGCCTTGCCCGGAATCTTGTTTTCGCCGCCGCGCCATTACCTCCTCCTGAAAAATTCCTTGAGATCAATGTCTCCGGCCCCCTGCAGCGGAACCTTGCTCGTCACCGCGCCGTTGGCGCGCGCAAAGTCCCGCGCCGCGTAGAAACCCGCCCGCGCATCGTCCCGCACCAGGAAGACGATGATACGGTCCTCCCTGGCTGCCACATAATCCACCGTCTGCTTGAACCTGGGATGCGTGTGAATCTCTCCTCGCGGCACAACTACGGTCTTGGTGGGACTGTGCACCACGATGCCCTCCGCGCGCGCTTCCACGAACACCGGAGCAACCCGCCGGTAGTAATCGGAGGTGGAAAGGATCCTGAGTGGCAAGCCCTTCCCGACCTGTTTCGCCAACTCCCCCAGCTTCTTCAGGTCCTGCCTGACTTTGGCGATGCGCGGCTGCAGGTCCGACATTTCGACCAGGGCGGCATTGGTCCGCTGCAGTTCTTCCTGTCGCCTCGCGATCCGCTCTTCCCTCTCCCTGACCCCCCTTTCGAGCGCGACATAGTCCTCCGCCCGCGCCACCGTCTCGTCTTTCCGGCCCTGCAGAATCTCGTGGATGCTCAAGGCCACGATGAGAATCGTGAGCGCCCCAATCAGGCAGGCCAGGATGCTCAGGAACGGAAAGAGCGAAACCTGGGGCCCGGCCGATCTGCGTCTTCTAGCCATCTCCTTGTCCTCCATACCCTATCCAATCGGAACTCGATAGCCAATCGTCATTCGGCATCCAGAGACTGCCCGTGTAGACCGCGCATTGCTTGGTTTCCGGCGAGAACCTCATCCTCCAAGATCCAAATAATTCT
>CAUZKZ010000355.1:0-5927 GCA_963580345.1 Verrucomicrobiia bacterium | reverse complement strand
GTGCTCAGCGAGATGGAGGTCACCTACAAGTTGAAGGGCGAGGCGAAACCGGCAAAGATTGCGCGGGCCCTGGCGGACTATGAGCAGAAGGGCTATGGTGTTTCCAAGGCGATTGACGGAGTGGCCGACGCATCGGGATGGGCGGTGGACGGCAATACGAAACGCGAGAATCGCCTCGCGGTGTTCACGTTCGCGAATCCAATCCCCGCCGGGGCCGCGGTGCGCGTGCGCCTGATCCACAAGTACGGCTCCAGCCATCAGATCGGACGCTTCCGGATCGCAGTGACCCACGAACTCAGGCAGCCCACCCCTCCCATGATCCAGTCCATCCTGAGCATCGATCCCGGGAAGAGGAGTGCAGGCCAGGTCAGTCAACTCACCGCCCACCTGAACAAGCGATTCGGATCTCCGGAATTGCAGCGGACTGCCCTGGCTCTGGCCTCCTTGCGGAGCGAGCAGGCCGCTGCGAGGAAGGAAGCTCCTCCCACCATGGTGATGGCGGATCGGCCCGGCATGCGCGCGACCCATGTCCTGGCCCGTGGGGAGTACGACAAGCCCGGGAAGAAGGTCGAAGCCAACCTGCCGTCCTCTTTCGGGAAGCTGCCCGGTGATCAACCCGCCAACCGGCTGGCCCTGGCCGTGTGGCTGACTGGAAAAGAGAATCCGCTCACCGCCCGGGTCACCGTGAACCGCTTCTGGCAGCAGCTTTTTGGAACGGGTATCGTGAAATCGAGCGAGGACTTCGGCCGGCAGGGCGAATGGCCGAGCCATCCCCAACTTCTCGACTGGCTCGCGGTCGACTTCGTGGAGTCGGGATGGGACGTGAAGGCGCTCCTCAAGCAGATCGTCCTCTCCGCAACCTACCGGCAGTCCTCCCGGATCACGCCGGAGTTGCACGCGCGCGATCCCGAGAATCGGCTCCTCGCCCGCGGACCACGCCTGCGGCTCGATGGAGAGGCGATCCGCGACAGTGCCCTCTTCGCCAGCGGATTGCTGGGACCGCAGATCGGTGGACCCTCGGTCTATCCCTATCACCCGGAAGGGCTCTGGCTGGAGCTCAATAATCGCCCCGGCTATTCCACCAAGTATCCCCATCCCCTGGATCCCGCCAACCTCTACCGCCGCAGCATGTACACCTACTGGAAGCGGACCGTGCCGCCGCCCTCGATGGCGACCTTCGATGCGCCCGAGCGCGAGTTCTGCATGGTGCGCCGCTCCCGCACCAACACTCCGCTCCAGGCCTTCGTGCTCATGCACGATCCGCAATTCGTGGAGGCCGCTCGCTTTCTCGCTGAAGGCATGATGACGGAAGGCGGCAAGACCACGGAAGAACGACTGCGTTTCGGATTCCGCACCGTGACTTCGCGAACTCCCGGCGCAGCTGAGCTCGCCGTGCTCGAGCGAGCGCTCACGAAAAGACTCGCGCAGTATCAGGCGGATCGGGAGGCTGCCACCAAGCTCCTCTCGGTGGGTGCCCTTCCTCGAAACGAGAATCTGGAGGCGGCCGAACACGCGGCCTACACCAGCGTCGCCCGCATGCTCCTCAATCTCAGCGAAGCCATCACGAAAGGATAACGACATGGACCCCCTTGCCGATCATTGTCTCAACTTGACCCGCCGCCACTTTCTGCAGCGTGGAACGACGGCCGGACTTGGCGCGGCTGCCCTGACCAGCTTGCTCAATTCGTCCCTGCTCCAGGCCGCCGGCCGTGCCGAGAACAACGGACCCGGCTACCGCCCCGGGGAGGCCGGCCCGGCCCACTTCGCGCCCCGCGCCAAGCGAGTGATCTACCTCTTCCTATCCGGCGCGCCCTCGCAGGTCGACACCTTTGACTACAAGCCGACCCTGGAGAAGTTGGACGGGCAAAACCTCCCGGATTCCATTCGCGGAGGCCAGCGCTTGACCGGGATGACCTCGGGGCAGAAGTCGTTTCCGGCTGCCAAGTCGTTTTCCAGATTTCGGCAATGCGGACAGTCGGGCCAGTGGATCAGTGATCTGCTACCGCACCACCAGAAGATCGCGGACGACCTCTGCATCATCAAGTCGATGTACACCGAGGCCATCAATCACGACCCGGCCATCACTTTTTTCCAGACCGGCCATCAGCAACCCGGGCGTCCCTCGCTGGGGGCGTGGGCCAGCTACGGCCTGGGCAGCACCAATGCCAACCTGCCGGCCTTCGTCGTCTTGCTCGACAAGAATTCGGACAACCAGGCGCAGCCCACTTATTCCCGTCTCTGGGGGAGCGGGTTTCTTCCCTCCGATCACCAGGGCGTGAAATTGCGTGCAATTGGTGATCCCGTTCTCTACCTCAAGGACCCCACCGGTGCAGCTCTGAAAGACCGGCGCGAGATGCTCGATGCCCTGGCCGAGTTGAACCAGCAGCGCCTCGCCCAGGTCGGCGACCCCGAGATCGCCACCCGCATCGCACAGTACGAAATGGCTTATCGCATGCAGATTTCGGTCCCCGAACTGACCGACTTCTCCAACGAGCCGGCCGCCACTTTCAAGCTCTATGGGGAAGATGCGCGCACGCCCGGAACTCACGCCGCCAACTGCCTCCTCGCCCGCCGCCTCGCGGAACGCGACGTGCGCTTTATCCAACTCTATCACCGCGGCTGGGATCATCACTCCAACATCCCCGGACGCCATCCCAAGCTTGCCAGGGAAGTCGATCAGGGCTCGGCGGCTCTCGTGCAGGACCTGAGGGAGCGCGGCATGTTGGACGATACCCTCGTGATCTGGGGCGGAGAATTCGGCCGCACGGTCTACAAGCAAGGCGGCGGCAACAACTACGGACGCGATCACCACCCGCGATGTTTCTCCATCTGGATGGCGGGCGGCGGCGTGAAGCCGGGCATCAGCTACGGCCAGACCGACGACTGGTGCTACAACATCGTGGACAAGCCCAGCAAGGGCGTCCACATCCACGACCTCAACGCCACCATCCTGCACCTGTTAGGCATCGATCACGAACGCCTCACCTACCGCTTCCAGGGCCGCCACTATCGGCTCACCGATGTGCACGGCCGGGTCGTAAAGGGAATTCTGGCGTGAGGCCCCCTCAATCGGCGTGGTAACCGCGCCACATCCATAACAGTGTCTGCACCCCGGGTGCCAGGGCGCTTCACTTGCCGATGCCAAGTTTTTGCACGAGGGCACCTAACTCGGCGACGTTCTTCTCGAGGTGCTTGCGGGCAACGGCGCCCGCGTAACGCGGGTGGGCCACGATCCTATCGACCTCCGCGTCGGCGGCCGTCGCCAGCCATTGCGCCATCGATTCATGAGTTGCTTTGGCGGTGTCGTGGGACCGCGAGGTCAGCCGCGATATCAGTCGCCGCAGACCTGCATTGGTGAGGTTGGCGGGCGCTTTTGCCAAGCATTTGCACAGACCGGAAACGAGCCCAGGAGTGTCTTCAATTTCAGCAGACCAGTGGTGCTCGACAATCGGGGCTGCGTATTCGATCACGCTCAGGGACATCCAGCCACGCCTGTCATAGGCGACTTCGTCGAGGACTTTCGCGATCACCGGGATGGCTTCTTTGGCCTCATTGAGCTCCTTGTGGCGGGCGATTGTTTCCCAGGCGAGATGCCAGTGGCGCGACGTGTTGGACTCTGTGTTGGATGCCACGAGCGCGGCAATCTTCACCGCCTGCGCGGGGTCTGGCAGGCGGCCGGCCCAGACGGCTGACACGGCGACGTTGCGCTGGCCGGGGTCTTCGCTGCGCGCGAGTTCTTCGAGCTGCCCGTAGTCGTTTTTGCCGTCGAGTTTCTCGAGGGCGTCTGCCCAGAGTTCGATTTCCCTGATGTCATCCTCGACGATCGACCTGGACGGAGCGGCAAGGTAGTTCACCTCTTGGTCGGTCGCGGACTTGAGCCAGTCGCGCTGGCGCGCCGCCACCCGCCGCAATTCCGGCGCGGCGCCAGGGCTCAATTTGTAAATGACGTGTTTGAGTTTGTAGCGGGCGATCACCCAACCGCCCCAGTCGCTCTTCGGGCCTTTGATGTAGCACTTGCCGATGCCGGAGATGAGGCGGGGTGTCTTTTCAAGTTCGGCATCGATGTGGTAATCGATGACCGGAAGGGCACCTTCCATGACCCCGTTTGAAAACATCCCGCGCAGACTGTGGGACACTTCGTCCAGCACCAGTGCGATCACCGGGGCTGCGGCACGGGCTTCGGGTGTTTTCTTGTGTTTTGTCAGGATGTTCCACGGGATGCCCCAATAGCCAGCATCTGCGCCCTCGATGGCGCCGGCGACGGCAACAGCGACTTTGACCGCGGCCGCGGGGTCGCCGTTTCTCAGTTTGCCCGAACTCGGATTGTACGGGTTGAGCGCCTTCAGCCGGGTGCCGGGATCCTCGCTGCGAGCCATGCTGATCACTACCTTGTGCACGTCTGCGTTCTCGATCCCAAACGCGTCGATGGCGCGGATGAGGGCCTGCTGCACCCACGAGTCCTCGTCGTTCGCGCGCTTGCCGGCTACCGTCAGGAAGTCCTCCTGGTTTTGTCTCTCGCCGAGGCCTCCCTGTCGGTGTAGAGCCACGATGGCGTCCCATGCGCCGGTGCGGATGCCCGGGTGCGTGTCGTCAACCAACTGCTTGAGGAGCGGAATGGCCTCTCGCCCTCTCGATGCCAGTGCCTGTGCCGCAACCTCGCAGGCCCCGCAATCGGGAAAAGCCAGATAGCGTGCGATCTCTCGGGATGACTTGTCCTTGAAAAACCATGAAGTGTTCCTGGCCACGCGATCGATCGACGGCGCCCAACCATTGCCATATCCAGCTGGGGCGAACGACGGCGAATGGACAGGCAGCGTTTTCGCGTCGCGATCTCCGGGGCCGGCTGCCACCTCGAAGAGAATGTCACCACCACGGTCGATGCGGGCCGCGATCGTGTTGCGCCCGACAACCAGGAGTCCGGCGCCCGTGCCGCCAAGATCGAGTGTCCGCCGGCTGCCGGAGTTTGACCCGACGAACACGGCCACCCGCCTGCCGTTCACATAGATTTCGCCTTCGAGTCCCCCAGCCGTGGTAATCCGCAGCGACGAATAGGAACGATCCACCTCGACTGTCCGCCGGATCAGGTGCGGTTTGCCGCCGGCGGCCGGGCGGCTGCCGTTTCCGAGCTGCATGCCCGCGGGGGTGATGTCACCAACTGCATACCAGGCGCCCAGTGCGTCGATCGCATCGCTGTCGAACTCGCCATGGAGGTATTTGTCCTTGCCTTCCTTTCCCGCCACGAGAAGGACGTCCCATTTGTCCGGCAGATTGGGCGCTGCCGCGCTTCGCTTGGCAGACGCCGGCTTTGTGGGAGGCTGGGCTTGGACGTGCTGGAACTTTTCGATCTGTGCGGCCAAAATGCCGAGTTCGGCGCGTTCCTCTCCCAGCAGGATCCTCAGCGCGCGCAGCTGTTTTGCTGCCGTGATCTTGTTTTTCCTTTCAATGTTGGCGCGAATCAGGTCGAGCGTGGAGGCGGCCGCGGCTTCGGTTTGCTGGTAGGCGGCGAGGAGCGCGCGGGCATGCCCGTTGTCCGCTTGGCCCGGCTTCGCCAAGAACTTCGCCACGGATTTTTTGAATCCCGGCCAGTTCTTGTCCGCATAGAGCTGCCTCGCCTCTTTCAGCCCTTCAGGGGGCTCCGTCGCAAAGACGCCTTTCCCTGCGCCGAGCACGCGCAGGTTCTTGCGCCCTAGCGTCAAACTCAAGGCAATCGCTCCCGTGCCGGGGCACCAGCCACCTGCAAGGGGCGTCATCGAACCATCGCGCTGCCTGGCCAGCTCGAAGTACCAGATGAGGTTGTTCATGAACATGTGGAACTCATCCGGGGGCGCTAGTGTAGTCCGCCTTACAGATTGACCTTTAATCTGAAACTACTATACTTGTAGTATGAGAGTGGCCCAAGTGATCGAGTTGACCGCCAGTCAGCGTGC
>CAUZKZ010000354.1:0-5959 GCA_963580345.1 Verrucomicrobiia bacterium | reverse complement strand
TGAATCGTCTTGATGCCCTTCAGGGCTTCCAAGGCCACTCGGGCCTTGAATTCAGCGGCGTGTCTTCTTCTTTTTGCTTTCATCTGGTGTTCGTTTGGCTTGGTTTAATGCCAACCAAACACCACTACAATCATAGCTTAACCACTGGCCCGATTTTCGGGGTCCGGCTCAGACCGCAACACAGGAACAGAGCCAGGCACACGCAGGCATGTCTCCGGGAGCCTTCTCCTGGAACGAGTTGGCGAGGAGTGACGCCGCCGGCAGCACGGAATTCTACACCCAACTTCTCGGCTGGGAGGTGGAATCAATGCCGGGCATGGAGGAATACAAGATGCTGAAGGCCGGTGACCAGATGGTAGGCGGGCTGATGGATAAGTCGGCCCACTGTGACGGACCCGCACTGTGGCTTTCCTACGTGACCGTGGCGGACGTAAATGCATCCCTCGCCAAGGCGGTGGAACTGGGTGCCGAAGAGATCAAGGGAGTGACCGAGGTCCCCGGCAAGGGCTCGTTCGCGATCGTGAAAGACCCCCAGGGCGGTATGATCGGCCTCTGGGAGTTTACAGGTGAGTGCCCCGGCTAGTCGCCCTCGGAAAGCAAGGCCAAGGCCCTGGCACGACCATCAGGTTGTGCCGAGCCCTTATCCCGTCGGGGGAGGGGATCCCAATCGCTTGCCTAAGCTCGCGGTCCGCGCCATTCGGCTCACCGGGAACCGTTACCGGTGAGCCACGCAGTCCGGAAACCCAAGGCATTGCAGCCCGAAGAGCAAAAGCGAGCGAGCGAGCAGATGAGCATCGAGTTCAAGGGATTCCCGAAGGACACGCTGATATTCCTCACCGGACTGTCGAAGAACAACTCGAAGAAGTGGTTCGACTCCCATCGGAGCGACTACGACGTGCAGCTGATCGAGCCCGCCAAGGCCTTCACCGAGGCCCTCGGCAAGGACCTCAGGAAGCTCGCGAGGGATGTGAGGGTGGAGCCCCGGGTCAATGGCTCTATCAAGCGCATGAACCGGGATGTGCGCTTCTCGAAAGACAAGAGCCCCTACAAGGAACACCTCGATTTCGCTTTCAAGTGCGGCGAAGACAGTCACCCGCGCCCCTCCTTCTTCATGCGCCTGTCCCCAGTGACGGTATGCGTCGGGCTGGGCTTCTACCAGTTCGAGAAAAATCAGCTCGCCGCCTATCGCGAGGCCGTCGCCGACGGCCGCCGGGGTGCCGCGCTGCAGAAGTCGGTGGATGCGCTGGTCAAGAAGGGCTATCGGATTGCCGAGCCGGCCTACAAGCGGGTGCCCAAGGGATACGACCCCGATCACAAGCGATCGGCGCTCCTTCGCTGCGACACTTTCTACATCCTCACCGAGGTGAAGACCCCGCGAGTCCTCCACAGTCCGAAGTTTGTCGACTGGTGCGCAGACCGTTACACGGCCATGGCGCCCGTCTTCAAGTGGCTGGACCAGCTGAGATGAAGGTGACAGGCCAAAAGCAGGGAATATGGGACAAGCCCGGAATGGCGCGAGGCCAAGAACCCTGCCCGAGGGATCGGTCATTACGGTGGCAGGCGGACATCTGCGCTCATCCGCAGTAGACTTCTCCTTTTCTGTGTAGATCGCAGGGGATAGGGCCGTATCGCCGACGCCACCCTCCCGAGGTTGTCGCCCAGGGCAACAAGCTTTCCTGCCACTGAAACGACCATCTCGAAGAGTGGTTCCTCAACGACCGTCCTCGGCCCCTACATTGACCTGGTGTGGATACGGGATCTCGACGCCTGATTCGCGGAACGCTTCCTGGATCATCTTTCGAAGGGCCCGGGCGACCTGCATATGGGTCCCCGGTTTGACGCGGGTGGTCGTGCGAATAAGCAACTCCGACGCACCAAATTGATCGAGTCCCGCGACCTCGGTCGGGGCGGTGACATCCGGATTTTCCGCGGCGAGCCGCTTCCCGGTTTCCCGGAGGACTTCATAGACATGGTCGAGGTTGGAATCAAACAAGACGCCAACCTCCACCACCGCAAACGTGTAGGTCTTCGAATGGTTGACGACACTGTTGATCTGTCCGTGCGCAGAATGTGTTGCTGCCCGTTTGTGTCACGGATACGGGTGGTCCGGAGCTGGATCGATTCCACCTTTCCCCGGGCCTCGCCGATTTCGATAAAATCGCCGACGAGGCAGTGGTTTTCGGACAAAATGAAGAAGCCCGAGACAAGGTCGGAGATCACCGGCTGCGCCCCTAAGCCGACCACCACCCCGAGAATCCCGGCTCCCGCCAGGAGCGGTAGCGGATTCAATTCGAGGGCCCCGAGCATGAGAACCAGCGCCGCGAAATAGACGAGGCCGCGCAGGAAGCTCTTGATGAGAGGAACCAGCGTGGCTCGTTGTTGTTGCTCCAATTCCGAGAGCCCGGTGCTGGCCGAGAATTTCCGGTCGATCAAGAGGTTACTGATTTCGATCGCGACACGAGCCAGGAAAAAGATCCCGATCACTTCAATCAGCCGCGGGCCATACTCCGCGAACTTCGCGATGAAGTTCATCTGCAGGAGGACGAGCGTGGCGACAAAGACGTAGACCGCATACTCGAGGCACCGGCGAAACAGCGGGACCAGCACGCGCATCCGCTCGTATAGTCCCAGGAGACGGTCCCCGCGCGCCAACTTCGCGCTCAGCGCATCCAGGCTATCGACGATCGCGGCAATCGCCCGGACCGCAAGCAGGCCGAAGGCAATGACGAGATAAACGCGAAGCGCAACCCAGATCGCATCCGGCACGGCCGGGGGAAGGAGGAGCCACCGGGTGGCCAGCGCGAGCACACCCAGCCAGACGCCGATCTTCAGGATGAACTCGAGCGACCGGAAGAAAGCGTCGATGCTCTCGTCATTGGCCTTGATCTGCTCCCAGGCCTTCGTGCGCGCTCGCAATGCGACGAGGATGCGACGCGCCACCAAGATCACGATCCAAGCTGCGACGGCGAGGGCCGCAACTTTGACGAGGCCGAAGCCGACCGCTTTCCAGAAACCCGGTGGGATCGCGGCAAGGCGCACGGAGGTTTCCTGGTAAATGCCGAGCCCGCCATAGGCGAGGTAGAGGTTGACCGACGTGATTCCGATCATGGTGGCCAGCAGGGCCAGGAAGAGCAGCAGGTTGAGATGGCGCTTGAGGCTCTTCGCAATGCCGCGGACGTTCTCGAGTTTCGGCGCGCGCTCAATCTGCCGGGTCAGGATTCTCAGTAGCAGCCAGGCAAAGAAAAATACGATGACGGAGATTGCCACCTCGATCCCACCACCGCCGCCGCTCGGTAGTCAGGCGGGATCTTCTCGATCAACTCCAGCATGGGACAATGCTGTTCACGCCGATCATAGGAGGCAAGCCGGTTGTCTGCCGCCGGCGCGGATCAGGTTCCACAAAAGGTCGCGTGGACGACCTCATGCGGTTTTGGAGGGTCTTCGTAGGTGGCGTTTTCCGGCTGCTTCTCGTAGGGGCGCGCCAGGACCGCGAGGAGTCGTTCGAAGGGGGCGTAATCACCGATGTTCGCGGCCGCGATCACCTCCTCCAGCCGATGGTTACGAGGGATAAATACCGGGTTCACCGCGCGCATGGCCGCGGCTCGCGCCTGGGCATCATCGCCCGTAAATCGTTCCCGCCAAGTCGCGGCCCACGAATCAAAGCGCTCGGGATTCTTGAACATGGCGCGAACAGCCCCATCGTCACCAGTCTCCACACTGTCCGTCAGGTGGCGGAAGAAGAGGGTAAAATCGACCTCGTTTTCAGCCATCGCGCGGAGGAGTTCCTTCACCAGATCGGAGTCCTCCGGCCTGTCCGCGAGGAGGCCGATTTTCGCCATGAACCCGCGGAGATAATGCTGCGAGTAGGCTTTGGGAAAGGTATCCAGCACCGTTTGTGCCTCCCTGGTTGCCTCTTCCCGGTCTTCGGATATGAGCGGCAGCACCGTTTGCGCGAATTGTGAGAGGTTCCAGTGCGCGATCCGGGGCTGGTTGTCCCAGGCATAACGCCCCTGCCGGTCAATGAAGCTGAACACCCTGCCGGGTTGAAAGCCATCCATAAACGCACAAGGACCGTAATCGATGGTTTCACCGGCAATCGACATGTTGTCCGTGTTCATGACCCCGTGAATGAATCCCACCTGCATCCACCGTGCGACGAGCGCCGCTTGTCTCTTGACGACGCCTTCCAGCAGCGCGAGCGCGGGTTTGGCAGCAGTGATTGCTTCGGGATAATGCCGTTCGATCACATGGTCGGCCAGGAGACGGAGCGCCTCCTCATCTCGACGGACATGATGGTACTGGAAGGTCCCGATCCGGATATGGCTCTGGGCAACTCGGGCCAGCACAGCTCCCGGCAAGATCTGCTCCCGGATGATTTGCTCGCCGGTAGTGACAACCGCCAGGGCACGCGTAGTCGGGATCCCGAGCGCTTCCATCGCTTCGCTGACCACGAATTCGCGGAGGACCGGGCCAATCGCGGCGCGCCCGTCACCGTCGCGCGAAAAGAAGGTTGGGCCGGACCCTTTGAGCTGAATGTCGCGGCGGATACCGTCCAGCCCCACCACTTCCCCCAGCAGAATCGCCCGGCCGTCGCCCAACTGGGGCACGAAATGGCCAAACTGGTGTCCGGCATAGGCCAGCGCGATCGGCTCCGCACCCGCCGGGATGCGGTTGCCCGACAGCATCTCGGGATCAAGGGCCTCGGCGGGAACCCCGATCTCTGCTGCCAGCGTCGAATTAAACCGCACCAGGGCGGGAGCCGTAACCGGGGTGGGGTCTTGACGCGAATAAAACCTTTCCGGCAACCGGGCGTAACTATTGTCGAACGCTACTGGCATAAGTTTTTTCCTCGAAACGGATGCGTGGGACTGGCGCAGAATCTCTGTGTCCAAGCAACCGGTTTGGCGCCCGAGTTGAGAAGAGAGCAGTCCCGGGCGAAGCTGTTCTTTTGAGCAAATTGCCTTTCATGTCCCTTCGGAGATTGAAATCCCCACGATCCGGAATTCCATTTTCTCCCTTGTAAGGCCTAAAATCGGAGAATGAAAGCTCTCGTATTGCTATTGCTTATGCTCCCGCTGTCTCTCTCGGGTGCCGAGGACCATCCGATAGATCGCGAATTGGAAGCCGCGATCGAGAAGGACTCGTCTACCGCCGGACAGAATCGCGCCATTTCCGTCGCACACAAGAATTGGGATGCGGAACTAAACAAGGCCTACCAGAAGCTTCTCAAGCACCTCGACGCAGAGGCCGCCAGGAAAATGCGGGAGTCACAACGAGCTTGGATGGCCTGGCGTGACAAGGGAATCGCGAGCCTTACCGCCTTTTACGAGAAAATGCAGGGAACGATGTGGCGACCCATTCACAGCTACTCGGTGATGGAACTCACGCGGCAACGAGCGATCGATCTTGGCGATCTCGCGGAGATTGTTGAGGAGCGGGAGAACGAGTAGGTGTTCTTCGATTTCGCCAACGAGGAGGTCAGCTGCTGAGGCTCTTGGTTCACTTTAGCGTCATGATCCAGGCCGCCACGTCGGCGACGTCCTGGGGGCTGAGGGTGTAGGCGAAGCTGGCGGGCATTCCGGAGTTCTTGGCGTCGGCGCGCGTCTTGATGTCCTTTGGATTGACGACCACGCGTTCCCCGGTGGGAAGAAAGAGCTTCACGTTCTGGCCGGTCTCTTCCTGGATCATTCCGAAGAGTTTGCGCCCGTCCTTCATCTCGAGGCTGGTCTGCTGAAAGCCTTCCACGATGTAGGCGTCCGGATCGACGATGGACTTGATGACGTAATTGATGTCCTGGCGCTTCCCGATGGCTTTCAGTTCCGGACCCAGGACGAGCCCCTTGCCGTTGACCTGGTGGCAGGCGAAACAGGTTCCGCGGCCGAAGAAGATTTCCGCGCCATGTTTCGGGTTGGCTTTGGGAAGTGCGGCAGTGGCGGCCGATTCGGAGGTTTTCTGCGCT
>CAUZKZ010000353.1:0-5988 GCA_963580345.1 Verrucomicrobiia bacterium | reverse complement strand
GTGGAAGACCTACTCCTACCGCGCCCGTGGGACCGCGAACGGCGGACCCGACAGCGCGTGGCGGGACTTCGTGATGGGGATGCTCGATGCGGGCGAGATCCTCCTCGACGACATCAGCGTGGTGGAGGCGCCGAGTGGCGCCGCCAGGCAGTTCCTCTCCAACACCAGCTTCGAATCGGGTTCCACCAGCTGGCGCCTGGTGGGCAACCACCGGCACAGCAGCGTGATCACCGACCCCGACAATCCCGGCAACAAGGTGCTGCACATCGTAGCCGAGGGCGCCACCGAGCACATGCACAACCACCTCGAGACGACCCTTCTCAGCGGGCGCAACGTGAGCAGCTCGCAGGTCTACGAGGTTTCCTTCCGCGCCAAGTGGCTCACCGGTTCGAACCAGATGCACACCCGCCTCTATTTCAACCGGGTGGCGGAGAACACCCCGATCGATCGTCCGCAGCACGTCGGCACTCCCTCCGCTCCGAACTCGCAAGCCGAATCCAATATCGGGCCGACCTTCACGCACTTCCTGCACTCCCCGGCGGTCCCACGGGTGAACCAGGCCGTCACGGTGACCACCCGCGCCTCCGATCCGAACGGGGTGGCGACCATGAACCTCTACTATTCCGTGAACGGGGGCACCTTCCAGCGGGTTGGCATGACCCCCTCCGGGGGCGGCAACTACCAGGCCTCCATCCCGGGCAAGTCCGCCTCCGCGATCGTGCAATTCTACGTCCGGGCCACCGACGGAAACGGGGCGGTGGCGAATTTTCCGCCCGGCGGGCGCGAATCGCGCGCCCTCTACAAGGTGCAGGACGGCCAGGCCTCGCGCACCGGGATCCACAACTTCCGCATCGTCATGACCACCGCGGATACGAATTACATGCACACGCCCATCAACGCGATGAGCAACGGCCGCCTGGGCGCCACCGTCATCGACCGCGAGGAGGAGATCTACTACGACGTCGGGGTGCACATCAAGGGCGGCCAGCGGGCGCGCTCGACCGACGTCTATCTCGGCTTCAATGTCCGGTTCAATGCCGAGCGGCGCTACCGCGGCGTGCACCGCACGGTCGGGGTGGATCGCTCCGGAAGTCCCAACGAGGCGCCCACCGAACTGATGTTCGACCTCGCGATCTCGAACTCGGGAGGCTCCCCGAGCCGCTACACCGACCTTCTCTACGTGATGGCCCCGCGGAGCCGGCACACCGGCCCCTGCATTCTCCAGATGGCGCGCTACAACGACGTCTTTCTCGATTCCCAGTACGACAACGGGGCCGACGGTTATCTCTACGAGTACGAACTCATCTACTACGCCAACAGCGCCGACGGAAACGGCTTCAAGCTTCCCCAGCCGGACACCGTCCTCGGGCAGGATGTCGCAGACCGCGGGCCGGACGAGGAGCGCTACCGCTGGTTTTTCCTGATGAAGAACAACCGGAACGAAGACAACTTCGAGCCGATCGTGCGCTACAACCAGCACTTCGGGAAATCGGGGGCCGCCTTCGAAGACGGGCTCGACGAGGTGATCGATGTCGACGGCTGGCTGCGCGGGTTCGCTTACTCGGCGGTGGTGGGATCGGGCGACAACATCGCCTCCGGCTTCGAGCACAACGGGATGTATTACGCCCGACCGGACGGCCGGGTGGTGTCCCTGCCCCACGACATGGATTTCAGCTGGAATTCGGGGCTCTCCATCTTTGCCAACCCGGAGTGTTCCAAGCTCACCCAGAACAGCCGGCGGCGGCGGCTTTATTTCGGCCACCTGCACGACATCATCACCACCACCTTCAACCAGAGCTACATGACGATGTGGAGCACGCACCTCAATTCCCTCGACCCGGCCGGGTATTGGAATTCCACCAGGAGTTACATCAGCTCGCGGTCCGCCAACGTCCTCTCGCAGATCAACAGTTCGATCCCATCGCTCAACTTCAACATCACCACCTCCAGCCCCCACACCGTCGGTGGAAGCGCCGCCACCATTTCCGGAAGGGGCTGGATCAATATCAGGAACATCCGGATCGCGGGCGATCCCGAACCGCTCGACCTGAACTGGACGGGCTCGAACACCTGGCAGCTGACCGTGCCGGTCGCGCCCGGCCAGAGCACTGTCACCCTGGAGGCCCTCGATTTCTCCGGCAACGTGCTCGACACCGATTCGATCGTGATCAACAACACGACCCTGGTTGAGCCGGCCTCGCCCGCCAACCTGGTGATCTCCGAGATCATGTTTCACCCCACCGATCCGAGCGCCGCCGAGATTTCCGCCGGCTTCCTCGGGGACTCCGACTTCGAATACGTGGAGGTGATGAATATCGGATCGAATCCGGTCGAACTGAGCGGGGCCGGCTTCGTGGACGGAATCACTTTCAGCTTCCCGGCCATGGTGCTTTCACCCGCCGAGCGGGCCATCGTGGCACGCAAGCGGAACGCCTTCCTCTTCCGCCACCCGGGAGCGGCCGGCGCGCTCGTGGCCGGAGAATTCGCGATCGGAACCGGCAACAAGCTCGCCAATACCGGCGAGGAACTCACCCTGCACGGAGCCGGCGGCATCCCGATCCGAAGCTTCACCTTCCTCGACACCTTTCCCTGGCCGGAGAGCCCCGACGGGGGCGGCCCCAGCCTCGTGCTGATCGCACCCGAGACGAATCCCAATCACGCCATCCCCGCCAACTGGCGGCCGAGCGCCTCCAGCGGGGGTGCGGCGGGAACGAGCGACGCCGTCGCATTCACCGGCGATCCCGATGCGGACCCGGACGGGAACGGGCTCGGAGCCTATCTCGAACACGCCGTGGGAGGATCGCTCCCCCCACTGGTGATGTCGATCGACGCCGCCGCTGGCACCGCGAATTTCACTTTCACCCGCAACCTGGCCGCCGACGATGTGCTCTTCGACTTCGAGGTCTCGACCAATCTCTTCCTCTGGACCCCGGGCGGGGCGGTCCGAATCTCCTCGGTCGACAACGGAAACGGAACTGCCACCGAAACCTGGCAAGCTGTGATCCCGCTTGGGGCGGAACGGGCCTGGTTCGCACGCCTGAGCCTGAGTGCGAGGACGCCGTAGCGTGGCTTCGAAAAGGGAACCACTGATTGCACTGAGGGCGCTGGGTGCAAGGAGTCCGGAACGAGGCTTCGGAGGGGAAACCACTGAGGGCGCTGAGGGCGCTGAGGGCGCTGAGTTTTCTCCCTCTTTGCGGATGGGGCGGATTCACGCAAACGATCCATGGCCTGAAGGGCCAGGACAACAAAGCTTTCGCACCAAGGGCACGCTCCTTGCCCCGGGCGATCCATGGCCTGAAAGGCCAGGACAACAAAGCCCAGGCCGACAGGCCTGGGTTTGTGACGTGGAGAAGGTCCGCGCCCTGTTGGGGCGCCAGAATCTACGCCCTCAATTCAGACCGTTGTTCTCGCGGCCTTTCACGCCGCCGACGTGGCATGACCGTCCCGGTCATGAAATCGAGTTGGCCCCGCCAGGAGTCGCTGGTTGGAGTTTGACGTTTCGTGATTCACGACCGAGACGGTCGTGCCACAACGGACGTGCACTGAGGTCATGGAGGAGATCCCTCAGCGCAATCAGTGTAATCAGTGGTCAAACCCAGACGGTAGCGGCACGCCTTCGCGTGCCGACCAAGCGGTTCAAGAGCCGGCGTGACCGAATCCATGGCAAGAAGCGGAAGGCGAAGGCCTTCCGCTACGCTACGATACCAATTCCCCTACGGGACCGTGACCAGGACATCGTCGATGTACCATCCGGCGAAGGGGCCGAGCCCCGGATCATCGAAGTCATCGGTGAAGAGGCAGAACTCGATCTTGATTTCCTTTCCGAGGGCCGCGGCCGGGATGGTCTTGGTGAACTGCTCCCAATCGGTAGGGCCTTGCTCGTCAATCCCCGTTGCGATTTCGGCGATCGGGGAATCATCCGTGGCGTCGAGCACGGACACTGTCCCGAAGTCGAAGCCCTCTTCGATGTTCACGAAATGGAAGAAATTCAAGGTCGCCCCTGAGGCGTTGGTCAGGTCGATGGGCGGAGAGCGGAGCCACACCACCGTATTGATGGTGTAATCGCCAGCAATGTTGGTCCCGTAGCACTGACCGTTCCCGCCGTGGGCGGCTGCGGGGCCGACATTGGTGGGAGCACCGACTTGCCAGAGCGTGCCGAGATCTCCTTCCGATCCGGTCGTCCAGACGCCCCCGCCTCCTTCAAAGTCTTCCTCGAAGATCGAGGCCGGCGGGGCATTGAACTCCGAGATGACAAAGAAGCGCTTCGCATCCGCCGGGTAGGGAATGGTGAGGGTGTTCTCCGGAGGAGTGGCCTCGATGTCCTGGTGACTTCCGAAGACGGTCCAGTCGATGGGCTCCGCCACGGAGGGATCCGTCTCGCTCAGGAGGTTGTAGAGCTTGCCGCCCTGGCTGTCCCACTTGAAGAGGAGGTCGTCGCCGGAGCGCTCGACCGAAAAGCGGGGACCGCGGGGCCCCCCGGTGGGATCGAAGAAGACCCCGCCGAGGGCATTGGCCGCCCAACGCGAGTCGTTCTCACCCCACACCGTGAAGACGTCGCCGGCACTTCCCGACATGTCGAAGAGGGCGTATTCCACATCCCCATTGCGCCACGACTCATCGCCCGGACTGGGTCCCGCGACATAGACAAGCCCGGTATCCGCTCCGTCGGGACCGGTCACCTGCACACTGCGGGAGGCCTCCCAAAACAGGTTGCTCGGAACATTGGTGGTCTGATCGCAAATCACCCCCAATCGAAAACTGGCATCTTCCGTCAGGGTGATCGTGAAGAATTCCGAGACGAGCCCATCGGTGCCATTGCCGCTCCGGTAGTAATCCCCGCAGATGGCATTGTTAATCGGACCCGGTCCGGGGGCTTCCAGGATATCGTCAAACACAGCCTGGTGAGTCTGCTTGCTGGCACCGCCCTCGTAGAGTAATCCGGGAATCAGTTCGGCCGTGGCGTAGGGCGGTTGGGAAATGTTGCTGGCGTCGCCATTGGGACCACCCTCCCCATGTTGCGCGATCAAGTATCCGTCCGTCCCGTAGACGTTGTCGATATCGCCAAAAGGTTTTATGACGTCGGTGGTCCGCCAGGCGTCGTTGGTCTCGAAGTCGACCCCCACGATCGTAATGCCCTGTCCGGGGGTTCTCACCTGGACCGTGACATCCGCGGTGGTGGTGGCACTCGGGCCCCGCACCGCCACCAGTTGATAGGTGGTCGACCCCGCAGGGGTGACGACCCTGGAGCCCACCCCGCCGGCATTGGTGTCAACCAGGACGTCGACATCTCCCGGCTGCAGAGTGAGCGTGGTGTAGGGAGGAGCGACCTCCCAGGAGAGCGTGGAGGTCTGGCCGGGAGCGATCGCGAGAGGACTGGCCGTGAAGGAGACGATCTCGGGAGGAGTAATGGCGACCCGCACCGTGGCGGTGCCGGTTTCCCCGGCGAGGGTGGCCTCTAAGCTGTAGGTGGTGGTCTCATCCGGTCCGGGATCGAGCGTAAAGCTCCCCGCCCCTGTCCCTGGGTTGGTGTCATTGGTGAACACGTCGATGTCGCCAGGCTGCAGCAAGAGGGAGTCCAGCGGCACTTCCACCTGCCAGGTAAAATTGACGGCCGTGCCGGGGGTATCGGTCTCGGTCGGGTCGGCGTCGAAAGAAGCAATCACCGGGGCGTTGGGGTTGGAGGCCGGGTCGAGGAAGATCCCTCCCAGGGCGTTGGCCGACCAGCGCGGGTCGTTCTCCCCCAAGATGATGAACTCATCGCCAACCTCCCCCGTGATGTCGAAGAGGACGTAATCCACGTCCCCGTCCCGCCACGATTCATCCCCGGCGGTGGGTCCCCCGATGTAAATGGGGCCGGAGTCCGCTCCGCCCGGGCCGGTGACCTGCACCCCGCTGGAAGCCTCCCAGAACAGGTTGGCCGGATTGTCCGGGGTCTGATCCCCGATCACGCCCAACCGATAGCTCCCCGCCTGCGAAAGGGTGAAGGAG
>CAUZKZ010000352.1:0-5998 GCA_963580345.1 Verrucomicrobiia bacterium | reverse complement strand
AAATACTACCGTTGGCTACGACTCGCACTCTACCAAGCCACTTGCTGGGAAGAGTCTCTCGACCAGCTACGCGCCCTTTACGCCGATTATTGATCCTGAGTTTCGGACACCGATGCTATCGGTGAAAGGGGACAGACAATTGGAGGGCGGCGACCAGCGGAGTTGGGAATCCGAGGGGGGACGAATCCGAGGGGGGACAGACCGGATGGGAGAAATTGGGACGATTCTCCGTGACTGAGGGAGGCCTGGTGCTTGAAATTCCGACATCACGAATTATCGGCCCGTGAGGGGGCATGAACGGGGTTCTTACTCGACCCGCGGGGCATTCATTTTCGTGGGGGCATTCCGGCTTGCGTGGATGGAGGGCATCGCCAATTCTTCGCGCCCGATGAGCGCAGCGACCCTGGCGGACAAGAACAAGAGTGAGACCCTGACAAATGTGGCGACGGAGGCGCGTGGGCTGGCAATTGACGCGGTCCATGCCTGTTCCTCCGGCCACCTTGGCCTTCCGCTGGGCTGTGCGGAGATCGGGGCGGTTCTCTTCGGCCAGGCCCTGCGCTACAACCCGGAGGCCCCGAAATGGCTGAATCGCGACCGTTTCCTGCTCTCGGCGGGCCACGGGTCGATGTTTCTGTACGGTTGGCTGCACCTGGCGGGCTACGAGATTCCCTTGCAGGCGGTGAAAGACTTTCGCCGGCTGCACAGCATGACTCCGGGCCACCCGGAGTACAAGGAGACCCCCGGGGTGGAGGCCACCACCGGTCCGCTCGGCCAGGGGGTGGGCAACGCGGTGGGCTACGCCATGAGCGGCAAGCGGGCCGCGGCCAGGTTCAACACCGCGCAGCACACCATCTTCGACCACCACGTGGTGGCGCTGGCGGGAGACGGTTGCATGCAGGAAGGAGTGTCGCGGGAGTCGATCGCCTTCGCCGGTCACAACGGTCTGGATAATCTCATTCTCATTTACGACAGCAACGAGGTGACGCTCGACGCGATGGCAAAGGTCACGCAGAGCGAGGATGCAGGGGCGTACTTCATCTCGGTGGGCTGGGATGCGGTGAGAATCGACGGTCACGACATGGATGCCTTCCTGGAGGCGTTCGAGGCCGCGAAAGCCAACGACAACGGTAAACCGAAGGTCATCATTGCGAAGACGCTGATCGGAAAAGGCATCCCGGAGGTGGCGGGCACCGCCGCGGGCCATGGCGAGGGCGGGGCGAAGTTCGCAGCGAAGGCGCGCGAGGCGATGGGATTGCCGGAGGAAACCTTTTACGTGTCGGACGAAACCCGTGCCTATTTTGCGAACCACGCCAAGGAATTGAAGGGTGTTTTCGCGGAGTGGGAGAAGACCTTTGCGGAGTGGAGCGCGGCCAATCCGGAACTGGCGGATGAACTGCAGAATGGAGTCGGCCAGGTGGTGCCGAGCGACCTGATCACCCGCATTCCGGAGTTTCCGCCGGATTACGCCGACGCCACGCGTGGAGCGGGCGGAGTCGTGATTAATGCCGTGGCCAAGGAAGTGCCGCAGCTTGTGAGCGGTTCGGCCGACCTCTACGGATCGACCAAGAACTACATCAAGGACGACACCGACTTTGGGGCGGACAACCCGGCCGGACGCAACATCTGGTTCGGGATTCGCGAACACGCCATGGGAGCGATCTGCAACGGGATTGCCTACGACGGCATCTTTCGGGCCAGCGGCGCGACCTTCCTGGTCTTCGCGGATTACATGCGGCCCTCGATTCGACTTGCCAGCCTGGCGGGATTGCCGGTGACCTACATCTTTACGCACGATTCGGTGGGCGTGGGCGAAGACGGACCTACCCACCAGCCGGTGGAAACCGTGAGCGGTTTGCGCGTGATCCCGAACCTCGACGTCATCCGTCCCGCCGACCCGGAAGAGGTGGCCGGGGCGTGGGCAGCCGCCATGCTGCGGACCGACGGGCCGACGGCGCTGATCCTGACCCGCCAGAAGGTGCCCAACCTCAGCAGCGTGCCGGTCCTGGAGCGCCGGGAAGGAACCTACCGCGGAGGATACGTGATCCGGAAAGAGGAGGGCGACCTGGAAGCGATCATCATCGCGACCGGATCCGAGGTGGAGCACGCCCTGGCAGCCGCGGAAGAACTCGGCGCGGGCGTGCGGGTGGTCTCGATGCCCTCCACGGAGCGCTTCGAACGGCAGGGCGAGAAGTATCGTTCCGAGGTATTGCCTCCGTCCTGCAAAATGCGCGTCGCGATCGAAGCAGGCGTGACGGGGCTGTGGTGGAAGTACGTGGGAGAGAACGGAAAGGTGATCGGGATCGATCGCTTCGGCCTCAGCGCCCCCGGCGGCACCGTTATGAAGGAGCTGGGGATTACGAAGGACGCGGTGGTATCGGCGGTGAGGAAATAGACGACTCCAGATCGCCCGGCGCAGCGATCTCCTCCCGGAAGGATCCCGCCGGGGCTGCGGATGGTTTGGAGCAGTTCACTACTGTAAACAAAATCCCTCCGAATCCTCTGTTCCCTCCCGCGCAAACCTGCTGGGCTGCGGGTGCCCCGGAAGAGCCGGGGCCTTTCCGGGGAAGCCCGTGGCACGGGCAGGAAATAGATGGGGAATCCGGTGCAACTCCGGAGCGGTCCCGCCACTGTGATCCCGCGCATGCGGGCGAGCCAGAGCGCCAGCCCAGGGAGAGTGTTCAATCGGCCCGCCATCGACGGGCTTCTGAACTGACGCGAATGAGAGGAAATCGAAGGAATGCGCTGCGGGCCGGCGCACTTTTATTGGCCGGAGCCGGGTGGGTTGCGGGCCATCCCCACGACACCGAGGTTCCGGAGATGACGGTCATCGCCAACCGGTTGGAGACGCCCGCAGAACACGTCGGAAGCGCTTTTTCGGCGCTGGAGGTAGAGATGATAGAGCGTGCCGGGGTGGTGACCCTGGAAGATGCGATGCGGTTGGTGCCGGGCTCGGGCTCGAGTTCGGACGGCGGGCAGCGCGGCTCGCTGTCGTCGCTCCGAATGCGGGGATCGGAAGCAGATCATACCCTCGTGCTGATCGACGGAATGCGCGTAACCGATGCCAACATCACGCCTTTCAACCTGCTGGGCGGCGAGTCGCTCCTGGGGCTCTCCTCGATCAAGGTGGTGCGCGGGCCCCAGAGTGCTCTCTACGGGAGCGAGGCGATCGGCGGCGTGGTGTCACTGGAGACCAAGCAGGGCTCGAGCGACGGAGGGCAGCGCCTCTTCGCGGAGGCCGGTTCTTTCGGGTCGGTCCGTGGCGTGGCGGAGTTTCAGGGCGAACTGCGGGGATTTCGCTGGTTCCTGGGAGGCAGCTACGAGCTGACATCGAACGACCGGACCTTCAACGAGTTCGAGCAATGGCAGAACGCCTTGCGAGTCGAGCAGGACCTGGGCGGTTCCACCATTGTGGGGGTCACGGCGCGCACGTGGATGAGCGAGTTTGAGCAGCCCGGCGACGGAACGCCTTTTGCCTTCCGGGCCCGCGACGCACGGGACGCGTTCCTTGTGACGGCTTACGTGGAGCATGCCCTGAGCGCCCGGGTGCGGACCGCGGCGGTGGTGGGCTACTACCACGAGGACTTTGCGGAGAGCAGCGCTTTCCCGTTCGAGAGCGAGGGCCGCAAGGTTTCGCTCGATCTGCGGAACGAGATTCGGTGGAACGAGCGGCACCAGACGGTGGTGGGCGGATTGGCGGAATGGACGGCCTTCAAGGCGACCTCCACCCCGGTTGACGAGGACGCCTGGCAGACCGGCCTGTACGCCAACCACGTCTGGCAGCCGGTGAAGGAGGTGAAGGTGGCCCTCGGGGGGCGCTGGGAGCATTTCGAACGTTGGGACGACGTGGTCACCTGGCGCACCACCGGAAGCTGGCAGACGCCGGTGGACGGGGTGCGATTGCACGGGAGCTACGGCACCGGATTCCGGGCGCCCTCCTTCTTCGAGTTGTTCGGAATGGTGACCGTTCCTGGCTTCCCGCCCTTTATCGGGAATCCCAACCTGAGGGAAGAACACTCCCGGGGCTGGGACGCAGGGATGGAGTGGCAACCCTGTGAGGCCATCCTGGTGGACGTGACCTACTTTCACAATAGCATCGAGGACCTCATCGATTTCACGCCGGTCAATATTGGCGAGGTCACTACGCGGGGAATCGAGGTGGAGGCGGCCGGCACTCTCTTCGGCGAACACCTCGAGTGGCGCGGTGTTTACACCTGGCTGGAAGCGAACGACGAGGACACCGGCCTGCGCCTGGTGCGCCGGGCCCGGCACGTGGCCTCCTTCGATCTGCGCGGGAAACCAACGGAAAAGTCCCTCCTGGGGGTGGGCGGAACGTGGGTGAGCGGAGCGATCGACAACGACTTCAGCGTCTTCCCCGGGGTGCGCAAACAACTCGACAACTACTTCCTGCTCCGTCTTTACGGGCGCTACGAGATCAGTGACCACATCGCCCTGTCCGGCCGGCTTGAGAACGTACTGAACCAAGAGTACGAAGAGATCTCCAATTTTCCAGGGCGCGGCTTTGGCGCCTTTGGCGGGGTGGAAGTGAGTTTCTAGTATTCAGTGTTCAGTTTACAGTATTCAGACTTTGGGAGCAGCCCGGGATTCCCCGTTCCGAACACTGAATACTGAATACTCCGCGCGAGCGGCTCAATTGAGGCGTGAGCGCGGGGGGTCCCCCACGTAGAGGACCTTGGAGGCGGTGTCTAACAGCGCGGAGGACTCTTCCAGGAAGTCCATCCCGATGATGCCGTCGACCGGGCGGCCATGGCGGTCGCGAAAGGTGCGGCGGATTGTGGTGAGAGGAGTTGCGGCGACCTGGAATTCGCTGACCACGAGGCGGCCGAAGACGACGTTATGCAGGATGGCGGTGCGGACCGGGGCGCGGTCTCCGGAGGCGTCGATGATCTTGGAACGCGAGGGCGTGGTGCGAATGCCGAGCCTCTCGATCGTCTCGGAGGCCATCACGGTGACTTCTGCGCCGGTATCGACCACCCAGGTCAGGCGCTGTCCGTTGTAGCGGGACTCCACGAGGAGGTGAGGGAGGCGTCCGGCGCGGCGGAGGTGGAGGGCGTCGAAGCCGAGGCCTTCCTGTTTGCCGAGAGGGTGAATTTCACCCCGGCCGGCGTTCCGGGCCCCGGGCCCGGGGATCCAGAGTTGACCGGACTGGAGATCGATAAGGGCTGCGAGACCGCTGAGGGCGTCGAGGCCCATCTGGCCATCGTAGCGGCTGGTGGCGGTGTGGCGGTCGGCGCTGGGCGCGAGCATGAAGGGAAACGGGGTGGCGGTGACGTAGCCGGCCTCCAGAGCCCCGAGGCCCACCCGCGACGTGACGGGCCGGCCAAGCGCTCCCCGGCTAACGACTTTCACGGATTTCTCGGGTTTGATTCCAAATTCGATGGCGAGCTTGTGGTCGAGATCAGTGGAGTTAGCCCCGGAGTCGATGAGGAAGCGTACGCCCTTGCCATTGACCTTGAAGCGCCCGGAGAAGCGGGCATCGCCGGAGGATTTCTGAAGTGGCAGGGCCTCGTAGCCGAGGCTCACGAGCCTGCCGGCGCGCGGGCTGGACCTCTGCTGGGCCGGATTGAGGGCACAGTTCGCGAGCAGGAGGGCGACGAATGCTGCAGAGGCGAGGCGCAAAACCCGGGGCATGGGTCACTCTAGACCAATTTTCCGGGGATTCGAGAACTTCCCGCTGAAACCTGCCAGGGTGGACCTAAATGATCCGGACCGAATGTTTTTTTGACAGGCGCACCACGTCTTCCGGCGCCGGGAGTCGAGGGCCGGCGGGATCGGTGATCTTCTCGCCGTTGATTTGGTAGGCGCCGGTCTGAATGGAATGTCTTCGAATTTCGTTATTCGATTTTTCGATGCCAAAGCCGATTCGGAAGAGTTCCGAGACGACCGCCACGTTGCTGTTGCAGGCTGCCAGGCTGCCGGCGGCGACTTCCGGCAAGTCGGCGGCCGCGAGGTCCTTTTTCGAGAAGCGGGTTTCCCAGTC
>CAUZKZ010000351.1:0-6007 GCA_963580345.1 Verrucomicrobiia bacterium | reverse complement strand
CCGACTTGATCGAGCGGGAGGCTACGGTCTACGAGGCCGGCGAATATGTTTTGTATGAGCCCGGGGAGTTCGGCATCACGGTGTTGACGGACACCACGGAGCGTTCGCCGACCTTCAGTCTCCCGCCCTTTGAGAACCTTCTCCGGCCGGAGGATGCCCCTTCCCGGTGTTACCTGCACGTCGAGGCGGATTCCGCTGCGGTGGCGTGGGAAGTACTGCTCGGCCGCCCGCCCCGGACGCTCTCGTGGGGTGGACTGGAGCACCTCACCGGCAACGAAAACCTGCTGGGATTCGATTTTTCGGACGAGGGAGCGGTGCGGCGGCGGCGGTTGGGCCGGCACACCCGGTTTCAACTGCGGAGCGAGGACGGCGCGATCCATCTGCAGTTTGGAGAATGGTCGCACCGCATCCCGGCGGCCGGTCTCGATCCGTTTTCACGCCACCTGATTTTAAAGTTGGTCCTGAATGCCCACTCGACGCTCGTGATGGGGCGGCTGGGGCGCCTTGCCGGAAATGTGATGACCTATGTCAACGCCACGAATCGGAAGCTGATCGACCGGGCGATCCGCTATTCCTCGATGCTGCTGGAGTCCGAGTATGGCCTCCGACCGGACTACGAATCCGTGGCTCGGGCGCTTTTCGAGGTCCGGGAGTCGCTGGAGCCGGACGAGCCGATCGTGCTGAAGACGGTTGCAGCGCTGGCGGAGCCGGAAGCTTGAGGCGGACAGGAAGAGGGCCACCCGTTGACCTTGACCACGCACGGCCCGGATCCTACGTTCCGCGCCGCCTTCCGCCATGAACATCCACGAGTACCAGGCCAAGATCCTCTTCGACAAATTTTCGGTGTCCAACCCGCGGGGAATCGTGGCGGATACCGCGGATCAAGCTGCTGCTGCTGCGAGCGAGATCGGTGGCGAGCGGGTGGTGGTGAAATCCCAGGTGCACGCCGGTGGGCGCGGCAAGGGGACCTTCAAGAATGGATTCCAGGGCGGGGTGCATCTCGTGGCACCGGCGGAGGTCGGGGAGGTGGCCTCAAAGATGATCGGCGAGACGCTGGTCACGAAGCAGACCGGAGAGGCGGGCAAGCTCGTGCGCAAGGTGATGGTAGCGGAGGCCGTGGATATTACGCACGAGTACTATCTGGCGATCCTGATGGACCGCGGGGAGAGTTGCCCGGTGATTGTCGCATCCACGGAGGGCGGGATGGACATCGAGGAGGTCGCGGAGTCGAGGCCCGAGAAGATCCTGCGCGAACACGTGCATCCCCTCATCGGCCTGCAACCCTATGAAGTGCGCAAGCTGACCGCCGGGCTTGGGTTCAAGGGTGAGCAGGCCGGGCAATTCGGGAAGTTGCTGGCGAATCTCTACCGCCTATTCCTCGAGTGCGATTGCTCGATGGCGGAGATCAACCCGCTGGTGGAAACGACGGACGGACGGGTGCTGGCACTGGATGCCAAGTTCAACTTCGACGACAACGCTCTCTTCCGTCATCCAGAAATCGTCGAGTTTCGCGACAAGGATGAAGAGGATCCTCGGGAGGTGGAGGCCTCGAAGCACTCACTGAACTACATCGGGCTCGATGGAAATATCGCGTGCCTGGTGAACGGGGCAGGACTTGCGATGGCGACCATGGACATCATCAAGCACTACGGCGGAGAGCCGGCCAACTTTCTGGATGTGGGTGGCGGCGCCTCCCAGGAACAGGTTGCAGCAGCCTTCAAGATCATCCTATCGGACCCGGCGGTGAAGGCGATCCTGGTAAACATTTTCGGGGGGATCATGGATTGCGATGTCATTGCGCACGGTGTGGTGGCGGCCTGCAAGGAAGTCGGGCTCCCGATCCCGCTGGTGGTTCGGCTGGAGGGCAACAACGTGGAGGTGGGCAAAGGCACCCTGGCCCAGAGCGGCCTGAACATCATCGCGGCGGACGACCTGGCCGACGCGGCGGAGAAAGCGGTGGCGGCGATTGCCGCGTAGCGGTCGGCAGTCATTTATCGGAGAAGAGAAAGATGGCCATTTTAGTCGACGAGAACACGAAGGTCCTGGTGCAGGGCATGACGGGGAGTTTTGGCGGGAGACACGCCGAACTGAGCCTGGAGTATGGAACGCAGGTTGTGGCCGGAGTGACACCCGGGAAAGGGGGGCAGGTCTTCGAGCACGAAAATTACAAGGTCCCCGTCTTCGACACGGTTGAGCAGGCCGCGAAGCAGACCGGGGCGACCGCTTCCGCGATCTTCGTCCCGCCCGCCTTTGCGGTGGATGCCATCCTCGAGAGTGTCGATGCCGGGATGGACCTGGTGGTCGCCATCACGGAGGGTATCCCGGTCCGTGACATGATGAAGGTGAAAGCCGCCATGGTCGGCAGCGCCGCGCGGTTGGTGGGTCCAAACTGTCCCGGGATCGTGACCCCGGGGCAGGGAGAGAATTCGCACGGCGGTTGCCGAATCGGAATTGCCCCGGGGTACATTCACAAGCGGGGACGAGTTGGAATCGTTTCGCGGTCGGGAACGCTCACCTACGAAGCGGTTTGGCAGACGACCCAGCGGGGATACGGTCAGAGCACGTGCGTCGGAATCGGGGGCGACCCGATCAACGGGACTTCGCATCTCGATGCGCTCCGCCTCTTCAACGAGGACGATGAGACCGAGGCGATCATCATGATCGGTGAAATTGGCGGGTCGGCGGAAGAGGAGGCCGCGGAGTGGGCCGCGCAGCATTGCCGGAAACCGATTGCAGCTTTCATCGCCGGAGCGACCGCGCCTCCGGGTCGCCGGATGGGTCACGCCGGAGCGATCGTGTCGGGCGGAAAAGGAACGGCGCAGGCCAAGAAAAAGGCTCTCCGGGCGGCGGGCATCACGGTGGCGGAGAGCCCTGCGGAGATCGGATCGGCCCTGGTAGAAGCGGCGGGCTGGAGCTGAGCGGGACGGAGGTTCAGCGCGGTGGGGGAGGCTCGCACCGGCTTGCGGTGCGTCTGTTCAAGCCGCCCGTGCAATCCTCCCCGGCGGGGATTGCAGGGAGGGGAATTGCACCATGACTTGATGACGAGTCGCGGAGGTCTTCGAGGATGGGTGACGAAATCGTTGCAGTGCGAACCCCATCGGACCTTGATTATTGCGCCGCCGGAAGCGATGCTAGGTGGAGATCTCGACCGCGGCCACGGCCATGGCGGCGATGCCTTCGCCGCGGCCGACGAATCCCATCGACTCGTTGGTGGTGGCCTTGATGCCCACCAGGCGCGGGGCGAGCCCGAGGGCGCGGCCGATGTGCTCGCGCATGGCGTCGCGGTGTGGAAGAACCCTGGGCGCCTCGGCGATGAGAGTGCTGTCGATGTTGAGAAGGAGGGCGCCTTGTTCCGACGCGAGGTCGCGGCACCTGGCGAGAATATCGAGACTGGAGATCCCCTCGATCGATTCGTCGCTGGGCGGGAAATAGTGCCCGATGTCGGGCAGGCCAAGGGCGCCGAGGACGGCATCCGCGATGGCATGGGAGAGAACGTCTGCATCGGAGTGGCCCATCAGACCGTGGGTGTGGGGGATCTCGACCCCTCCCAGGATGAGTTTGCGGTCCTTCGCAAACCGGTGAACGTCATAGCCGATGCCAACGCGGGTCATGGGTCAGTGATTCGTGGAGGAGAGATGGATTGCCCGGGGGATGAACGGGCCGGAGTCTCGGGGGATCTGCGTTGGCACTACAAGGAGGAAAGGAACCGGGGGTCTCTTTGCGTCGGGCAGGGGGCGTGCTAAAGAATTTCTTCGATGGGAATCCTGCCGTTGGTGGCCACCACGGACCAGACGTCCGGATCGGTGGGATGAGGCGACAGGTCGACTTTGCCCCCTGCGGATTCGACCAGGATGATCCCTGCCGCGACGTCCCACAGGGAGATACGCGATTCGATGTAGGCGTCGAGGCGCCCGCACGCGATGTAGGCCATGCCGAGGGCGGCGGATCCCATCATGCGCATCTTGCGGGCCCGGATCGAAGCCCGCTCGAAGCGGGCCAGCCCGGTCTTGAGGGCTTCCTCGTCCTTGCCGCAGCCCACGAAGAGGATGGACTCTTCCAGCCTGTCGCGGGCGGAGGCGATCGTCACCCTTCCGTTGAGCATCGGCTTTCCACCTTTCTCGACGGTCCAGAGTTCATCGATCATGGGGTCGTAGATGAGCCCGAGAATGATCACGCCCTCGTGGCGCAGCGCGATCGAAACGCAGAAGTGCGGAATGCCGTAGAGGTAGTTCACGGTGCCGTCGATGGGATCGACGATCCACTGAAAGGGCGCGTCCTGGTTGCCGGCGAGGCCCTCCTCGCCGTAGAGGGCGTGATCCGGAAAGGCATCCAGGAGAACCCGGGTGATGAGTTCCTGCGATTCACGGTCGAGGGCGATTTTAACGTCGTGGTGCCGGGCGTCGTCGATGTCCTTGTCACGATGGAAGTTCTGCCGAAGAAGGGCCCCGGCTTCGCGGGCGGCCTCCTCGGCGACTTGGAGGTGAGTCATGGGAGGGATGAAACGCAAAGGGAGGTTCCTTCGCAAGGTTTCGGTCGAGATTGGCTCGGATCTCGACGAGAGAGGGGATCGGGGAGCGAGAGGCAAGGAGGCGTGGATTGCTAGCTTCTCACGCCCTGCAACTCCCCGACGGAATCGAGAATGAGGTGAGCAAGGTGCTCCTTGGTATCCAGGGGGAGCGGCTCGGCATGATCGGGATAGACGAGGAGAACCTGGTTGTGATCGGAGTCGAAGCCGATCCCGGACTGCGAGACATCGTTGGCAACCACGAGGTCACAGCCTTTTCGTTCGAGCTTGTCGCGGGCGTTTTCCTCCATGTTCTCCGTCTCTGCTGCAAAGCCTACCAGGACGCCGGAAAACCCGAATTGTGACCGTGCCGAACCAAGGATGTCGGCATTCCGGACCAGTTCGAGAACGAGAGTCTCACCTGTCTTCTTGATTTTTTGCACTGCGATGGCGGCGGGCCGGTAGTCGGCAACCGCGGCGGAGAAGATTGCCGCGTCGGCCGCACCGATATGGACGCGCACCGCTTCGAACATCTCCTGCGCGGTTTCGACGGGGAGGTAGTCGATGCCGACGGGGAGGTCGAGACTCGTGGGGCCTGAAACGAGGGTGACATGGTGGCCGCGTTGAGCGGCGGCTGCCGCCAGGGCATATCCCATCTTGCCGGAAGAGCGGTTCGTGAGGTAGCGAACCGGATCAAGCGGCTCGCGGGTTGGACCGGCGGTGATGAGGAGGTTCACTTCGTCAAATCGAAGGTCGAGAGGGCTGCCTGACGCTAGGTGGCTGCAAGCTGATCGATTTCTTTGAGGATGGCATCGACGGAGACGAGACGGCCGGCGCCTTCGTACCCGCAGGCGAGCATGCCGGACTCCTCGGGGCCCACGAACCGGCAGCCGTCCGCGGTGAGCTGCTTGACGTTGCGCTGGGTGGCGGGGTGCTCCCACATCTTGCCGTTCATGGCGGGGGCGAGGAGGACGGTGGCCTTGGTGGCCAGGTAGATGCTGGAGAGAGGGTCCGGGGCGAGGCCGTTGGCAAAGTTGCCCAGGGTGTCGGCGCTGAGGGGAGCGACCAGGAACAAATCGGCCCGATCCGCGAGGTCGATGTGGCCTGGGATCCACGACTGCTTTTCGTCCTCGAGGGATACGAGGACGGGGTGGCGGGAGAGGACCTGGAGGGTCAGGGGCGTAATGAACTCGGTGGCGGCCCGGGTGAGCACGCAGTGCACCTCGTGGTCGCGCTTGACCAACTGGGAGGCCAGATCGGCCGCCTTGTAGGCCGCGATCGAGCCGGTGACGCCAAGGACGATGGTCATGTGGGGGAATTAACCGCCATGATGACGGACGACGCGAAGGTTTTTTTGCGGTAAAGACGAAACACCCGCGGCTGCCGGGGCGAGCGCGGGTGCTGAAATTGGCGCCGGGCCGGCTGCCTAACCCGACTTTCACGATTCGGGAAGATTTGAGGGAGCGGACCCCTGTTTTTCAGGGGTCGGACTCGAAAGGTCTC
>CAUZKZ010000350.1:0-6020 GCA_963580345.1 Verrucomicrobiia bacterium | reverse complement strand
CCAGAAATGGCTTTTAACATACCGAGCTTGCCGACTCGCTCAGTAGGTCAACCTAAAAGTTGGCTTTTCTTCACTTTTATCTCACTGATAACCAATCAGTTCCGACGCTAGATTGACGCGAATGGGTAACGACTCTTCATGATCAAGAGGCCTGAAAGCTACGGCCTTGCCCGGATCGCGTCAATGACAGGAATGGAAGGGGCTATCGAGTCTTGGGTCGGCGGCCCGCGAAAGGAAATTTCTAGCAGGGGCGGGCATTTGCACTTAGGTGAATTGTTATGATTACTCGTGTGCACCGCCTGAAGAGGCACTTGGCAGTAGTTGGGGGATTGGTCTTCGCGCTGGCCCCGGCCGGGATGGCGGTGGAGATCGAAACCGTATTTGTCGGCGATGCGGGGAATGCACCGGACGGCAACAGCTTTGGTGCGGTGGACCATGAATTCGCAATCGGGAAGTACGAGGTGACTGAAGCGGAGTGGGACGCGTACGTCACGCGAAATACCGGGTCGAGCACCGACCAACGTCCGCGGGTCAGGACCGTGTGGGTCGACATGGCCCGCTTCGCGAATTGGCTGCACAACGGCCAACCCGATACGGGAGGAACCGAGACCGGCGCCTACACCATTCCCGACGGCATCGGTGACGGATACAACCCTTTGGGAGCGGCGATCGTCCGCGAGCCGGGCGCCAGGTGGGCCATCGCCTCCGAGAATGAGTGGTACGGGAGCGCCTGGACCAAGAAATCCTACGCCTTTCCGGCGGCCTCTCTCGGCAAGAATGTCAAGGTCGAGTTCAACTTCGCCAGCGATAGCAACTCGGAGGAGTGGGCCGGCTTCTACATCGACGACGTCGAAGTCACCGGCCCTTGAGGCGCCATGCAATCAGGCCGAAAAGTGGGAATCCCCGGCAGGGAGCGGCGCGGGGGAACGTATCTGCTGACCAGGTCATCATAATCACGGAAAATATCACATGTGGTGTAACAAACTTGTCCGAATCTGCGGCGTGTTTCTCGCGCTGGCGTGCAGTCCGGGTGCTGAAGGACTCAAGCTGAAGATCACGCAGCTGACCTATGGTCCGCATCATCACTTTTTCGGCTACATAGGGCAGAGCCTGACGACTCCCTGGAATGCCAGCGGACGGTACATCCTGTCGCTCCGGACGACGTTTCACGACCGAATGCCCAAGCCTGGCGAGGCCGCGGAGGTCGTGTTGATCGACGCGCACCATGATTACCGCGTGCTGCCGGTGGAGAAGTGCCGGGCGTGGAACTTTCAACAAGGGACGATGTTTTACTGGAATCCCAGGCATCCCGAGACGCAGTTCTTCTTCAACGACCGGGATCCCGAAACCAACCTGGTGTATACAGTCCTCTATGACATTGAGCAGAAGAAGCGCATCCGTGAATACCGCTTTGAAGACCCGCCCGTGGCCAACGGCGGTGTCTCCCCGACCGGCGAGTTCTTCTTGGCGATCAACTACGGGCGAATGGCTCGACTTCGGCCCACCACCGGATATCCCGGCGCGGCCGACCCCACTGCGGCCACGCCGGCTCCTGATAATGACGGCATCTTCCGCGTGGATGTCGAAACCGGTAAACAGAAATTGATCGTGTCCTTTCGCCAGCTCCGTGATCTGCTTCGAGAGCGGCACAAAAAGATTGAAGCGGTTGAGTTCTACATCAACCACTCGTTGTGCAACCGGACCGGCGAGTACGTCTACTTTTTCGCTCGTGGTGGAAAATCGATGGCCGTCAATGTGCCATGTTCCGTCCGCACGGACGGCACGGAACTCAGGGCTCACGAACACATCGGCGGTCATCCGGAATGGGATGAGGGGACCGTTGTGATCGGCGCAAAAGATGGGCGCCAGGTTCGCTACGATATCAATCAGCAGGCGATCGTTGGACGGATTGCAACCCGGGAAATCATCCCCGAGCCGGAAGGCGACATCTCGTTGTCGCCGGATGCGAACTGGCTTGCTTGCGGGTATTCCATCGGAGCTCGCGGCCAGACCCGCCCCTCGAGGGACTGTCCCCATAACCGATACGTGATCGTCCGGCGATCGGACGGTGCCTACGCCCGCTCTCCCAAATTCTCGCGGGGTCCGTACAAAGACGGCGCTCTGCGGATTGACGGAGCACCACGCTGGAATCGGGAGCAGACCGCGATCCTCTTCCCGGCGATGACCGACGACAAGACCCGTCAACTCCACTTGATCGAAGTCGAGAAGTGAATCGCCGCCGCGATCCGTCCGGGATCCCGGAGGACGGGGGCCAACCATCCCGGGGTCTCCGTGCAGTCGACCCCGCGCTACATGCTGCGATCCATTCGGGATCAGCGGCCTACGCCAGGACTTCCGTCACCACCTTGGCCTCCTCCACACCCGTGAGCCGGGTATTGAGCCCCTGGAACTTGAAGCTGAATCGTTCGTGGTCGATTCCCAGGCAGTGGAGGATGGTTGCGTTCATGTCGTTGATGTGGACCGGATCGCTGGCGACGTTGTAGCAGTAATCGTCGGTGGATCCATGGACGTGGCCGCGCCTCACGCCGCCACCCGCCATCCAAATGCTGAAGCAGCGGCCGTGGTGGTCCCGCCCGTTCCCCAGTTCGCCCTGCGCGTAGCTGGTGCGGCCGAATTCCCCGCCCCAGATGATCAGGGTGTCTTCCAGCAATCCGCGTTGCTCGAGGTCCTGCACCAGGGCCGCGGAGCCCTGGTCGGTATCCTTGCACTGGGCGCCCAGCTCTCGCACCAGTCTGCCATGTTGATCCCAACCACGGTGGAACAGCTGGATGAAGCGCACATCGCGTTCCGCCAGCCGGCGGGCCAAGAGGCAGTTGTAAGCGTACTTTCCCGGCTGACGGGCCTCTTCCCCGTAGAGCTTGAAAGTGCTTTCGGGTTCGTCCGAAAGATCGACGATCTCCGGCGCCGCGACCTGCATGCGAAAGGCCATTTCGTACTGCGCGATGCGGGTCTCAATCTCCGGATCGGCAAATCGGGATAAGCTCCCCTTGTTCAGGAGGGCAAGGTCATCGAGCATCTGTCGCCGCGTGGCACGGTCGAGCCCGGGGGGATCGTTCAGATACAGGAGGGGATTTTCCCCGCTGCGAAGGAGGACCCCCTGGTGCTTCGAAGACAGAAAGCCGCTTCCCCACAGGCGGGAGAAGATGGGCTGTCCCGGGTCCTTTCCGGTACCCTGCGAGAGCATTACGACATACGAAGGCATGTTCGAATTCGGACTGCCCAGTCCGTAGCTGGCCCACGACCCGACGCTGGGCCGTCCCGGGATCTGGGATCCGGTGTTGATCAGGGTGATTCCCGGATCGTGATTGATGGCCTCGGTGTGCATGGAATTGATCACCGTAATCTTGTCCGCGATACCGGCCGTGTAGGGCACCAGGTCGCTCATCCAGGTTGCGCACTCCCCGCGCTGCTTCATGGGCGAGATGGGACCGCTCACCAGGAACTTCTTCTGACCGGACGTCATTCCGGTCAGTCGTTGCCCGCCCCGCACGCTGTTCGGCAGTTCCGAGCCGTGCAGCTTTTTCATGGCCGGCGAGTAGTCGAACAGGTCGATGTGGGAGGGACCGCCCGACTGGAACAAGTAGATCACGCGCTTCGCCTTTGGCACGGTGTGGGGCAGGTCGCCGCGACCGGCATTGGTGGCCCCGCGGGCGCCGTCTCCGAGTAGCACCGTGGCGGCAATCGCTCCGAGGCCAGGGCCGGACTGACCGAGAAATGCGCGTCGGGAAAGGGCGTCACGCGAAGGTGTGGTGGGAAAATTCTTCATTGTCTCGTGACGGCTTCGTCCATGTTGAGCACGGTGCTGGCCACCAGGGTCCAGGCCGCTTGGGTGGAGACCGGACGAGATTTCTCCGGCGGCATTTCTCCGACCGAAAGCAGCGCCCTGGCCTCGGACTCCCGCGCCGAATAGGATCGCTCGTAGCGAGCCAGCGCCAGAGTGAGAAGAGTTTCCTCGGTTTTGTTCGGCTTCCTTCCCAGCACGAGGTTGAAACCCAGTTCCACCCCTTTCAGGTCGGATCCGGCCGAAGCCATTCGCCGGCCCAGGGCCCTGGCGGCCTCCAGAAATTGCGGGTCGTTTTGCAGGACCAGGGCCTGGAGAGGAGTGTTGGTGTTGAGACGGCGCACCGTGCAGGTTTCCCGGTTGGGGGCGTCGAAGATCGCCATGTTGGGCGGAGGCGAGGTCCGCTTCCAGGCCGTGTACATGCTGCGCCGGTAGTTTGCGCGTCCGCTTCCCGGCAGGTACTTTTGCGAGGTGAAGCCGGCGGGGTAACCGTAATGGCTCACTTCGGCCCAGAGGCCATCCGGTTGGTAGGGATGCACGCTGGGCCCGCCGAGATCGCGGTTCAGCAACCCGCCCGCCGCCAGGGCACCGTCGCGCACGAATTCAGCCGCGAGGCGAAACCGTGGGGCCCGCGCCAGGAGCCGATTGTAGGGATCTTTTTCCAGCAACACCGGACTGACTGCCGACGACTGCTGATACGTTTCCGACATCACAATCTGCTTGAGGAGCCGGCGCAGATTCCAGCCCTTCTGCACGAAGTCGGCGGCCAGCGAATCGAGAAGTTCGGGGTGCGACGGGTACTCGCCCTGCGCGCCGAAATCCTCGGCGGTCTTGACCAGCCCGGTGTCGAAGAGCATCTGCCAGTAGCGATTGACAATCACGCGCGAGGTGAGCGGATGGGCGGGATCCACCAGCCATTTTGCCAGCTCGAGCCGAGTGAGTTCCTTCCCTCCCGCGGGTTTGACCAGCGGCGGAAGGATGGCCGGCCCGCCCGAACTCACTTCCTTGCCATGTTGATTGTAGGCACCCCGAATCAGAATTCGGGTCGGGCGGGGCTTGTAATTCATCACCATCACGGTGGCGCGCCCGGTCTCCGCGGATTTGCGGATGACTTTTTCCTCCAGGTCCAGCTGGTTGATGTAGATCTTGAAGGGATTCGACTTGTCGGCGAAGGCGTTGTTGATCGTCTTCCATTGGCCGGCAGTGCGATCCAGCGAGGCAACGGCCAGGGCCTCATGGAGCGGGGCTTTGTTATCGTCCCCCGGTTTTCCATCCAGCGTGCCCCAGGTTCCGCTCCCGTAGGCGGCGATCTCGGCGGCAGCTTGCCACTTCGCGCCCTCGGCCCCCGCTGGGGTGCGGGCCTCCCACTCCTTGCTGGTTGTGACATAGCCCAGCATTCCGTCCGCGGAGCGCATTGCGAGGCTGAGGACAAGGCCGGCCGGGCTGTCTTTTCCGTTGGTAGCGCGCACCTCCAGGAGATTGGAACCCACCTTCAGTCCCTTTGCCGGTAAGACCTTTGGCGTGGTCCAGTCTTCATTGGCGCCGACCTCCTGGCCGTTGATTCGGACCGTGCAAGCGTTATCGCAGGTGAACCAGATGTTGGCGACCTCGGGCACGGCCTTGAGCTGGAACTTGATGCGAAACTCGGCGGTCTCCGAGGTCTTGTTTTCGGCGGCCCAGATCCAGGCAGGTGGGTCCTTGGGGAACTTCGGGACCGTGGCGGGCGGCGCCTTCGCTTCGGGCGGCGGCAGAGTCGCCAGGATCTGCTTCTCCCACTCGTCGCGCAGGGCCGCCATGGCGGACTCCGGGGAGGCCCGCATCCGCTGCAACTCCGCGAGGCGGCGCCCGACATCCTTCTTGATGCGCTCCGGCCCACAGATAAGGGAACCCGCCTCGATGAGGGGAGCGGTATTGGCATTCGAGGCGCCGCCGCCCGGCTCGCTGCTGGCGTTGAAGAAGGCGAAGAACCGGTAGTACTCCTCCTGCGTGATGGGGTCGTACTTGTGATCGTGGCACTGCGCGCACTTCATGGTGAGTCCCATGAACACGGTGGCAACCGTGTCCACCTTGTCCACCGTGTAGGTCACGCGGTACTCCTCCGCGATCGTTCCGCCTTCATGGGTGTTCATGCCGTTGCGCAGGAACCCGGTGGCGACCTTCTGCTGCTCGGTGGCGTCCGGCAGGAGGTCGCCCGCGAGCTGCTCCACCGTGAACTCGT
>CAUZKZ010000349.1:0-6051 GCA_963580345.1 Verrucomicrobiia bacterium | reverse complement strand
CGTGCAGAGCTTCGATCCATGGCGTGATCTCAAATCGCAGATCCTTCCCCATCTCATGCGTCAGAGTTCACCGATCTGGATGGACACCTCCACCGGCGACGAGTGCGCCGAAATTGCCACCGCGATGGGAGGCAACGTGGAGGTGTGCCGGCGGAGCGGATCGATTGTGATCGAACGATTCACCGGTCCGCAGATCCGGCGCTTCGCCAAGATGGATCTTGACGGCTGGAACTTGACCGGAGTGGTGCACCTGGTGAGTTCCTTCATGGCCTCGCTTCTGGCGGGGAAGAGCGTGGCGATCGATTACGGCGACGGGGCCGGAATGAATCTGCTGAATCTCGCGTCGGGTGACTGGGACGACGATCTGTTAGAGGCTACGGTTCCGGGCTTGCGCGGGAAACTACCGCCGGTCGAGGCGTCCGCCACGGTGGCGGGGAAGGTCTCAAAGTATTTCGTGGAGAAGCACGGCTTCTCGCCGGACTGCGAGGTCGTACTTTTTTCGGGCGACAACCCGTGCAGCCTGGTGGGGATGGGTGGGGCCACCCCGGGCAAGGTGGTGATCAGCCTGGGCACCAGCGATACGCTTTTTGCGGCCATGCCGGAGCCGCGCACCGATCCGAACGGGTACGGTCACGTCTTCGGAAATCCGATGGGTGGATTCATGAGTTTGATCTGCTTCCTGAACGGATCGCTGGCCCGCGAGGCTGTGAAGGACGACCTCGGGTTGGACTGGTCGGCCTTTGAGAAGGAGGGCCTTGCGGCGACGCCGGCCGGGAACGATGGGCGGCTGATGCTTCCCTTCTTTGGCCCCGAGATCACGCCGCGGCTGGAGTCGAGCCAGGCGGTCTACGTGGGTTGGCCCCCTGCGACAGGGCCAGGGGAACGAGACCCGGCGGCGGTGGTGCGGGCGGTGCTGGAGGGGCAGTTCCTCAATATGAAGGTCCACTCCGGGTGGCTGGGGGTGGAGCCCGAGACGATTTACCTGACCGGCGGGGCATCGGAGAACGACGGCATCGCGCAGACGGTGGCGAACGTTTTCGGGGTTCCGGTCTCGCGGCTCGGCGTGAGCGGATCCGCGGCGCTGGGGGCGGCGATGCGAGCCGCCCACGCAGCGTGCGGCGTGGACCTGGCCGAACTCGAAGCCGCCTACTGTCAGCCCGAGGAAGGCCCGACCCTCCAACCCGATGCCGGGGTCGGAGAAATCTACGCCGAATTGGAGCAAAAATGGGTCTCAGCCTTGCACGACTCCTATTCGCTCCCTAATCACTAGCGCTCAACCCAGACCGCAACCGAACTCATGGCACGACCAGTTACCCTTTTTACCGGCCAGTGGGCCGATTTGTCCCTCGCCGATCTCCTCCCGAAGGTGAAGGAGATGGGCTATGACGGGGTGGAACTCGCCTGCTGGGGCGATCACTTCGAGGTCCAGAAAGCGCTTACGGAAGACGGCTACGTGGAGGGGCGTTGGGAGCTTCTCCAGCAGCACGGCATGGCGTGCTACGCGATCTCCAACCACCTCGTGGGCCAGGCCGTGTGCGACCGCATCGATGAGCGGCACCAGGCCATTCTTTCTCCGGAGGTGTGGGGCGACGGCGACGCCGAGGGAGTGCGCCAGCGCGCCGCGCAGGAGATGATCGACGCCGGCAAGGCCTGCCGCAAGTTCCTCGACGCCGGCAAGGATTACATGGCCTCGCAGCCGGCGGGTTCCGGCAAGGCGGTGGTAAACGGCTTCACGGGATCCAGCATCTGGCACGCCCTCTACGCCTTTCCGCCCACCGACCAGAACTACCTCAACCAGGGGTTCGAGGATTTTGGAAGGCGTTTCGGCCCGATCCTCGATGCCTACGACTCGGAGGACGTTTACTTCGGCCTGGAAGTGCACCCTACCGAGATTGCCTTCGACATCGCTTCTTCGGCACGCGCCATCGAAGCGGTGGGCGGACACAAGCGTTTCGGGTTCAACTACGATCCGAGCCACCTCGGCTACCAGGGGGTCGATTACGTGAAGTTCCTGCGCGAGTTCCCGGACCGCATCCACCACGTGCACATGAAGGATGCCTGGTGGGGCCACGGGGACGGAACGGTGGGCGTCTTCGGCGGTCATACCGATTTCACCGACGCGCGCCGCTTTTGGGACTTCCGCTCGGTGGGGCGGGGCGACACGGATTTCGAGGAGATCATCGTGGCCCTCAATGACATCCGCTATAACGGTCCGCTCTCGGTGGAGTGGGAAGACGGCCGCATGGACCGCATCCACGGCGCGACGGAAAGCTGCGCCTACACGAGAGATCTCGACTTTGCTCCGAGCGACGTCGTCTTCGATTCCGCCTTCGACCAGTAGAACCAGTAACGACTCGAATTACATGGCGACCAAGGTAGGGGTCATCGGCGCGGGGGGGATGTTGCAGTATCACGTGCCCGGCTTTCAGCAGGGCGGGGGAGAAGTGGCGGCCATCGCGGATGTCAACGAGGCGTCGGCACAGGCTTCCGCCGCGAAGTGGGGCATCCCGGAGGTGTTTGGCGATACAGCCAGGATGCTAGAGACGGACATCGAGGCGGTGAGCATCATCGTGCCGAACATATTTCACGCTCCGCTCGCGATCCAGGCCTTGGAGGCCGGCAAGCACGTTTTCTGCGAAAAGCCGCCGGCACTCAATGCGGGTGAGGTGGAGCAGATGATGGCGGCGGCGAAAAAGGCGGGGAAAACCCTGATGTTCAATTTCAACAACCGGGCCCGGCCCGAGGCGCAGGCCATGATGCAGTATATCAAGGACGGGGTGGTGGGCACCATCAACTCGGCGCAGTCGCAGTGGATTCGGCGCACCGGGATTCCGGGCTTCGGGGGGTGGTTCACCACCAAGGCGCTCTCCGGGGGAGGCCCCGTGATCGATCTTCTCCACATGGTGGATCTCGCGCTCTACTTCATGGGGTATCCCGAACCGGCGCACGTCCTCGGCAACACCTTCGACGACTTCATCACCGACCCGGGTCACAAGGGACCGTGGGGGATTCCCGACAAAGTGGAAGGCACCACCGACGTGGAAGCGGCGGCGCACGGATTCGTGACCTTCAAGAGCGGACAGGTCCTCGGCATCCGGACCTCGTGGGCCGAAATGAACGAGCGGGAAGTCGTCTCGGCGGTCTTCCAGGGCACCAAGGCCGGGGGAATGGTGGAGCGCCTCTTCGGGATCGACGGCCTGGACGAAACCGCCATCGATTCCTGCGAGCTCTACGTGCAGGAAAACGGCAAGTCCGTGACCCGCAGGATTGTGACCGAGGCCTGCGAAGACATGGGCCGGATCGGATCGGCTCAGAACTTCATCGAGACGGTCGAAGGAAACGCCGAACCGCTCAACACGCCCGATCAGGCCTTGAAGCTCATTGATGCGCTCTACGAGTCGGCCCAGTCCCGCGCGCCGGTATCGCTGTAACAGGACGCGCGGCAAGCGGGGCGCTTGCCCTACAATTCTCACAACTCTCACTCCACACTAACATGGCACTGAAACGTAAACTCCGCATGGGAATGGTTGGCGGTGGACGCGGGGCGTTCATCGGCGCGGTGCACCGCATGGCGGCCAACCTCGACGGCAAGATTGAACTGGTGGCAGGGGCCTTCTCGTCCGATCCGGAAAAGTCGAAGCTCTCGGGCGAAGACTTCTTCCTCGATCCGGAGCGGGTCTACGGCTCCTACCAGGAGATGGCCGAGAAGGAGGCGGCGCGGGAAGACAAGATCGATTTCGTGACCATCGTGGTTCAGAACCACCTGCACGTCCCGGTCGCGAAGACTTTCCTGGAGGCCGGTTTCAACGTGATCTGCGACAAGCCGCTCTCGAACAATCTGGAAGACGCGAAGGCGCTGCAGGAACTGGTGCACAAGAGTGGCAAGGTCTTTTGCCTCACGCACAATTATACCGGCTACCCGATGGTGAAGGAGGCGCGCCGGATGGTGCGCGACGGAGAATTGGGACGGCTCCTGAAGGTGGTGGCGGAGTATCCGCAGGGATACGCGGTGGGCGATGTGGAGGGCGACGGCCAGGGAAAGATTTCGAATTGGCGGGCCGATCCGAAGATCGCGGGGGCCTCCAACTGCATGGGCGACATCGGGACCCACGCTCACAATTTGGTGCGCTATATTTGTGGCGTGGAGGTCGAGGAACTGGCGGCGGAACTGACCGCCTTCATCCCGGGGCGCGAACTGGACGATGACGGCAACTGCCTGGTGCGCTTCACCGACGGAGTGAAGGGGATCATCTACGCCTCGCAGATTTCGAACGGCGACGAGAACAATCTCAACATCCGCGCCTACGGGACGAAGGCTTCCATCGAGTGGCACCAGGAAGATCCCAACGAGTTGATCGTGAAGTACGCCAACGCCCCGCGAAAAACGTATCGCCGCGGGAACGACTATGTGGGGGAGGCGGCGGCAGCCAACAGCCGCACCCCCTTCGCGCACCCGGAAGGCTTCATCGAAGCCTTCGCCAATGTCTACCTCGCGGCGGCCGAGGCCATTCGCGACCAGATCGAGGGCAACGACCCGCCGGCCGGAGGCTACGATCACCCCACCGTGGACGACGGGGTGGCCGGGAACGCCTTCATCAAGGCCTGCGTGGACTCCTCCGCCAACAATGCGGCCTGGACGAAGCTGGAATTTTAGGGCGTGTTGGGGGGATGCTGCCTGGATTGGCCGTTGACGCTTCCTCTGCAATAAGCACATCCCCCGGCCGAATCAACGGACGGGGGATGGGAAAAAGTTGGCGGGCGCCGGGTCTTAGTTGACCGGGACGGTCTGCATCTGGTTGGGCTTCACGCTGACGAGCACCCCGAGATCCTGGAGCGAGAAATCCTTCGAGCCGGGGGAGGAAGGGCACCGACGACTTCTGGCGGGACTTTGAGGCCGTTCTCTCGGCACTCCAACGAGGAGTGGAGATGCAAAGCTAATGTCAATATGATATGACTCGCGTCGACGCAAAGAGCGCCCTCCTCGAAGTGCAGATTCCCGTTGCGACGCTCCCACCGAACTTTAGGTGGCGCCCGGCCATCGGGCGGCCGGATGCAAAACCACTGCTTGGCGACTCAGTGGCCAGAGTTGTTGGTGGTGCATAAGATGGATAGACGCGCTTGAACACTAGCTGCAATCGCAGCGCTCGATTCCCCTGTGTAGAATACGCTCGCAACCGATTCCTACTGCGACTAATCCTGATTAGATGAAAGTTCAACAAATGGGGACGAAGGCAATGTTGGCGTCCCGCCGCGCCATGGAGTACTCACCGGCAGCCGGAGCTTGTGCCAGGGCGATTCGAAGAGTGGGTGTTTCAGTCTTATCTTCACCCACGTTAATTCTTGAAAGAGGCGTCTCATGAGCGTTGCATCCAGGATCTTCGGCGGGAGGGGATACCCAATTGGGAATCGCCTGGTGGCCGGAGTGAGCCTGTTGATTGCATTTGGCTGGTCACAGGCGTTTGCTCAGCAGATCAGCATCAATTTTGGCGAATCTGTTCCGGGACTCCAAACGACTGGCACTGCAGAGATCAGGGCTGACGAGGGCAATCCGGGGGGGTACTTATCCGTGACCGATGCCGCCAATGGCCAACACGGAGCGTTGATGTTCTTCCCGGAACAATCGATCGGCGGCGAAGCAAGCCTATTGAGTATTAAGGCTGACCTTCGCGTCGGGGGCGGGACGGACCGACCTGCTGACGGATTCAGCTTTAACTTCGCTCGCCCTGACGATCCGGTTTTCCAAGAACCTGTTGGCGTGCGTTGGGCGTCTACTCCCTTCGAAGCGAATTTGCACGAAGAGGGCACGCGGACCGGGCTGGCGATTGGGTTCGACGAGTATTACAGCGGTGGGGAGGACGTCATCGGATTGAGCATTCGCATCGACAACCAACTAGTGTAGTCCGCCTTACAGATTGACCTTTAATCTGCAACTACTATACTTGTAGTATGAGAGTGGCCCAAGTGATCGAGTTGACCGCCAGTCAGCGTGCCAAACTTCTTCGCATGAGTAAGGCAAGATCGAGTTCGATTCGGACCAGGGAGCGCGCCAAG
>CAUZKZ010000348.1:0-6060 GCA_963580345.1 Verrucomicrobiia bacterium | reverse complement strand
GGAAGAAATTGAATAAAACCCAGTCTGCTTGACGGACTACACTAGGTGGGATCGGCCGCCAGCCACCCATTAATACCTCAGTCTATGGGATGGCTGTGATTTTTTTTCGGTCGTTTCACCCTGAAAAAATTTCCGACCAGCGTTCAGGTGACCGCCGTTGAGCAGCAGGAAATGGGCGAGGAGGGCGACGGCCGGGTCCGGCTCGTCGTGCCGAAAGAGCGAAAAGCCCACGGCCGCGGTTTCATCAAAAGGGGGAGGGGAGATGCGTGATTGGTGCGGTTGTTAGGCGCGATTTGATCAACTCGATCGGGACGGCGGGGCCTCCAATGGTGGAGTGGGCAGGAAGAAAGCCGGACATTTTCCGTGCGCGGTGGCGCGAGAGGGTGTAGCAAGCCGGGCATGAAGAGAGCGCTTCCCCTCTTGCTGTTGGTCGGACTGCTGATCGGTTTTCGCCTCCTCGGGGCGGCCTGGGCGGAGCGCCTGCCGGGCTTCGAGCCGCTCTCGGCGGTCTTTTTCTGCGTGGCGGCGTGCGTGGGCCTGCGCTGGCTGTGGATCCCGCTGGCGGCCTGGCTGCTTTCCTATCCGCTCACCAACGAGATGCTCGGATACTTCTGGGACTGGCAAGCGCTGGTGGCGGTGAGCGGGTTTGGCCTCGCGGTGGGACTGGGCTGGATGCTGCGGAAGACCGACAAGACGGCCGCCCTTCTCGGCGGAGCGGCGGGTGCAGCGGTCCTGTTTTACTTTGTCACGAACATCGGCTCGTGGGCGCTGCTCCCGGCTTACGCGAAGACCTGGGCCGGCTTTGTGCAGGCTCAAACCCTCGGCGTGCCGGGGCCCTTCCCGCCGGCCTGGGTGTTTCTGAAGCATGCCCTCCTGGCCAACGTCCTCTTCACGGGGCTCTTTCTGCTGGGCCAGCGCCATTGGCGAGTAGAATCCCGCGGAGAACTCGTCTCGCTACGGGCGCGCCGCTGAGGTTGATAATCAGCGAGAGGACGGCGCAAGATCTGGCGGCGGGCGCACACCTGCGCTCCGATCTTCGGCGTGCGATCTCTTAGCCCTTGCGCGGGGTGGAGGGCACGGGTATGGACCCCCCGCAGCGCTCTTGAAGAGGCCGCGCGTTGCGACGTGATGCACGACCCCACCGATCCTCCGTTTGCGATCATCGATTTTTCCGGCTCGGCGATAAATCGCGAGCTGAACTCCGAGGACAAGGTCGGGTTTTACCGAAAGATGGTGGAGATTCGCCGCTTCGAACAGGCTTGCCTCAAGTACTACAACAAGGACCGGATGGGAGGCTTCCTGCACCTCTACATCGGCCAGGAATCGGTGGCGGTGGCGGTGGCGTCGTTGATGGGTGAGCACGATCACATCATCACGGCCTATCGCGACCACGGCCACGCCCTGGCGGTGGGGATGTCCATGAACGAGTGCATGGCGGAGCTGTTCGGCAAGGCAACGGGCTGCTCGAAAGGGAAGGGGGGATCGATGCACTTCTTCGCTCCCGACAAGAATTACTGGGGGGGGCACGGGATTGTGGCGGGACAGACGCCGCTGGGCCTGGGGCTGGGCTACGGCCTGAAGTACCGGGGCCTCGATGGGTGCGCCCTGTGCTTTCTCGGCGACGGGGCCATCAATCAAGGGGCCTTTCACGAGGCCCTGAATTTGGCGGCCCTCTTCGAGATCCCGGTGGTCTTCATCATTGAGAACAACGGGTACTCGATGGGGACCTCGCAAAAGCGCTCCAGCGCCTTTCGCGATTGTCTGGCACAGCGGGCGGAGGCCTACGACATGGCGTGGGACCTCGTCAATGGCGAGGATCTCTACGAGGTTCGCGCCAAGACCCACATCGCGATGGAGCGGGCCCGGCGCGAACAGCGCCCCACCCTCCTGGAGATTCAGACCTACCGGTACTACGGGCACTCCGTGGCGGATGCGAATGCCAAGAAGTATCGCTCCCCGGAGGAGATCGAGCGCTACAAGACCTATCACGATCCGATCCGCCTGTGGAAAAGGCGCCTCCTCGCGGAAAAGGTGCTGAGGGAGGAGGAGGCCGCCGAGATCGACACGGAATGCAAGCAGATGGCAGAGGCCTCGGCCGAATTCGCGGAGCAGTCCCCGGCTCCCACCGCGAAGGAAATCCTGGAAGACGTCTATTGGGAAGTGGACCAGGACACCGAAGCGGGAAACACCGGCCGCCACTTTTTCAACGACTAGCGCGAATTGCGATGCGAGAACTGCTCTACCGCCACGCCCTCCGGGAGGCTCTCGACGAAGAACTGGCCCGCGACGAGAACGTCGTGATCATGGGCGAGGAGGTCGCGCAGTACAACGGGGCCTACAAGGTGACGGAGGGCCTCTGGGAAAAGTGGGGTGACCGGCGAGTGGTGGACACCCCGATCTCGGAAGCCGGGTTCATCGGGATGGGAGTGGGGGCGTCACTGCTGGGCTTGCGGCCCGTGATGGAGCTCATGTTCTGGTCTTTCCACTCCGTGGCCTTCGACCAACTCGTGAACAACGCCGGATGTGTGCGTTACATGTCGGGCGGTCTGATCAATGTTCCGATCGTGGTGCGCGGACCGGCCAATGGCGGGACCAACGTCGGCGCCACCCACTCGCATTGCCCCGAAGGGCTGTTTGCGGCATTTCCGGGTCTGAAGGTTTGTGCCCCGGCTACCCCGGCCGACGCCAAGGGGCTCATGAAGGCCGCCATCCGCGACAACGATCCGGTCTTCTTCATGGAGAACACCAAGCTCTACGGCACCAAGGGCGCGGTTCCCGATCCTGGCGAGGGGGACCACCTCGTGCCGCTCGGCTCGGCAGAGGTAAAGCGGACCGGGAACGACATCTCCCTCATCGCGCACGGCCGTTCCGTGTTACACGCCCTGGAGGCCGCCGAGACCCTCGCCACCGATCACAACATCTCGGCCGAAGTGGTCGACCTCCGCTCCATCCGGCCCCTGGACCAGGACACCATCGTCAACTCCGTCATCAAGACCAGCCGCGCCGTGCTGGTGGACGAATCGAAGCCCTTCAACGGAGTTTCGTCCCAGGTCGCGACTCTGATCCAGGAGCACGCCTTCGACCACCTCGACGCCCCGGTGAAGCGGGTCTGCACGGTGGACGCCCCGGCCATCTACTCGCCCCACATCGAGGGCGAGCAACTCCCCAACCCGCGGCGGGTGGTGGAGCAGGTTCTCACCATCGTCTGAAGGCAGGAGCTGATGCAGGGGCCGCGGCGGCCACTTCGACCGGCAGGGCCATCCCGACTCCCCATCGACCTGTAATTTGTGAGCAGACCGCTTTTGAACCCTTAACAGTCAAGGAGCAGCATGGAGGCTGGACAAGGGCTCGGAATTTCTGTTTGCATCGGCATCTCACAAACCTAGCATCCCAATCGTCTATGAAAAAACTGGCGTTCGTCCCGGCCATTCTCGTCCTTGTATTCACCATCAGTTCCTGCTGCTTCAACTGCATCAAAGGCAAACGTTTCGGCGTGGCGGGTTGTCAAAAGGAGTACATCGAGTACCAGGAAACGGAATGGATTGAAGAGGAAGTTTTTGTCGATCCCGGCCCGAAGGGCGGCAAGGGTGGCACCGTCACGGTGCGACGACCAATCGTGAAAACGGTCCGCAAGCGGGTCGAGTGTGCCTCCTGCGGATCGTGGTATTGCGCGGATCCCGTCTGTTGCGATATCGTGAGCACCGCCGTGCTGCGACGCGCCACCGCTCAGGGTGGGAGCGGTGAACCGCACATCGGTCAGATCATGACCATGAAGGTCCTCGCCCCGGAATAGACCCCGGCCGCTTTCCGAATCTTTCCGCGGGCCCTCCCCCAGCCGGGGAGGACCCGCATTTTTTTTCTTGATGAGCAGGATGAAGCGATGGCTGCGCGGATCGGCGGTTCTGGTCGGCATTTTCGCCGCGATGGCGTGCGGTCCGGTCGCTCCGCTCCCTCCCGGTGATGTGCCACCCGCCACCGGGGGCCGGAGCTACGTCGGTCTTCCCAAGCGCGCCGCCATCGCCCGGGCCGCCCGCTCCGGGAAGCGTTGGCGGGTGGTGGAGGAAGACGGCCGGCGCTACCAGGCCAGCCGGGACCTGCGGCCGGACCGCCTGAACTTCACGGTCCGCCGGGGGGTGGTCGTGAAGGTGACCAGGGGATAGGGCCTCGGACTGGAGCGAAATTCGTTTTGCGCGGCGCCCGGCCTCTGCTAAGTCCCCCTCGGCACCGCACGCGGCAAGCAGCAGCATCTCATTCCATGTCCAGCAATATCGAAATGCCCAAACTATCGGACACCATGACCGAGGGCACGGTCGTGCGTTGGCTGAAACAGGTGGGAGACCAGGTCGAAATCGGGGACGAGATCGCCGAAATCGAGACGGACAAGGCCACCATGGCGATGGAAGCTTTCGATGAGGGAGTCCTGTCGGAAATCCTCATCGCGGAAGGCGGCAAGGCCGAGATCGGTGCCACCCTCGCGATCCTGCGCGAAGAGGGCGCAGCACCCGAGGAGAGCGCGCCTGCCGCGAAAGTGGAGCCCGCGCCGGCCATGGCGCCCCCGCCGGAAGGCGAGCGCCTCAAGGCCTCCCCCCTGGCCCGCAAGATCGCAGAGGCGGAGGGCGTGAACCTGGCCTCCCTGCAGGGGACCGGTCCGGGCGGGCGCATCGTGAAGAAAGATGTCGAGGCGGCCCTCCGGGGAACACCCGCTCCCGCCGCTGCCCCCACCCCGTCCCGGGTGGAGCCCGCCCCCGCCACGGTCGGGACTCAGGCGCACGCGGCCACACCGGCGGCCACAGGCCAGGACCGGAAGATCGAGCTATCCAACCTGCGACGAATCATTGCGGAGCGTCTCCTCGCCTCCAAGACGACGATCCCGCACTTCTACCTGCACGTCGAAGCGGACGCGGCGCCCTTGATGGACATCCGCAAGCAGGTCAACGCGCAGGCCGAAGTCACGCACGGCAACAAGTACACCGTGAACGACTTTATTCTGAAAGCGGTCATCAATGCCCTGCAGGCCGTGCCGGCCGTGAACGCCTCCTTCCAGGGCGACCATATCGTGCAGTTCGGCCAGATCGGAATCGCGGTGGCGGTGGCGGTGGAAGACGGCCTCGTCACTCCGGTGGTGAAGGATGCCGCCGCCAAGTCCCTGCTCCAGATCTCCACCGAAGTGAAAGACCTCGCCGCCCGCGCCCGCGAGAACAAGCTTCTTCCCAACGAGTTCGACGGCGGGACCATGACGGTTTCCAATCTCGGGGCCTACGGGGTGGAGTCCTTCGACGCCATCATCAATCCGCCCCAGGCCGCCATCCTTTCGGTCGGCGCCATCATCGAGAAAGCGGTGGTGGCCGACAGCGAAGTCGTCCCCGGTCTCCGCATGGACCTGGGCCTCTCCTGCGACCACCGCGTGGTGGACGGCGCCATCGGGGCGGAGTTCCTCGGCCAGGTTAAGAAGCTCATCGAGAACCCGGCCCTCATGCTGGTGTAGGGCTCAAACCGCCGCTGGGCGGCTCAAGGGAAGGAAGCCATGGATGACTTCGCGTTTTGCCCTTACTTGGCGCGGAGCCCTGTCCGGTTCCCACAACGACGGACTCAGTACGGAGCACGCCAGGTTTACTGATGTCAGCCTCCTCCTCGAGGCCTTCCCGGACACGGGCATTGTAGTCGCAGATTACTGATTGAGCTGCTCCGCCGTCGAAGGCCGCAGGGGAACTTTCGTCAAATGGACACACTTCGACGCCGCTTCTCCAAGGCGAACCCACAGGCTCCAAGGAGCTTTTCTGAGATCGAGGCGGAAGGAAATTCAAGGATGTGTCCGGTTGTATGTCCGCATGAATGGCCACTATTTCTAGATCACAAAACACTATTAATCAATATCTTATGATAAAAAGATCCGTTTTCTGACCATAAAAAAGTCCATGATGATGTCCAGTTTGGAGGCCATTCGTTTTGGTTCTGCCTGACGTGGGGGGGCGATGGATTGACTCATCTACCCGTCGAGGTAGCCTGCGAAGATCCATGGCCACCGCTTCGAAGCCGACCTGCAAGCAAATCATGGCTCAG
>CAUZKZ010000347.1:0-6080 GCA_963580345.1 Verrucomicrobiia bacterium | reverse complement strand
CCTCGGGCCAGGACGTCATTCAGCGCTACGTGACTACCAAGGACGTCCCCTCGGCGCGGAAGTCCCTCTGGACCACGATGTGGATGTCGGTGTTCGGATCGATTATCTTCTTTCTGCTCGGGACCGCTCTGTACGCCTTCTACAAGTCGCAGCCCGAGTTGCTGGATCCGGCCATGCCCAAGGGCGATGGGATTCTACCGTTCTTCATCATGCAGCAACTGCCGGTAGGGGTGGCGGGCGTGATCATCGCGGCGGTCTTCGCAGCCTCGCAATCGTCAGTCTCGAGCTCCCTGAACAGTGTGGCCACAGCGTGGACGAAGGATTTCGACGCCCGGCTGATCCGGCCCAATGCCGAGGACGGGCAATATCTCTTTTCCGCCAAAGTGGTGGTTCTGATTGCCGGGGTCCTTGGAATCGGGGTGGCGGTCTTCATGGCCAATTCCAACATTGAAAACGCGTTCAAGACCTTCCTCGGGATCATCGGTTTGTCCTCGGGTTCGCTGGGCGGCGTGTTTGCGCTCGGAGTATTCACCAGGAAGGCGAACGGTGCCGGGGCGCTGATCGGGGCGGTGGCCGGGATCGCGGCGGTGGCGGCTGTGAAATTCAGCGGGGCGCCGGTCACCGGCATTCTCTATGCCTTCATCGGGTTCACCTCGTGCTTCGTGGTCGGCTATTTCGCCAGCTTGTGCGCCGGCGGGGCGAACGAGCGGGGAGAGGAGTTGACGGTGCATGGATAGGGTTCAGTATTCAGTTTTCAGTGTTCAGGATGAGCGGGCGAGATGTGAGAGGAGGGCTGAGTCCGAGATGAATGGGTATTCGCGGAGCGACATGGAGGCCCTGGGGAAGAGCTATCGGACCGGTTTGCTGGAAGACACCTTGCCGTTCTGGTTTCCGGGGTCGGTCGACGAGGAGTTCGGGGGATACCTGACGATGCGGGACCGGGACGGGTCGTTGATCGATGACGACAAGTCGGTGTGGACCCAGGGGCGCTTTGCCTGGATTCTGGCCACGCTGTGCAACACGGTGGAGGCGCGGCCCGAATGGCTGGCGGGGGCGAAGAGCGGGGTGGACTTCCTGCGCGCGCATTGCTTCGACGAGGACGACCGGATGTTTTTTCTGGTGACGCGGGACGGGAAGCCGTTGCGGAAGCGGCGGTATTTCTTCTCGGAGGCCTTTGCGATCATGGCCTTGGCGGCCTATGGAAGGGCGGCGCAGGACGAGGAGGCCATGGAGCAGGCACGGCAATTGTTCCGTCTCTGCGTGGAGTACATGGAGGGGCGCCTGCCGGTGGGCGAGCCGAAGTGGACGGAGGTGCGCCCGTCGAAGTCGATCGGAGCCCCCATGATCTTTCTGCAGGTCGCTCAGCAGCTGGTGGAGGGCGTGGGGGACGAGCTGGCGGAAGAGATGATCGACGGGTTTATCGAGGAGATCCGGCTCTTTGTGAAGGACGACCTGGAGTGCGTGATGGAGCAGGTGGCGCCCGACGGGGCGGTGATCGATCACATTGACGGGCGGACCTTGAATCCCGGGCACGCCATCGAGGCGGCATGGTTTATCCTTCACGAGGCCAGGCGGCGAGGCGGGGACGAGGATCTCGTGAAGCTCGGCTGCCGGATGCTGGACTACATGTGGAGGCGGGGGTGGGACCAGGAATTCGGCGGGATTCGCTACTTCGCAGATGTCGACGGGAAGCCGGTGCAGGAGTACTGGCACGACATGAAGTTCTGGTGGCCGCATAATGAAGCCATCATCGCGACCCTTCTGGCGTACAAAGTGACCGGCGACCCGAAGTACGCGCAGTGGCACCGCCAGGTTCACAACTACGCCCACGAGACCTTTCACGACAGCGAGCACGGCGAGTGGTTCGGCTATGTGCACCGCGACGGGCGGCTGTCCTCGACGGTAAAAGGGAACCACTTCAAGGGGCCCTTTCACCTGCCGCGCATGCAGTGGTACTGCTGGCAGTTACTGGCGGAGTAGGCTGGAGCGGGTGCCCGGCGCGGCACGGGACGCCAGTTTCTTCGCGATTGCCAGCCTCCGAAGCCTGGCGCAGGGTGGGAGCCATGGTTGCAGCGCGTCTCTTCAGCACGATGGGGCTCCTCCTTATCTTGTCAGGGCCGGCGCGGGGGGCACCGAACGTGGTGCTCTTCCTAATCGACGACCTGGGGTGGCGGGACCTCGGCTGCCAGTGGAGCGAGTATTACAAGACGCCGCACATCGATCGCCTCGCGACCGAAGGAATGCGGTGCACACCCCGCTGCAGGCCAAGAAGCCGATGCTCGCGCGCTATGAAGCGGTGGAGAAGGGGAAGCGGCAGGGAAAGCCCGTCTACGCCGCGATGGTGGAGAGCGTGGACGAGAGCGTGGGGCGGGTGATGAAGGCGCTCGAGGAACTGAAGCTGATGGACAAGACCCTGGTGATCTTCACTTCCGACAACGGCGGTTTCGCGGGCGCCACCGACCACGCGCCGCTGCGGGCCAACAAGGGGTCGCACTACGAAGGCGGCATCCGGGTGCCGTTGATCGTCAAGGGGCCGGGGCTGGCGGAGGAGGGGGCGGTGAGCGAGGTGCCGGTGATTTCGAACGACCTCTACCCGACGATCCTGCACATGCTGGGGCTTCCCCCAAAGCCGCGGCAGCACCTCGACGGCGTCAGTCTCGCCCCGATCCTGGCGGGAGTCGGGACGATCGACCGCGAGGTGCTCTTCTGGCACTACCCGCACTACAACAAACACCCGCAAAGCGCGCCGGTATCGATCATCCGGAAGGGATCCTGGAAGCTGATCGAATTCCTTGAAACGGGCGCGGTGGAGCTCTACGACCTGTCGCAGGATATCGGGGAAAGCAACGACCGGGCGAAGAGCGATCCGGACCGGGCGGGTGAATTGTTGAAGGAACTGAAAGCGTGGAAGGCGGAAGTCGGTGCGGATCCGATGCTTCCCAATCCGCAGTTCAGAGGAAAGGGAGGGGGCGAATGAGACGATTGTGGCCTACCTTGTGCTCGTGGTCGGCCTGGCGGTTCCGGGGCTGTGGGGCGAAGAGCGACCCGCAACGCGGCCCGACGTGCTCTTCATGGTGGTGGACGACATGAACGACTGGGTGTCGGTGCTCGATCCAACCCTGCTGGAGCTGTGCGGGTTGCCGGGCGATAACGAGTGTGACGGAGTGAGCATTGTGCCGCTGCTCAAGGAGCCGGAAGCGAAGCGGGAGCGGTCCGCCCTGATGACTTACGGCCGGGGAAACCACGCGGTGCGCAGCGAGCGGTGGCGCTACATTCGCTACGCGGATGGATCCGAAGAACTGTACGATCACGCCAGCGACCCCCGGGAGCGGGTGAACGTGGCGGAGAAATCCGAGCATGCCGCCATTATGGAGATGCACCGCAAGTGGCTTCCGGTAGAGGAGGCTTCGCGGATCAAAGACCTGAGAAAGTGAATCGGAAGATCAGCAAGGCGCTCCGCATCACTGGCCTCGTCCTGGTGGCCGGGGCGCCTTGCCATGCCAGGACCAATGTCCTCTTCATCGTGGTCGATGATCTGCGCCCGGCGCTGGGCTGTTACGGGGACAAGAGCGCCATCACGCCCAACATCGACCGGCTCGCGAAGCGGGGGATCGTGTTCGGGCGGGCCTACTGTCAGCAGGCGGTGTGCAGTCCCTCGCGGCTTTCGATGTTGACGGGGCTGCGGCCGGACACGATCCGGGTATGGGATTTGGGGACGCACTTTCGGGAAGCGGTGCCGGAGGCGGTGACCATGCCGCAGCATTTCAAGAACCACGGCTACCACACCCGCTCGATCGGGAAGATTTTTCACGGGGGCGGGAAACCGGCCAAGGATCCGCCGTCGTGGTCGGAGGACCCGCTCTTCGACACGACTCGTGATCTGAAGGGGCGCTATGCGAGGCCCGAGAACCTGGCGGGCACGGGACTGAAGCGGGCGGCCTCGGAGTCGGCCGAGGTGCCGGACGAGACCTATGTCGACGGACAGGTTTGTGTGGCGGCGCTGGCGGCGCTGACGAAGTTGAAGGAAAGCGAGAAGCCGTTCTTCCTGGCGGTTGGTTTTCGGAAACCGCATCTTCCGTTCTGTGCGCCGAAGAAGTACTGGGATCTTTACCAGCGCGACGAGATTCCCGCGCCGGTGACAAGCCATCATCCAGGGGGCGCGCCGGAACTCGGGGTGCGCAGCTGGGGCGAACTGGAAGGATACACCGACATTCCCAACGAGGGCAAACCGGGCGCCGCCAAGGTGCAGGAACTGCGCCACGGCTACTACGCCTGCGTGAGTTACATCGATGCCCTGGTGGGGCGGTTGCTGGATCGGCTTGCACGGCTGAACCTGGCGGAGCACACCGTCGTCTGCCTGCTGGGCGACCACGGATTTCATCTCGGCGAGCAGGGGCTCTGGACCAAGGCCAACAACTACGAGCTTTCGACGCGAGTTCCGCTGGTTGTCGCCGTTCCGGGACAGAAGCATGCGGGACGAACCACTGACGCCCTGGTGGAACTGGTGGATCTTTACCCGACCCTGGCCGGAGTGTGCGGGTTGAAGGAACCGGAAGGGGTGGAGGGTCTCAGTTTCGAGGCGGTGCTCCGGGAACCCGATCGACCCTGGAAAACGGCCGTCATCAGCCAGTTCCCGAGGATGCGAAATGGCAATCGGCACCGTGGGCACGGAGAAATCATGGGCTATGCCATGCGCACCGCGCGCTACCGCTACGTGGAGTGGCGGGAGTGGAAGACGGGGAAAGTCGAGGCGAGGGAACTTTACGATCATCAGGGCGATGCGCACGAGATGCTGAATCTCGCCGGTGATGAGACGCACGCGCCCACCCTCAAGAAACTGGCGGGGGAACTCTCCAGGAGCTGGAACCATGAAATCCCTCCATACAATCGCTGGAGGGAGGCGCCGTGATCGTACTGGCAAGAATGGCTGGCGAGGGGCGCGGAAGTCCAGGAAGCGCGGTGATCAAGGACTCACCGCTGAGTGGCGGAGGGGACGGCGGGCTTGGCGCTTGAAAAGCGCTGCCACGGGCCGAGGATGGCGCCCAGCAATGAGTGAATTTGCACAATTGAATCCCGCGGAGCGGATCCTGATGGGGCCGGGTCCGAGCACGGTGCCGGCGCGGATCCTGAAGGCGATCGGGTCACCGACCCTGGGGCACCTCGACCCGGAGTATATCGAGATCATGGACGAGACCTGCGCGATGCTGCGGAGGGTGTTCCAGACCGGGAATGCGCTGACCTTTCCGGTATCCGCGACGGGGATGGCGGGGATGGAAGCTATCGCGAGCAACCTGGTGGAGCGGGGCGACGAAGTGATCGTGTGCGTGAACGGAGTCTTCGGGGGCCGCATGAAGGACATCATGGAGCGCTGCGGGGCCACGGTGCACACGGTCGAAGCGGATTGGGGCGAGATCATTGCGGACGCGGCGGCGGAGGAGGCCGTGAAGGCCCACCCGAAGGCCAAGCTGCTGACGATCGTGCACGCCGAAACCTCCACGGGGGTGCACCAGCCGCTCGAGGAAATTTCGAAGGCGGTGCATGGGGCCGGAATGCTGCTGGTGGTCGACGCGGTGACGTCGTTGGGCGGACACCCGGTGAAGGTCGACGAGTGGGAGATCGACGCGATCTTTTCCGGAACACAGAAGTGCCTGTCGTGTCCCCCGGGCCTTTCGCCGGTCTCGTTTTCGGAACTGGCGCTGGCGGTGATCGATGCGCGTGAGACGAAGCCGCAGAGTTGGTATTTCGACGTCTCGATGTTGCGCGACTACTACTCGGGCAGCGGGAAGCGAGCCTATCACCACACCGCCCCGATCAACATGATTTACGCCCTGCGAGAGGCGCTCGCGATCGTGCTGGAAGAGGGACTTGAGAACCGCTTCGAGCGTCACCGCCAGATGCACCACCGGCTGCGGGACGGGCTGGAAGCGATGGGCATCACCTACATCCCGAAGCATTCGCTGCACACCCTGAACTGCGTCTCGATACCGGAGGGAGTGGACGACGCGCAGGTGCGAGGAAGGCTTCTCGATGAGTACTCGATCGAGATCGGGGCCGGGCTCGGACCATTCGCCGGCAAGGCA
>CAUZKZ010000346.1:0-6099 GCA_963580345.1 Verrucomicrobiia bacterium | reverse complement strand
GGACGCGGGCGACCGGTCCGGCAGGTCGGTGGCGCTCTCGGCGGACGGGAGCCGCCTGGCGGTCGGGGCCCCTTACAACGACAGCAATGGCGCGGACTCCGGCCACGTGCGGGTCTACGAGTGGACTGCCGGGGGGTGGAGCCAGCTCGGCGCCGAACTCCACGGCGAGGAAGACCGGTCCGGCAGTTTGGTGGCCCTCTCGGCGGACGGGACTCGCCTCACGGTCGGGGCCCCTCTCTACGATGGCGATTCCCCTATCACCGGCCGCGTGCGGGTATATCGGTTTGCTGCCGGGGTGTGGACCAAGCTCGGCGCCTATCTCTACGGCGAGTCGTATTTAGGCCAGACCGGCAGTAACGAGACGGTGGCGCTCTCGGCGGACGGGACCCGCCTGGCGGTCGGGTCACCTAGCTTCCACAACGGGGGCCCCGGCAGCGTGCGGGTCTACGAGTTGGTTGGGGGCGCGTGGGTGCCGCTCGGCGTCGACCTCGACGGCGAGGACGCAGGCGACGAGTCCGGCATTTCGGTGGCGCTCTCGGCGGACGGGACCCGCCTGGCGGTCGGGGCCCTTTTTAACGACGGCAATAGCTCGTGGGCCGGCCACGTGCGGGTCTACGGGCTGATTGGGGACACCTGGGAGCAACTCGGTGCCGACCTCGACGGCGAGGACGCGGGCGACGTTTCGGGCCGTTCCGTGGCGCTCTCGGCGGACGGCAACCGCCTGGCGGTCGGGGCCCCTTTCAACGACGGCAATGGCGCGGACTCCGGCCACGTGCGGGTCTACGAGTTGGTTGGGGGCGCGTGGACCCAGCTCGGCGCCGACCTCGACGGCGAGGCCGCGGGCGACGTTTCCGGCGTGTCGGTGGCGCTTTCGGCGGACGGCAACCGCCTGGCGGTCGGGGCCCCTTCCAACGACGGCAATGGCGCGGACTCCGGCCACGTGCGGGTCTACGAGTTGGTTGGGGGCGCGTGGGTGCCGCTCGGCACCGACCTCGACGGCGAGGCCGCGGGCGACCGGTCCGGCATTTCGGTGGCGCTCTCGGCGGACGGGAGCCGCCTCGCGGTCGGGGCCAGTACAAACCGCGGCAATGGCACGAACTCGGGCCACGTGCGGGTTTACGGGCTGATTGGGGACACCTGGGAGCAACTCGGCGCCGACCTCAACGGCGAGACCGCGGGCGACAATTCCGGCTGGTCGGTGGTGCTTTCGGCGGACGGCAACCGCCTCGCGGTCGGGGCCCTTTTAAACGACGGCAATGGCGCGGACTCCGGTCACGTGCGGGTCTACAGGCTGATCGGGGGCACCTGGGTGCAACTCGGCGCCGACCTCGACGGCGAAGACGCGGACGACCAGTCCGGCTGGTCGGTGGCGCTCTCGGCGGACGGGACCCGCCTGGCGGTCGGGGCACGTTTCAACGACGGCAATGGCGCGGACTCCGGCCACGTGCGGGTCTACCGCGACATCTTAGCTCCAGCGACCGGTCCGAAGGTGGTCCCCCGGATCACCTCCCTCGCTCTCACCGCTGGCACCATCGACCTGACGTGGAGTGACTTTGGGGGCGGGAGCGGCTACGCGATCGAAACGTCGACTACCGGCAATAGTTGGACCGTCCATCCCGACTTTGCCGATGTGTCCGGCACGACCGCCTCGATCCCGCGCGATCTGCAGATTCCGCAGCTGCTGCTGCGGGTGCGGGCGAGGTAGGCCGAATGGGCGTGACGGGTAGCGACCCCTCCAACCCCGCCCGACCGGCGCGGAGGGACGCCGGGATCGGAAAGCAATTTCTTGCAGTCGACAAGGTTCCCTGGAGGCTCAGGAACTGGGGTAGGTGGGGGTGCGGAGGCATGTGGAGTGCGGAAGCCACGGTGGGAGGGCGTAGCCTTGGCGAAGACCCCTGCTTCCCTTTCGGGGCAGTTCGAGCTTGCTCGATGGGGGCGGGGCGGAGAAGTGTAATGTGCCGGGGCCTTGAGGCATTGTAGCGCCGGTTGGCGCCGGGCCGGCCGCGTCGAGCAAGGCTCGACCCCTCCGCAAAGCGGAAGCAGGGCTTCCGCACTCCGAAAGAACGTGAATCCCTCTGAACCGCGTGGCATTCGCCTCGGGCTGGAATCATTGAATGCCGGGGTCCCGTCCGGAAACGCTTTTGTATCTCTCCGGAAGAAGCAAGACTCCGTCCCGCATGGGAGCGGAACTGCGTTACACGGAGCGATTGGCGGCGAGAATCGCGGAAGTAGGATCCAATCTCTGTGTGGGTCTGGATCCGCGGCCGGAGCGGCATGGAGACGAGGTTGCGAAGGTGGAGTCCTTCCTGGACGGGGTGATCGAGGAGAGCCTGGGCGTCACGGCGGCTTACAAGCCGAACAGCGCCTACTTCGAAGCGATGGGACCGGAGGGGTTGGCGATGCTGAAGCGGGTGGTGGATCGGATCCCGGACGAGGTGCCGGTGATCCTGGATGCGAAGCGCAGCGACATCGGCGAGACCCAGCGGCGGTATGCACAGGCCTGCTTCGAGGTCTACGGAGCCGATGCCGTGACGATCAATCCGTTCATGGGCTACGATTCGCTGGAGCCTTTTTTGGACTGGGAGGGGAAGGGGATCTACCTCCTGGCGGTGACCTCGAACCCGGGGAGCGCGGACCTGCAGCGGCGGGAGGCGGAGGGCCGGAAGATTTACGAGTACGTCGGGGACTTTGCGACGCGGGCGGCCAAAGAAGGGCGTCCCACGGAGGTCGGGCTGGTGGTGGGGCTCACCAATGCCGGAGCGGAAGTTCTGGCCGGGCTCCCGGACGTCCCGCTCCTGATTCCGGGGCTGGGGGCGCAGGGGGGGGATCTCTCCAGCCTGAAGGGAGCGGGCCGGCATGCCCCGAATGTGGTAAACGTTTCGCGCGGAGTGCTCTACGGGGACGTGGCGCCAACGATCGGAGCGCGGGCCGCCCATTACGCCGGGGAGATTTCGGCCGCCCTGGACTGATTGCGCGATTGCGGAGAGTCTCCAGATCCGTAGGCTAGCAAGAGATGGGCGAAAACGGTCAGAAACGTCTGGCGGAGGACTACGCAGGACTGAAGCCCGCGAAGGGCTGGGGACGGCGCAATTACAAGTATCTCCGCTACCGTCTGGTCCCGCAGATTTTTCGCGGGCTGGTGGGTGACCCGCAGCACCCGCATCTCGCCCCGCCGCCGGATGGCAAGGCCCGCGTGACCTGGATCGGGCACGCCTCCTTCTTCGTGCAGTTCGAGGAACACTCGGTGCTCTTCGATCCGAACTGGGCGAAGTGGATGGGAATCGTGAAGCGCATGCAGCATCCGGGGATCCTCCTCGATCACATGCCGGAGGTCGACCTCGTGCTGGTCTCACACGCGCACTTCGACCACCTGCACAAGAAGTCGCTGAAGGGAATCGATGCGCGGGACGGCATCATCGTGCCGCGCGGGAGCGGAAATCTCGTGAAACGGCTCGGCTTCGACTCGGTGGCCGAGATGAAGATCTGGGAGGAGGGCCGCTTCAGCGGCCTGCGGGTCCTGCACACTCCGAGCCACCACTGGGGCGCACGCTTCGGACACGATACCCATCGCGATTACGGAGGCTTCCTCGTGGCGAGTGAGAAGCGCTCCGTCTTTCACTGCGGGGACAGCGCCTACTTCGGGGGCTTCAAGAAGATCGGGGCGCGGGAGGACATCGATATCGCCCTCATGCCGATCGGGGCTTACGAGGCACCGAGCGGGCGGGACGTCCACATGAACCCGGAAGAGGCCCTCACCGCCTTCGAGGAACTGGGGGCGCGCCTGATGGTGCCGATGCACTACGGGACCTTTCAGCTCAGCAACGAACCGCCCGAGGAGCCGCTGGAGCGGCTGATGAACGAGGCCGACCGGCGGGGGCTTTCGAAGCACATCGTGGTGCCGGAGCCGGGAGTAGGCCTGGAGTTGTGAACAATTGCTCACAGGCACCGCTCTTGACCGGCACGCGTCTTGCTCTTAGTTACCGGTCATGGAGCTACTCTACGAGGGCAAGGCGAAGAAGCTCTTCGCGACGGATGATCCGAACGTGGTTCGGATGGAGTTCAAGGACGATGCCACCGCGTTCAACGCGCAAAAGAAGGCGCAGTTCGAGAACAAGGGGCGGATGAACAAGGCCATCACCCTCCTGATGTACAAGATGCTGGAGGAAAAGGGGGTGCCGACCCACCTGGTGGCGGACGTGGACGAGATCACGCTCGACGTAAAGAAAGTCGAGATCCTGTTGGTGGAGGTGATCGTGCGCAATGTGGCAGCGGGAAGTTTTTCGAAACGCATGGGCGTGAAGGAAGGGACTCCCTTCAAGCAGCCCATCGTGGAGTTCAGTTACAAGAGCGACGAGATGGGGGATCCCCTCATCAACGTCGACTACGCCCGCGAGATGGGGCTCGCCACGCCGGATGAGTGCGCCTTCCTGAAGGAGCAGGCCCTGGTGGTGAACGAGGTGATGCTCGAATTCTTCAAGAACTGCGGACTGCGCCTCATCGATTTCAAGATCGAGTTCGGACGTGACGCGGACGGCCAGATAATCCTGGCGGACGAAATCAGCCCCGATACGTGCCGTCTGTGGGACGCCAAAACCGGGGAAAAGATGGACAAGGACCGCTTCCGCCACGACCTCGGCGGCGTGATGGAAGGCTACGCCGCAGTGCTGGAACGGGTGCAGGCCGCGACCTCGGCGGCATAGAAGCGTCGCAGTCGGAAGGTCGGGATCTCGGAGTGAACCACTGATTTCACTGAGGGCACTTGTGGGCTCGCGGATCAGGGCAGCACGCTGCAAACCGGGCAGTCGGGATTTCGGTGCAGGGAGATCTTGCGGAAGGTCATGGTGCGGGTGTCGCAGAGGAGCATTTTGCCGGTGAGCAGTTCGCCGAAGCCGGCGATCAACTTGATTCCTTCCAGGGCGGCGAGGTTGGCGATGGTGGCGGAGACGGCGCCGAGGACGGGAAACTCGCGTTTCCAGCCGGGGGGGATCTCGGGATAGAGACAGGCCAGGCAGGGAGTCCGGCCCGGGATGATGGTGGTGAGTTGTCCTTCCAGGTCGAACATGGCGGCGTCGATGAGGGGCTTGCCCTGGCGCACACATTCGCGATTAAGAAGGAAGCGTTCCTGGAAGAGAGGAGCGCAGTCGAAGACGAGGTCCGCTCCGCCCACGAGACGGGCCGCATTTTCGTCGTTCACATTTTCAGGAACAGCTTCGACCTCGAGACGCGGATTGAGCTCGAGGAGACGTTGCCGGCAGGACTCGATGCGGGACTTGCCGAGCTGATGGTGGGTCTGCAGGATCTGGCGGTTCAGGTCGCTGGGGACGGTGTCGCCGGCGTGGGCGAGGATGAGCTTCCCGATTCCTGCTGCGGCCAGGGAAAGTGCGAGCGGTCCACCCAAGCCGCCGACCCGTGTGACGAGGGCGGTGGCGGCTTTCAGCTTGGCCTGTCCACCCTCACCGAGGCCATCAATCCAGATTTGCCACTCGTAGATGGCGCGCTCTTCTTCGGTGAGTTGCATCGTCGCTCCTGCCTTGAGAACTGAGATTGGAACCTGAGGTTAATCGGGAACTTGTGGGTTGGAACATTGTTCGAATCGCTCACGCCAACCGCGTCATCATCCGCCGGACATGGGAGGCAGGAGGCTCAGCTCGTCGCGATCCTGCAAGAGGTTCGCTTCGCCCGGGTCGATCGTTTCGTCGCGGAGGATGGCCATGACACTGCGCCGCAGGTTTCCTTCATCATCGGCGAGGACGGTGGCGAGGCGGGGGTCGGCTCCCTCCAGGAGGGCGGGGAGGGCGTCGTGCACGCAGGCACCGTCCGGGAGATCCACCTCGAGGCGCTCGCGGGCGGCGAGCTGGCGGGCCTGGCCGAGCAGGTGGATGGTGAGTTTCATGGCGGGCGGGCGGCGGAGCAAACCGTAGCGGCGGGGGGGGCGGATGGAAAGGACTTGTCGGTGGCGGGTCGAGGGCGCCCTGACAGGACGGTGGGCGGGATTAATTAGGGCTTCCTGAAAAAGTCGGCGCGTGAGAACCGCGTCTCGTGGAAGCCTTCGAGTTTTAGAGCTGGGACTGGGACTGGGACGGCTGCGGGCTCAGGCTG
>CAUZKZ010000345.1:0-6108 GCA_963580345.1 Verrucomicrobiia bacterium | reverse complement strand
AAGAACGAAGAGACCGGCGAATCGAATTTCCTCCTCATGGCCATCGCCATCGTGGTGAGCGGGCTCCTCATGATCTGGCTCTCGGACCGGGTTGCCGCCTTTCTCGAGAAGAATCGCATGTACGAGGTTCTCGGCCTTTTCGTCCTCCTCATCGTGGGGATCATGCTCCTGACCGAAGGGGCGCACCTCGCACACCTCCACCTTGCCGGAAACCCGATTTTTCCCATGACCAAGACCACCTTTTATTTCGTGATCGGGGTGCTGATCCTGACCGACCTCGTGCAGGGACGCTATCAGAAGAGGGTTCTCGCCGCGAACGCCCGGAACCACGCCGCGCCCGCCTGATTCCCGCCGGCCGGCCGCTCCCCCTCGCGCCGTTCCTCCGGTCGGCACGATTCTGCGTGCATAACCGCCCTCCTGGCCGCACCGTGGTCCCCCCCGCAGCCCGGAATTCCCTTCCCTTTCCCCGAAAAGAATGGCCGGCCCGCGTCTGTATTCACAAGCCACAACAAATCAAATTCATGAATCCCGAATTCTGTTCCGATTGCCCGCAAGACCACCCCGCTCTCTCCAGCCGCCGCTCCTTTCTGCGGACCTCGGCCGGGACCGCCGCCGGTCTCTCCGCCGCCGGTTTCCTCCCCGCCCTCGGCGCGGAGAAAAAAAACGCCGCCTCCGAAACCGTCGTCAAGACCTTCTACGACACCCTCAATGAAGAACAGCGCAAGGCGATGTGCTTCCCCTTCGACCACGAATTGCGCCTCAAGGTCAACAACAACTGGCAGATTACCAAGGCGAAAGTAAAGACCTTCACCAAGGACCAGCAGGCCATGATCAAGGAGATCTTCATGGGCCTCCACAGCGAAGAGTACGCGCAGAAGGTCTACGACCAGGTCGAGTGGGACAGCGGGATCGACGGCTTCGAGGGCGGTTCCTCCGTGGCGGTCTTCGGCAAGCCCGGCACCGGCAACTTCGAGTTCGTCCTGACCGGCCGCCACTGCACGCGCCGCTGCGACGGCGATTCGGTGGAAGGCGCCGCCTTCGGGGGCCCGCTCTTCTACGGCCACGCTGCCAAGGGGTTCAACGAGGGGCCCAAGCACGAGGACAATGCTTACTGGTACCAGGCCGTGCGCGCCAACGAGGTCTACCAGATGCTCGATGGGAAACAGCGCAAGGCGGCCCTCCTCGGGAAGAGCCGCGGCGAACACGGGAACAAGACCGTGGAACTTTCCGGCAAGAAGGCCGGGCTCGACGGCATCCGCGTCGCCGACCTCACCGGCGATCAGAAAGGCCACGTTCGCAAGGTCATGGCCGACCTCCTCGCCCCCTTCCGAAAGCAGGATTCCGCCGAAGCCATGAAATTCGTGGAAGCGGGCGGGTTCGACAACCTGCACCTCGCGTTCTACAAGGACGAGAATGTCGGCGACGACGAGGTCTGGGATGTCTGGCAGATCGAAGGCCCCAACATGATTTCCTACTTCCGCGGCAAACCCCACGTTCACGCTTGGCTGCACATTCGCAAACCGGCATGATTCGCGCCACCCTGCTTGGCGCCATCGTCTTCGCCGTGGCTCTGTCCGCCGCGGCGGAGGACCCTCTCATCGACGTCGGCAAGCCCTTCCCGCTCATCGAGCTGCCCATCGTGGGCAAGGATCGGCAACTCACCTCGATCGAGCCGTACCGCGGTCGCAAATTGATGGTGCACCTCTTCGCCTCGTGGTGAGCGGGCTGCCGCAAGCAAGTGCCCGGGTGGCACGCCAATACGAAAAAATTCGTCGAAGACGGCAAGCTCCTCGTCCTCGGAATCGCTCCCGAGCAACACGGCGACCGCATGGCGCTCTTCCTGCAATGGAAGGGCATGGAGGACATGACCGTCATGCTCGACTCCTACAATCTGTTAGGCCTCAAGGCTGTCCCCATCACTCTCCTCATCGATGAGTCCGGCGTGGTGCAGCACCGGAATCCGAAGCTGAATCAACTCGACGAATTCCTTGCTGCCCCGCCCGCCGAGGTGGGATCCGCCCCGCGCGCTCCCCGCCCCAGCAGCTGGGTCGACCACAAGGATCTTTTCCCTCCGCGCCAAGCCGGCCTGTCGCTGGCAATCGGAAAACTGGAATCGATCGCCAGGACCGCAAACCAGAAAGTGAAGGGAATCTTCCATTTCCAGCGAGGTGTCGCCTACCGCAAACTATTCGATCTGGAGGGTATCGAGACCGATCCCGGAGAGTTCGCGAAGGCCGTCGCGGCGTGGCGCAAGGCCCTTGAACTCGATCCCTCCAACTACATCTGGCGCCGCCGCCTGCAGCAATACGGACCACGGCTCGACAAGCCCTACCCGTTCTATGATTGGGTCGAGACCGCCCGCCGCGAGCTGCGAGAGCGAGGAGTCGAGCCGCACCCTCTGCGCGCCGCCCTGACCGGTGCCGAGGTCGCGCAACCTCTCAGGAATCCGGAAGGTGCAGTCGAGTTTCCGCACCCGGACCCCAAGGGCAAACTATTCCGCGATGTCGTCAACACCGTCCACTGTTCCGCTCTGGTCGTCCCGCATACCGTCGACCCCGGAAAGGCAGTGCGAATCTTCGTGGCCCTGACCCCCAACCCGGTCCGGCACGCAAAATGGAACGATGAAGCCGGGACTTCCACCATTCGGCTCTACCCGCCGAAAGGGTGGCACGCTTCCCGGCCAGTCATCGCAATTCCACCCCCGAAGAGGGAAGCGGAGCGGGAAACCGGTCGGCGGACCGTCGAATTCGAGCTCCGGCGTCAGGACCCACCTCCCCCAGAGCAGCACGATGGCGAAATTGCGTTCCAGGTTTTCTACAATGTGTGCCACGGCGAGGACCGCGTCTGCCAGTTCATGCGCCGGGACCTCACCGTCCCCCTGGCCCTCGAAAATCCTTCGCCGCCGGAGGAGATCCCCCCTCCAAAATGACTGCCACTGGAGGGTCGCCCAGCCGAGCGACGCTCCGTCGCTGCTGACCTGAGCGGGTGGCTCCCCGCGCCTACAGCCCGGACGCCTTCCACTCTTTCCACCCCGCAGTGTACACGGAAGTCGAGTAGCCTTCCTTTGCTAGCTTGCGGGCCGTCGACCTGCCATCCGGGCAATTCTCGTCCGCGCAGTAAAGAACGATCACCTTGCCGGCACCCACCGCCGCGTCGAGCTGTGCCTTCCTGCCTGGAAACATCGCGTCGTAGGTCTTCAGGGGCAGGCTGATCGCGCCGGGAATGTGGTCGAGATTGTAGAAGAAAGCTGGACGCACATCCACGAGGAAGGCCCGGCCCTCCCCCTGCAACTGGAAGAGCGTCCCGATGTCCATCTGGCTGATCCGGCCCTTCGGCTTCTCCGCCGCGGGAGCCGGCACCTCGACCGGTTTCGATTCGGGTTTGGGAGGAGTCGGCTTCGCGGCGACCTCCACCTTCTTCTTCACCGGCGCTTCCTTTTTCACCGGTTCCGCGACCGGCCTGGGCGCCTCCGCGCGGGATCCCGCACTCGCCGCGCTCGTCGGGGCCGACGGCGTCTCGCAGGACAGCTGGATAAGGCCCGTTCCCAGGACCATCACGCTCCACCCTACTCGCGCCTTCATGGCCATTGCAGCTCCTAGTTTCCGAAACAGTAAAGATTCTTGCGCCCCCGGATGTAGAGCTTGTCACCGATCGCGACCGGCGAAGCGTAGATGCTGTCATCCAGCTTGTTCTCGGTCAGGTTCGTGAGCCCGTCCTTGGTCACGGTCCCGCAGTAAATGGCGCCGTCCACCCGCGCCACGTATAGCTTGTCCCCGGCCAAGAGGGGAGAGGCATAAAAGATCTGCGCCGATTTCGGCAGGTTTTCTTCCCAGAGCGTCTTGCCCGTCACCGCATCGAGACAGGAAAGCAAGCCGCGGCCCTTCCCGCTGTCATTCAGGACGTAGAACTTTCCGTCGCGGGCAGCCGGGGAAGCGGCGTCCGCCCCGATCCCATCCCGCTTCCAGAGCCAGGCATCTTTCGTGATGTCTCCCGTTCCGCCGGCACGCACCGCACCCGTCTGCTGGCCGCGGGCAAAGGACACCGCCACGATTCCAGCCGTGGCGGCCGGCGATGAAATCGCCCGCCAGCCCTTTGTCTTGTTGGGATTAAAATCGCCGCAAGTCCAGAGCTGTTTCCCGGTTACCGGATCGTGACCGGTCAGGTGGTCCGCACCCCAGGTGACCAACGTTTCCTTGCCGTCGGTCTTTACTACGAGCGGTGTCGTGTAGGCGTCACCCGACTCCACCCCGACGTCAAAATTGCGATCGGTCTTCCACGCCACCTTGCCGGTGTTCTTGCGCAGAGCCACCACGTAAGAGCCTCCCTCCGTCTGCATCTTGGCGACGATCACGTGTCCCCCGGCCAGCACCGGCGACGTGCCCTCGTCCCACCAGAGGGTATCCTTGCCATACTTTTCGTGCAGGTCTACTTCCCAGACCTTTTTGCCCTTCATGGTCAGGGCCACAACCCGGCCCGACTTGAAATAGGCAAAGATGCCCCTCCCGTCGGTGACGGGGGTGGAATTCGATCCCGTCCCCTTCTTCGTGTTATTGCCTTTCCCGGGCGTCTCCTTGCCGAAGGTGCTCCGCCAGAGTTTCTTCCCCTTGAGATTGTAGGCGACCACCGCGTCATTTCCCCCGATGCCACAGGTTACGATCAGCATGTCGCCCGTGATGACGGGCGTCGAATTGCCGGGACCGGGCAGCTCCGCTTTCCAGAGAAGGTTTTCGTTCTCCGAAAACTTCGACACGGGACTGGCCTTCGGCGCCACGCCGCTGCCTTCCCCGTCACCACGCCACGACGTCCAGTCATCTGCACGCGTGGCCAGCGTGGTTCCCATCATTGCTGCCGCGATAATTATTCCGATCTTCATCTTTGCTGTTCTACGTGAATAAGTGTGCCGTCTCTCAGCAACATGTAAAGCGCGGCCCGCCTCGTCAATTCATAGTTGATTCGGGAGAAAAATCGCCCCGCCACGTATCTCTGCCATGCTCTCGCTCCTCAGATCCCTCTGCGTGCTCCCGTCTTCGCTGCGCTTCGCCGGGGCATGTTGCGCCCTCTCCGCTTTCATCCACGCGGCCGGGAAACCCAACATCCTTTTCATCCTCGCCGACGACCTCGGATTGAAGGACCTCTCCATCGAAGGCAGCACCTACTACGAAACGCCTAACATCGACCGCATCGCAAAGGATGGGATGCGCTTCACGCACGGGTATGCCACCTGCCAGGTGTGCTCGCCTTCGCGGGCCAGCATCATGACGGGCAAGTTCCCCGCCCGGCACGGCATCACGGACTGGATCGGCGCCGCCACCGGGGTGGGCTGGAACCGCAACGACAAGGTGCTGCCCAGCCAGTACGTCCGCCATCTCCCCCACGAGGACACCAGTCTTGCCGAGGCCCTCAAGTCAGCCGGTTACAAGACCTTCTTCGCCGGGAAGTGGCACCTCGGAGGCGAGGGATCGTTTCCCGAGGATCACGGCTTCGAGATCAATGTCGGCGGCCACCACCGCGGCAGCCCGCCGGGAGGATTCTTCGCACCGTTCAAAAACCCCAAAATGAAAGACGGTCCGCCCGGAGAATCGCTTCCCATTCGTCTCGCCAACGAAACCGCCGCCTTCATCAAGTCTAACAAGGAAAAGCCCTTTCTCGCCTATCTCTCATTTTATTCCGTGCACGGCCCGATCCAGACCACGCCCACGCTCTGGTCCAAGTATCAGAAGAAGGCCTCGCTGAAGCCGCACAACGGCAATCGCTTTCTCATCGATCGCACTCTCCCGGTGCGGCAGGTGCAGGACTGCCCGATCTATGCCGGTATGATGGAGTCCATGGACGACGCGGTTGGCATCGTTCTCAAGACCCTCGCCGATCTCGAACTCGCCGGCCGCACCGTCGTCATCTTCACCTCCGACAATGGCGGAGTTTCCTCCGGCGATGCCTTCTCCACCTGCAACCTTCCCTATCGGGGAGGCAAGGGCCGCCAGTGGGAAGGCGGAATTCGCGAACCCTTTTCACAGCCATCCCATAGACTGAGGTATTAATGGGTGGCTGGCGGCCGATCCCACCTAGGATCGGCCTGATGAAAAAACAAAAACCAGCCAATTCGAGATT
>CAUZKZ010000344.1:0-6112 GCA_963580345.1 Verrucomicrobiia bacterium | reverse complement strand
TTGCGGCACATCTGGTCCAGAGGACAATCGAGGACGGCAAGTTTGAAGACATCAAGAAGATCGCGGAAATTCTCATGGGTGAGGGCTACTGTAGCCCGGCCCCAGCAACCAACAGCCACAAGGAAATCTGGTACGGCATTGCCGATTTTTACGACGAGCGTGGTCGCCTGCCAGGGACGCAGGAAGAATTGCGGTCGTATCTGGAGGAGCGCGGAATGCCCCATTCAAAGAGTACGGTTTCGGATGCCTTGAGGATCCTCCGATTTCCGATTAAGGGCAAACAAGGACGCCGCCCGAAATAGTTCGCTGCAAAAAGTTTCTTTCCCGAACATTTCTCCCGTATCGCCAGACGCCGTTACGCTGTCTGGTGCTATGGATTGTTCCAATTCATCACCAAAGACGGCGACCGAACTTTTCCGCGGTCGGTTAACCATCCACATCCCAGAATTCTGCAAGGCGCTCGGCTGGGATCGTGCCCGCTACTACCGTCACCGCGATAAGATTCGCACCGTGGAAGGCTACGGCGTGCCCATGATTCCCGTGGCCGAGTTGGCGCGGATTCTCGGAGAGGAGGACAAGTAGATGAAGCACCCACCAAAAGAAGTAGGGCCGGCTGGAGACCGACCCGAGCCGAATCGGCGGGACGGCTTCAACGGCGGGGAGACCTTATCCGAAAAGCTGTGCTGTATCAAGTGCGGGTGCTGTGTCGATCCGGCCGAGATCATTGGCACCGATCATGAACACGCGGTCCCGTGGAGGTTCCCTGTTTGTCGGGAGTGCGGAGAGGAAGCGGCACGGGAAACTTTCCCGGGCGAGTTTGGGGAAACCTGGAGCGAGAGGAGGGCGCGCAATGTCTGAACCCAAATTAATGACGCCGCAACACCCTCTGTGGAGGCAGTTCTGCGAGCGACTGGGCGGCCCCGAGGGCTGTGCCTTCCACGAGGACGCCTCCGAAAAGATTCGATGGAAGTGCCGCGGCGGAAATGACCACGGCGCCGCTTTTGAAATCCTGAACACAATGCCAGGCGTCGACGTGCGCGGCACCCTGAAATGGATGAGGGAGAACGGCGCGGGCTGCGATTGCGAAATCCTGTTTAACCTGGATTGCGATTCGGGGACGGGGTCCTGGTCGGAAAGGGGGGCGAGATGATCGAAGAGGAATTTTTCCACGAGACCCTTGAGGCTCGGATTACCCAACTCGAGGAAAAGCAGAGGATTCACGATCTGATCGACCGCCTCCACGCCGATCTCAAGGCCGGAGTGGAGCTTTGGAGCCTCGGCGGACCGTGGGACGCGTGCATCCCGGCGGACGCATTCAAGGGCGTTGCCGACTTGGTCCGAGGGCCCAAGCACCTTGCCGGGGTGCTGGAGGTTATCCAGAAGCGCCACCAGGACAATTTCGACAGCTACTCCAAAAGGTGGAAATACCGGGAGGAAAACACCCACTACTTCGAAGCCACCGGCTCGGAGGCGTAGCAATGACCACCACGGCACAGCTCCCCGACGTGTTTGCCGAGGCCAAGGAGCGTTACACGGTCTACGATCTGTGGCCGGCGCTCAACCTCCCGGGCGATCCGAAACCATCGTGCAAGTCCCCGTTCCGAGATGAGCGGACCGCTTCCTTTTCCATCTTCGACCAGGGCAAGGCGTGGAAAGACCACGGCACGGGTGAGTGCGGCGACGTGATCGCGTTCATTCAAGCTGCCACTCACTGGTCCCACGCCGAGATCCGTGACTGGCTCATGGAACGGCTCGGGATCGATTACCCAGACGGTTGCGTTCGGGTGGCCCCCGAAGCGTTTACTCCGGCTCCGCGCCCACCAGAGCCTCCCAAGGTCATCACGTGGCCCTGCGAACTGGTGATGGGCTCAGAAGTGACCTGGGAACGCTTTGCAAAGATGCGGGGCCTGTCTTACGCCGGGGTTTGGACGATGGTTCATGCGGGCGTCCTGCGCTTCGGAACCGTGGACGGGCACAAGTGCTTCATCGTCACCGATAATGCGCGGCGCTCGGCCGAGATTCGCCGCCTGGACGGCAGGGCGTTTCTCAACGGCAAGAAAGCTTATCCGCTCCCGGGGGTGGACAAGAGCTGGCCAGTGGGTGCGGAGCTGATCGCGAAAACCGAGAGCTGGGCAATCAGCGAGGGCGCATCGGACTATCTCCACCTGTTCGATCTCTACGTTCAATATCGCAAAGCAGGCGGCAAGTGGATCTTCACCCCAATGGCTCTGTTGGGTGCAGGGGTCAAAAAACTAGCTCCCGAGATCATGACGGCCGCCGCAGGGCGGACCATCATTCTCATCCCGGATGGAGACGAGGCCGGCGATGGGATGGCCTCCCACTGGAGCGACTCATTCGCGAGGGCTGGCGCTGCCGTGGAGGCCCTGAACCTTCCCCGTGGCAACGATTTGCGGGACGTGGCTGGGGACCTGGAGCCGGAGGACCTTTTCGATGAATAAACGCAAGATTACGAAGACGGTGACCGAACCGTGCCAAGAACCGGACTCCGATGGCGCGAAAACTCCCGAAACCCCCGATTTTGAATCCCCAGACCCGAGTTTCGGGAGTTTTCGGAGTTTCGCGGAGGGGGTGGAGTCTGAAAACACCATCCCACCCTTCCCTATCGAATGCCTGCCGGATGTCATGGCCAACATGGTGAGGGAGACCGCGGCGTCCTCTCTGACCCCTGAATCCATGCCTGCCGCGTGTGCTCTGGGGGTAGTGGCTGCAGCACTTGGTGCCGGGATCGAGATGTCCAGTGGAGGAGACCGGCGATGCCGGGGGAACTTGTTCGTTCTATGCATCGCCGAGAGCGGGACAGGGAAGGATCTGGCTTTCAGGCCGCTCGTTCAACCGCTCAACAATGTCGAGATAGAGGCTCACGCTGTCTTCTGGGATGAAACCCAGCCCCAGCTCGAGGCGGAGCTTCAACTTGCCATCGCTGACATGGAGCGGGCGAAGAAGGATTTGAAGAAGAAGGGGGGCGATGACATCGACAGGCAGGCAGCTGTCGAGGACATGCGCGACGCCCAACGACGCAAGAACGACCTCGAGAAGCGAATCGCCGCAATCCCCATCCTCGTGTTTACCGAGCCGACCAGAGAAGGGCTCAGTGAAACCCTGTCCCTACAGGCAGGAGAGGCATCGGCCTGCATGACCCCGGAAAGTAGAGGAGTGTTCGCCGTCCTGAACGGTCGCTACACAGGGGGGAAAAGCACCGATGAAGATCTGTACTGCATGGCCTACTCCGGTACGGCTCACGCCGAAAGGAGGAAGGGACGAGACCCGGTTACACTCCGGAGACCGTGCCTGACTGTCCTGTGGATGATCCAACCCGACAAGGCGCACGAGGTCCTCGCGGACGAAAACCTTTCAAGCAGCGGATTGTTGCCCAGGTTCCTGATCTTCGACAGTAAGGCCCAGGCAGAGCAGATGCCCGAAATTCTTCCCAGGATCACCGATGAAACCAGACGTAGTTGGCATGACCTGATCGAGGACCTTGCCAAGGGATACAGGCTGCATGGCGAAACATTCGACGTAGCGGGGAGTCCTGGGGTATTCGACCTGATGCGTGACTATGAGAACCAAACCCGTGGAGCGCGCAACAAGCGGGACGGGGGCGAGTTGGCCGACGTGGCCCCGTTCGCGGCCCGGTGGGCGGAACAGGCGTGGCGGATTTCCCTGGTGCTGCATGCCGGGAAACACAGCACAGAGGCTCACAAGCACCCCCTTGATCTAGAAACAGCACAACAGGCGCTGACCATCACCAGGTGGTTCGTAGACCGGCAACTTGCTCTGATTCAGGGAGAGCGGATGCGGAAGCTCAGAAAGAGGGCAAATTGCCTTATCGAACTGCTCCAGAGGGACCATCATGGAACCGCAAATATTGGCGAGCTCAGCAAAAGTGGTGGTTGGGACCTCGACGAGATAGAATACCTTGCGAAAAAACTCCCGAAACTCCTGAAACGGGAAGAGCGCAAGCCAGCCGGAGGCGGGATACGGAGGCGGGATACCGACCCTGAGGGCGTCAAATTCAGCCAGATGCATCGCCGCGAAACTCCCGAAACTCCCGAAACTCCCCTTGGCAAGTTGCTGCGCCCGCCCTCCAACCGCACGGGACCTTTACCACCGCAAAAGACGCCCAGGTCCTGGCTGGAGTGGGTCAGAATAGGTTCGGGTTTCGGAGAAAAAGCCCTGCAACAAGGAACTCGCCGGCGCGCGCCCCGTGGACTCCGCAGTTTGAGCGTTGTTTGAACTTATCGTTCTCAACAAGATTCAACCATGCGGGCTGGCGGCGATTTCTGTTAGAGGAATTCTTGTCCGAACTCGTTGTTGGTGCGGGTTTCCACGCACTTGAGGCTGATTTTCCGCGCTTTCCGATGGGCGGCGCGGAGGGCAATCCCGAGCGGCTGGGCTGGCTGGCTGTCACCCACCCTAGCAATTGCGGCCTGCCCTGGCGGCTCTGAGGCGGCGCAATGGCCCGATTTTGGGGCACCCTCGACTAGGGGGGGAGGGGGTCGGGATCGGTAGGACGCGTCCGCACCGAACCGCTCTGGTAGGGTCACAGAATTTGCCGGAAAAGGGACGCCGGCGAAGCTGAATACCACCAGACACCCGGCGAGAAGCCCATTCGTTGAAGAGGGAGAAGCCTTCCGCTCGCTCTGACCTTCCCGAGCTCTGAAGCGTTTCTCCCATTCTTGACTCACCTTGTAAAGTGTTCTTATGAACATTCTTTGTGCCCTCCGTCTATCACCCCCGCCGCCCCCGCGCCTCCCCGCTCTGGCAAATCGTCCACCACGCCTGGAACGAGTTTCTCGCCGAATACGAAAGCTCCCACCGCAAGACGCACGGACCGCTTCGCCCCAACACCCTCGCCGTCGTCGAGAAATTCTACCGCTGCGGCGACCTCTCGACCGGATTCACCCGCCTCCAATGCCCCGATTGCGGCCACGAAAAGCTCTTGGCGTTTTCCTGCAAAGGTCGCCACTTCTGCCCCTCCTGCCACCAGCGCCGGGTGCGCCAGACCGGGCACTGGATTGCCCATACCCTCTGCCATGAGGTCCCCCACCGGCAGTTCGTCTTCACCATGCCCCGCCCCCTGCGCGGCATCTTCCGCAAACGCCGCCACCTGCTCCATCTCCTCTTCCGCACTGCCATCGAGTGCCTGCGCGACTGGTTCCGCGCCCGCCTCGACCTCCCCGATGGCCAACTCGCCGCCATCGCCGCCGTGCAGACCTTCGGCGACTACCTTGTGTTCCACCCCCATGCCCACGTCCTGGCCGCCACCGGCCTCTATGACCGCGAAGGTCGCTTCCATGAAATCCCGGTCGAATCTCTCGAACCGCTCACCGAACTCTTCCGCCACGACTTCATCGCAACCCTCCTCCGCGAAAAACTCATCAGCGAAAGAAAGGCCCGCCAGCTCCTGAACTGGAAACACAGCGGCTTCAGTCTCGATGCCGGCGACAAACCCGTTCACAGCGCCGCCGGTCGCCAGCAACTCGCCGAGTATCTGCTGCGCGCCCCGTTCTCCCTCGAGAAAATCACCTGGGTAGAAAAGACCCGCCGCGTCATCTATCGCTCCAGCCGCAGTTGGCGCACCAAGCGAAACTTCGAAGTCTTCACCGCCACCGGTTTCCTCGCCGCCGCAGTCGAGCACATCCCGCCCAAGAACCAGCACACCGTCCGCTACTACGGGCGCTACTCCAACAAGTGCCGGGGCATGGAAGTCCAAGCCTGGGACGGCGATCCCGCTGCCGATCAACCGCCCACCGTCCCCGCTCCCGCCGCGGCGAGCGCCCGCAATCTCCGCCCACTCTGGCGCAATCTCATCCTCCGCATTTGGGGGGAAGATCCCCTCATCTGCCCCTGCTGCAAGGGTCTCATGAAAGTTGCAGGGAGCCTCACGCGCCCCGAAGAAATTGAGTTCTTCCAGCGCCTCCACGGCATGTGGGAGGGCATCATCGACATCCCTCCGCCACCCGCGCCGCCCTACGACATCGAAACGATGGAGCCGATCCGGGTGCCCGCGCTGTTCCGCTGGGCTCAAGAGGAGGAATCCGAGACCCTCGACGCGTCCCATCTCCCGTGGCAAGCCCCGGAGCTGCCGCTC
>CAUZKZ010000343.1:0-6130 GCA_963580345.1 Verrucomicrobiia bacterium | reverse complement strand
ACCGCTTCGATTCCGGAGCGAATATCGGCCGGGTCGTACTGCTTCTTGTAGAATTCCCGCAGCACCTTCACCATCGCCTCGCGGAAGGCACCAAGGTGCGTGCCGCCCTGGGTGGTATGCTGCCCGTTGACGAAGGAGTAATACTCCTCACCGCTGCCGGTGGTGTGCACGAAAGCCACGTCGATGTCCACCCCGGACAGAGCCACCGGTTCGTAAAGCGGCTCGTCTTCCATCTCTTCTTTCAGCAGATCGAGGAGACCGCCCTTCGACTTGAATTTCTTCCGGTTGAAGACCAGCGTCAGGCCCGGATTCAGGTAGGCGTAGTAGCGGCACATGCGCTCCACGATGGCCTCCTTGAAGGCGGTCTTCTTCGGGAAGATTTCGCGATCGATCTCGAAGGCCAGTCGGGTGCCGGGTTTCGTCTTCCCAGCGGCGCGGGGCCGCTTCATTTCCTCCATTACCTCCCCGCGGCTGAACTCGATGGCCTTGGTTTTGCCCTCCCGCCACGCCTGGATCTCGAAGAATTCGCTCAGCGCATTCACGGCCTTGATCCCCACCCCGTTCAGGCCCACCGACTTCTTGAAGGCCTCGCTGTCGTACTTCGCACCGGTGTTGATCCTGGCGGCGCAGTCCATGAGCTTCCCCAGCGGAATCCCGCGGCCGAAATCGCGAACCTCCACCCGGCCCTCCTCATCGATCTCGATGTGGATCTCCTTGCCGTGCCCCATCACGAACTCGTCAACCGCGTTGTCGATCACCTCCTTGAGCAGAAGATAGATCCCGTCGTCCTGCACCGCCCCGTCACCCAGTTTCCCGATGTACATTCCCGGCCGCAACCGGATGTGCTCCCTCCAATCGAGACTCTTGATGTCGGCTTCGGTGTAGCTGGCGGACATGGCAGGACGTCATTAATCTTTCTTAACTACCCCCTTCCCGTCAAGCCCTTCCAGTCAAGCGCTTGTGGCGGAAGAAAATACGGCGGCAGCCCGAATCATGCCGCCGTTTCCGGGCCGCCGGCGGGAAAATGACCCGGACCTCACGGCCGCCTGACGCGGTAAAACTGCTTGTCCTCGTGCGGAATGAGGGGATCCGCGAAGACAAACTCATACAATCCGGGGGAAATCTCCACCCCGTCCGCAGTCGTGAAGTTCTGCAGGAAGAACCACGGATCGACCGCTCCGAGGTCGAGGCTCACCTCGAAGGTGTAGGAAAGGGAGGGCTGCAATCCACTGACCCGCACGCGGACATCCCTTCCCGATGGTTCGAGGCCGAAGAACTTCAGGTCCAGGGCGCCCGGGATGACCCCACCCGCGAAAACCGAGCCGTTCACCTGGTGGCCGGGCGAATAGAGGGCTCCTCCCGAGCCGCGGGCGGTCGAATGCGCCTCCAGGGAGCCCGTCCCGTCCGGATCGCGGGTGATCGATTTGTCCGCGACCGAGCCGTCGTAGTCGACCCGCAGCAGTTCGCTTCCGCCCCCGGGGGTCTTCAGGATGACCGAATCGCCGTCGTTGTTCAGGGTGAGCCGGTTCGCGACGGCAATCAACGATCCTCCAAACGTCCCGGTGGGGTTGCCTCCGCCGAAGACGATGATGGCCTGGCCGGCCCCCACCAGCGTCCCCTGCCCAAAGACGTGGCGCACCCCGAGGGCGTCGTGCAGTTCGTACATGCTCAAATCGAAGGCCGCTCCGGACACGTTCAGGAGTTCCACGAACTCGTCCTGGAAGGAGTCGATCGCACCGTCCTGATTGGAGTCGCCACCGGGATTAGGCGGGTCGTAGAGAATCTCGTTGATGACGAGCGCGCCGAACGGCCCATCCCCGTCGTCATTCACCTCGAAGGTGGTCGTTGCCTTGTTGTAGCGCACAGCGGTGATCGTGAGGGTGACGGTCTGCGTGCCGTCCGCCGCGAGGTCGTCCACTCCCAGGACCGTGACGTCGAACGCACTCTGCCCGGCGGGAATGGTGGCGAGGTAGGAGACCCCGTCGGGGGCCTGGTTCAGCACCGGCACGGCCTCCGAGGAATCGTCGAACCGAACCAACACCTCCAGCGGCTCGCTCCGATCGCCGCTCCGGCGGAGCCTCGCGATCAGCGATCCCCCGTTTTCGTTCATGCTGCCGGCGTTGAGGGCGATGGAGAGATCGCCCGCGGCAGGACAAAAGGGCGAGCCGTCGATCATCGTTCCCACGGAATAGGGCGCTCCGCCTGAGCCGTTTGCCCCGGTGTGCGGGACAAAGGAGCCGGTCACATCCACGTCGCGGGCAAGAGACTCGTTGTTGCCGCCTTCACCTCCCCAGGAAAAGACCGCCACGGGGTTCAGCCCATCGTCCTGGACCGTGATGGTGTCACCCGAATTCGTGAGGTCGAGGGTGCCCGAGGACGCCACCTGGAAAAGGGAACTCCCGCTCAACGCACCGGTCAAGCCACCCCCGAACACGACGATCGCACATCCCGCCGGGAGGACCGTCCCGGAATCGAAAAAGTGACGGAACGAAAAGCCGTCGTGAATTTCCCAGAAGCTGATGTCGAGTTCCGCTCCGCTGGTATTGACCAGTTCGATGAACTCATCCTGCGAGGTGCTGGCCGTCCCGTCTCCGTTGACGTCGTCCCCGCCGGGGGGATCCGCCAGGACCTCGTTGATGGCGAGGGGCGCCCGATCGGCATCGTCCTCCACTGCCAACGCCGCGGTGCCGGAATTGAAACCGACCCCGCTGGCCGTGATGGTCACGGTTTGGATTCCATCCTCCAACTGGTCGTCCACCGCATCGATTGCCATGGCGAACGTGGCGAAAGCCTGGCCGGCGGGAATCTGCTGGTTCGCCGCGGGAATCACCGCCTCGCTTTCGTCACTCGAACTCAGCAGAATGGCGAGCGCCTCCGCGTTCGGGCCGGTCCGCGTCACCGTCACCGCCACCAACCCGCTCCCTTCGCTCTCCACCACGCTGGCCGGATCCAGGTTCACGCTCAGGCTCACGCTGGACACGAACCGGTTCAGATACCAGCCGTCTGTCGGCGTGGCGCCGTCCACTTCGGCGTTGGTTTTCTCCGCCCACACCGCGCCAAAATCCAGCACGGAAGACCCTGCGCCCAGGTCGAATCCGGGCGCGTTGGAAAGCCGGTAGAAGCTCGTATCGGCCCCTTCATTGCCGGTGTTGGTCAGGGCGATGGCATCGACGATGGCGGCGGTGGCGCCCACCGCCCCCTGCGAGGTGTCATAGAGCACCACGCTGTCGTTCCCATTGATGAACGTCGTGACAGTTGAGGTCAGGTCCGGCTGCGCGTAGCCCGGCAACCCGGCGGTGGCGTTTCCGATCAGCAGGTACCCGTTGGCCGGGATCGATCGTCCGCTCAGGTCGTGCGCATTGTTTGGCGTCCCTCCCTCCGTCTTCCAGTTCTCCGAGGCGGCATTGTTCCAGGAGGTGAGCACCAGCCCGTTCAGGGACACCGCCGCGGAGCCGGTATTCACCAGCTCGATCCACTTGTTGCTGCTGGAGCCCTCGTAGTACTGCGAGAGCAGCACCTCGGCCCAGGCGCTGCCGCCCACACACAGGAGGCCGGCGGAAAGGCTGAAGCGGAGAATCATGGCCAGAAACTTTGTTTCCGTTATCTGTTTCGTTTATATGTTCCGTGTATCGGAACACCTTTACTCTTTGCGCAGATCCGACGTCAAGCAAGGCTCGCCTGCAGGCCGGCCTGAAGCCCCATTGGGAAGGAATTCCTGATTATCATGCAAATCGGCCCGGCCGGTAGGCTTTGGGGGATCTGGTCCGTTCCGCCCCCATCACCCACCGTGCCGCCTCACGATCAATCCCTTGCTCGTGACCCCTTGGTCACCACTCCCCGGGACCTCACCACGCACAAAAAAAGGGACGCCGAAGCGTCCCGTCCATCCCAACGTTTTTATGCTTAAGTGCGCTTACCAATCCGCGTTGTAGCCGCGGGTGTCCACGTGCGTGAACCCGCTGTAGCGGCCGATGCCGCCACGGAATTTGCCTTCTTCGCGGATGCTCCGGGCCACGCGGGCGACCGTGTAGGTCGAGGCGTGGAACTTCAGGTCGAGGGCGAAGTTCTTCTTGTGGAAGGAGTTCGGCTTCGCGCCGGGACACCGCGCGTTGTAAGACGGCGTGCGATAAGCGGAGGTAACATCTTTCACTGAGGTCCCCAGACGCGCCGAAATTTCGTCGGCAACGCGCAGGGTTTGACTCATGTGACGCCAATAGGAACGTGGTGGAAGGGTATTCCAGATGCTTCCTTTTCTTTTGGCGTGTGACGCAATCACTTCCTGCACCGAGATATGTTTCAAGCCAAGGCTCGAAAGGAATCTGGCATAGGAGTGCAGTTCTCCCCCTTGGCGACGCACCCACTCGCGCGGCAACTTGTTAAGATCAAGATTGCTTTTGCCGCTATAAAGCGACAACGCTTGGGTGGGGTTGGTCGCCGCAAAGAGCCCGCTCGCCGTCAATAGCGAGGTGCTCAGGAACGACCGGCGACTGGTCGCTAGGGTGGGGGGCGTTGGCAGGGGTTCGCCGTTCAGGCGCAAGGACTGACAGGACATTTCCTTAAGAATCGCAAATCTTTCACTTGATGACCAGCTTAAATTGGTTAATACGGCTCTCCCCCACATTTTTTTTCAATCCTTCGTTTTGGTCGGGCATTAATTAGACTTAGAGAACGGGGTTTTCTTTTAGAATGGGGCGAAGAAGCAAAGTCCTTTGTATGTCTTAATAAAAAAGACCGTCAAGATTATAACGGATTCTTTGATATTCTTGCCTCCCCGAGAACGGTTCGTTTGCGGGGTTCGGACAAGGTTCCGGCTTCCTCCCGAGGGTGGATCTTGCCAGCCGGGCGCTCCTCGCGTCTTCTCGCTGGTATTGTATGGAAGACCTCCCCGCCCCCCGCTTTGTTCGAAATTCGATCACCGCGGCGTTCGTTCTGCTGCTGACCGTGGCGGTTCTGGCCCTACCGGCCGGGATCCGGCCCCTGTGGCCGGCGGTGGTGGCCCTCGGCATGGTCTTCAGCACCCGCTCCGCGGCACTTTCCCTGGTGGCGGCCTGTCTCGCGGGTCTCATTCTCCTCCTCGCCGCCCCGCAAGCGGCTCAGTTCAAGGAGTGGATCGATCCCGAGGAGGGCGGCCTCCGCAAGACCCTCCTGGGAGGCTGGCACCTCGGGGCCCTCGCCTTCACCCTCCTGCTCGGCGCGTTCTCCGCCGTGATCGAACGCAGTGACGGCCTGCTTCCCCTCCTGCGGGCCCGCGGCGAGGTCAACGACCGGACCCGTAAGCGTTTTCTCACCAGTCTCTTCGGCCTCGGCCTGCTCTGTTTCTTCGACGGTCTCGCCAATGCCCTCATGCTCGGAAGGGTGGCCCGGCCGGTGGCCGACCGGGTGGGCGTTCCCCGCGCCTTGCTGGCCTACCTGGTCGATACCACCAGTTCCGCCGTGACCTGCGTGGCCTTCCTCTCCACCTGGATCGTGGCGCAACTCGCCTTCATCGCCGATTACTCGCCCCTCCAGAAACCTGCCTATCTCCTTTTCGTGCAGTCCATTCCCCGGAATTACTACTGCCTCTTCGCCCTCCTGCTCGCCTTCCTGGTCCTGCGGCGCAACTGGCTGATCGGGCCCATGCGCCACCGGCTTCCCACGCCCCTTTCGGAAAGCGATCGAGCGGCCGCCCAGCCCTCCGGTCAACTTCACCGGGCGCTGCTCCCGCTGCTCGTTCTCCTGCTCTCGATTCCCGCCGCGATCCTGCTCCTCCATTCTCCGGGGCAACCTCCCGCCGACTGGTCCGAAAAGATCCGCCTCTCCCTCAGCGCCTCCACCGTGCCCGCCGCCTTTGTGATTGGAAGTGTCCTCGCTCTTCTCGCCGCGATCGCGTTCTTTCCGCGGGAGCGATTCCGGGAGGCGCCCCGCGCCGCTCTGCGGGGAGCCCGCCAGCTTCTTCCCGCCCTCCTCATCCTCCTCCTGGCCTGGGTGCTCGGCAGCCTCTTCAGCGCGCTGGGGACCGAGAAAGTGCTCAGCGAGGCCCTCGGCGACGGGTTGCCGCTCTCCTTCTTCCCGGCCGGGGTCTTTCTTCTCGCCTGCGCGATCTCCTTCGTCACCGGAACTTCCTGGGGAACGATGGGAATCCTGATGCCGA
>CAUZKZ010000342.1:0-6177 GCA_963580345.1 Verrucomicrobiia bacterium | reverse complement strand
GGCGATCTGCTTGGTGGCCCCGCTCTTGTTGAGGGTATAGAAATGCAGGCCGGCGACATCGGCCTCGAGGAGTTCGCGGCATTGCTCGGTGGCGTAGGCGACTCCCGCGGCCGCGAAGCCCTCGGAGTCGTCGTGCAGGCCGTCGAGGTGCCGAAGGAGCTTGGCAGGGAAACGGGCACCGGCTGCCAGTTCGGCCATGCGGACCATCCCCGAAGCAGTGGTGATTGGCATGATACCGGCGATAATGGGGACGGTGATGCCGGCCAGTTCGCAGCGATCGCGAAAGTCGAGGAAGTCGTGATTGTCGAAGAAGAGCTGGGTGCAGATATAGTCCGCCCCCGCATCGACCTTGGCCTTGAGGTAATCCATCTCGGCCGTGCGGTTGGGGGTTTCGGGGTGGCCTTCCGGAAAACCTGCCACGCCGATCTCGAATCCTCCGGCGGGATGGCGGCCCGAGGCGTTGAAGGCGCGGATGAACCCAATCAGGTCCGCGGCATAGGGAAAGGCGTCGGCGGTGCGGTCATAGTCGGCCCGGTCGCGAGGGAGATCGCCCCGAAGAGCCAAAATGGTGTCCACCCCGGCCTGGGCATAGCGGTCCAGGATGCCGTCGATCTCGGCCTCGTCGTGAGAGACGCAGGTAAGATGGGGGACGGCCGGGATTGCGGTCTCTTTCAGAATCTTGAGCACGAGTTGGTGGGTCAGATCGCGGGTCGATCCGCCGGCCCCATACGTGACGCTGACGAAGGTGGGATGAAGGGCCTCCAGTTCGCGAATCGTTCCGAACAAATTGCTGGCCGCCTTTTTGGTCTTGGGGGGGAAGAATTCGAACGAGATGGAGGGGCGGTGCTCCTGGAGGATGTCCGAGATTGGCATAAATTGACTGCGCCTCTGCTAGCGGCAGGCCCCCGGCGGTCCAGCTAAAACCGTGGGTCCACTGAAACTGCGGCGAGAAAGCGGGGTTGAATCGGGAAAGAGGGGGCGCTAAAGCGTCGCCAATCCCGCAATCCCAGGTTAAACTTTGATCATGAAGACCCCATGGACGGCGCTCCTCGCTCTGCTAGGCGCAGGGGGGCTGGCCGTTGGGCAGCCAGGCGACGGCGAGGGCAGGAAAGGCAGGCCGGATGGGAAGCCCCGCGGCGAGGAGACCGGGAAGGAGCGCCATCCTGGTGACAAACGTGGGGAGCGTCGACCAGGACGGCCCGAACGGCCCGGCCCGGGCCGCATCGATCATGGCGCCAACATGATGAAGAAGCTGGACCGCAACAAGAACGGGGAGATCAGCTGGGACGAATTTCAATCGGGGGACAAGATGCAGCACCTGCGCGACGAGGGGAAGCGCCGCATCTTTGACCACCTCGACAAGAACGGAGACGGGAAGATTGCGCGCGCGGAGCTGCCAAAGCGGCGTGCGCCGGGCCCCGGCGGAGGCGGCGGTGCGATGAGGAGGGGCGATTTGAATGGCGATGGAAAAATCACGCCGGCGGAGTGGGACGCGCATCCCCGCCTGAAGAATGTGCCGGTTGAACGGCGCGGGGAGATGTTCAAGAGGATGGACCGAAACAAGGACGGGGTCCTGAGCCCGAAAGATTGGCCGAAACGTCCGGACGGTTCACGGGACTTGTATCGCCAGCCAATGTTTCGGGACCGGGCGCTCTTCGAGGGACTCGACCGGAACAAGGACGGCAGCCTCTCCTTCGAGGAGTGGAGGAAGGACCCCCGCTTCAAGGATTTTGACGAGGATCGGTTGAAAGAGATGTTCAGACGCATGGACCGGAACGGTGATGGAAGTCTCAGTCCCGCCGACCGTCCCGAGGGTCCGCCTCGTCGCGGACCGGGCAGCGACCGTCCGCGGCGGCCGGAGGGAGGTCCCGGCGGGCCGCCCCGGGGTCCGCGGCCGGGTGGCGGAGGACCGGGTGGTCCCAGGCCGGATCGGCCCTGAGTGGCGTCCGGTAGGCCGATGCCCTAGAACGACACCTCGAACCAGAGGCCGCCGAAGATCTCGTCGCCGTCGGCCTCCTCCAACTCGATGGAGAGGGCCACGAAGGGGGTGAGGGAAATGGAGCTGGTGAGGTTGTAGGTGAGAGAAGCGCGGCCGTAGACATCGTTGAGACCGGAGCGCCCGTAGTATCCATCCACCACGCTCACGCCGCCGGTGAGTCCGAGGTAAGCGTCGTCGGAGAGCCGGTAGGACCAGCCGGACTCGGCATTGGCGTACCAGGCATCGGCGCCGAAATCACGGTAAGCGTCCACCGTGAGGTCCCACTCCTCGCCGACGTACCAGGTGAGGAAGGTGCCGAGGTCGAATCCGTTTTTGAAGAAGGAGTGATCGTAGGCGCGGTAGGTCGCGGAAGCGCCGAGCGTGAAGCGTTCCGAAAGGTCGTAGCGAAGGTCAATGAAGCCGGCGCCCTCCGTGAAGTTGTCGCTGATTTCGGTTGCAAACCAGCCCCCCAGGTGGACGGAGAGGTCCTCGCGCAAGACGGCTTCCCCTTCGAGCTGGAAATCGAGGACGGGCCCGGCGAGGTCAAAGCCACGGTGCACGTAGCTGCTGCGGAACCCTGTGACGGCTTCCAATCCGAGGGGAATGTCGCCCTCCAACTCCGCGGAGGCGGGGAGACCGAGGCAGGAGCTTGCGAGAAGGAAGGCGGCGAAGGGCTTCATGGGAGGGCGGACGGGCACCTTTGGGACGCGCGGCCCCGGTGTCAATGGATGGAATCTTGGATGATTGTGGACACCTTGCGAAGCGAAATGGTCGCGGCGCGGCTCTCCCTCCCTTGCCAATGCCGCTTCAGCCCTGCTTTTTCTCCTGTGCGGTGGATTTGATGCGAAGGTCCCGAAGTTGGAGGGGAGTGGCTTCGGCGGGACTGGAGGTCATGAGATCCATGCCCTTGTTGTTTTTCGGGAACGCGATCACTTCCCGGATCGAGTGCTCGCCGGCGACCAGCATCACGATGCGGTCGAGCCCGAGAGCGATCCCGCCGTGGGGCGGGGCGCCGAACTGAAAGGCGGCGAGGAGGTGGGCAAACTCCCGGGCGGCGTCTTCTTCGCTGATTCCGAGGGCCTTGAACATGGTGGCTTGAAGGTCCGCCTCGTGAATCCGGATCGACCCGCCACCCAATTCGTGTCCGTTCAGGACCACGTCGTAGGCCTGGGCGCGGAGTCCTTCGTAGTCCCCCGACTCGAGCCTGGCGCGGTCTTCTTCGACCGGGCGGGTGAAGGGGTGGTGCACGGCCGCCCAGCGTCCTTCTTCTTCGTCGTAGGCGAGAAGGGGAAACTCCGTCACCCACAGGAAGTCGAGGATTCCATCCTGGCCCACCAGGAGGTTCTGCATGGAGGCCACCTCGAGACGGATGCGACCGAGAATCCCGCAGGCCCCCTCCCATTGGTCGGCGGCGAAGAGGACGAGGTCGCCTTCCTCGATGTTCATGGCCTCCTTGAGGCCGGCCAATTCCTCGTCGCTGAAGAATTTCGTAATCGGGGAGCGCCAGGTGGAGGGGTCCTCGCCGCGAACCTGGATGTAGGCGAGACCTTTGGCGCCGTGGGTGACGGCGACTTCGGTCAGCTTGTCGACCTGCCCGGTCGTAATTCCGGCAAATCCCTTGGCGTTGATGGCCTTGACGACGCCGCCGTTCTTGACGGCGCCGGAGAAGACCTTGAAGCCGCTCTGCGCAAAGAGCGCGCTGAGATCCGCGAGCTCCATCTCGAAGCGCCGTTCGGGCTTGTCGGATCCGAAGCGGTCCATGGCCTCGCGCCACGTCATGCGGTCGAAGGGGGTGGGAATCTTCACATTGCGGCCGGCCTTGAACATGGCGGAGAGGCACCCCTCGACGAGTGCCATGATCTCGTCGGGATTGGTGAAGGAGGCCTCGATATCGACCTGCGTGAACTCCGGCTGGCGGTCGGCGCGGAGGTCTTCGTCGCGAAAGCAGCGGGCCACCTGGAAGTAGCGTTCCACCCCCGCCACCATGAGGAGTTGCTTGTATTGCTGCGGGGCTTGCGGGAGGGCATAGAAGGCGCCGGGATGCATGCGGGAGGGCACCAGGAAGTCGCGGGCGCCCTCCGGGGTGGACTTGGAAAGGATGGGGGTTTCCACCTCGATGTAGCCCTCGCGGTCGAGGAAATCCCTGGCCGCCTTGGTGACGAGGTGCCGCGTCCGCAGGTTGCGCGCCATGCGGGGCCGCCGCAGGTCGAGGAAGCGATGACTGAGGCGCAGGTCCTCGTTGGAGAGTTCCTTTTCGAGCTGGAACGGCATCACCTCGGATTTGTTGACGATGACCAGCTCGGTGGCGGCGATTTCGATCTCGCCGGTGGGGAGTTCGTCGTTGACGGCGGACTTTCCGTCGATCTCGGGCCGCGGCTCGACCTTGCCGGTGACCAGCACGACGTCCTCGTGGCGCAGGGAGTGGGAGATTTCGGCGGCGTGTGCGGACTCCTCGGGACGGAAGACGCACTGCGTCAGTCCCTCCCGGTCGCGCAGGTCGATGAAGATCACGCCCCCGTGGTCGCGTCGCGAATTCACCCAGCCGATGATTGTGGCGGTCTGTCCGTTGTGCTCGGGGCGGAGTTCGTTGCAGGTGTGTGTTCGCATGGTTGAAGCGGTTCCCGGATCCCGCTTTTCGGGTCCCGGTTGTCTGGAATCAGTTATTAGCACGTGTCTGGAAGGTTGTTAGTGAAACGGAATCGAGCATCGAAGATGCAAGATCGACTATCTGCGACTCACGCCAGCAAGGGGCCGTCCGGTTCCCGGAGCCGATCGCTGATGACCGCGATGGGGTCGGAGTTCGGAGCGAGCGGTTCTTCAGTGCGGGCCGCGAGGTTCTTGAGTTTGAGTTCGGGATACTCGCTGCCCACCACCAGCGCGAAGCGCGCCAGGGTCTGGTCAGCGGCCTTGAACTGCTTGTTGATCTTGGCGGGGCTGAGGGGGTAGTCGGCGGCGATCCCGGCCTCACGGAGGCGGCTGATGAGGCCGAGCGCCTGGGGGCGTTGCGCCTCGTCGGCGATGACTACGTAGACATCGCAGGTGGCCTGGCGTTGCTGCCAGGTCTGGAACCGGAGGAGGGCCTGGGGGGTCTGCTTGATGAGCTCCGCGATGACACAGTCGCCCATGGCGTAGCCCGTGGCGGAGAGGTCGGTGGAGCCGTCCGTAATGATCGAAAGCAGGGAGTCGTAGCGTCCGCCGCCGGCCACGGAGCGCAGCGCTTTGCCGGAGTCGAAGACCTCGAAGACGAGGCCGGTGTAGTAGGCGAGTCCGCGCACGATGGAGAGGTCCACCTCCACGAAGCCGGCCAGTCCGCGGGTGGCGAGATCGGCCAGGACGGCGGTGAGGTTTTCGGACCGGTTGGTATCGTCGGCAATGAAGGAGCGGAGGGTTTCGAGCTCCAGGCCGAAGGGCTGCAGGCGCTCGCGCAGTTTTTCCTCGGGATCCCGCTCGATCTTGTCGACCACCTGCAGGAAGAGGTCGAGCCGGTCGTCTCTGATGCCGCGGGCACGGCAGAATTCCAGCCAGGCTTGCCGGTCGGAAAGCCGCACTACGAACTCCCCGGACTGGAACCCCAGCTCGCGCATCACGTCGATCGCGAGGGCGATCAATTCGGCATCGGCTCCGGGAGAGGATTCGCCGAGGATGTCGGCGTTGAACTGGTAAAATTCGCGCAAGCGCCCCCGCTGGGGCTTCTCGTAGCGGAAGCAGCGGCCGATTTCGAACCACTTCAGCGGCTTGGGATAGTCGCGTTGCGTGGCGGCCACGATGCGGGCCAGGGAGGCGGTCAGTTCGGGGCGCAGGACCACGTCCCGTCCGCCCTTGTCCTGGAAGCGGAAGAGCTGCTCGCTGAGTTCGCCGCCGGACTTCTTGAGGTAGAGATCGGCGCTTTCCACGATGGGAGCCTCGAACTCCGAAAATCCATAGCGGGTCGCCACCGCGGTCCAGGCCTCGAAGAGATAGCGGCACAGGAGGCGATCCCGCGGCGCAAAGTCGCGGAAGCCCGGCAGCGGCTGATAGGGAGAGCCCATGGTGGATGCGGGAAGCGGGCGGGGAGAATAGGGACGGCAGCACGCTTGTCGAGGATCGACCCGGCAGGCAGGGGCGGCCGGCAGGGTGATTGGCCAAAAATGCTGCGAAGCTGATAGAATCTTCGATTGAGCGTTTCTGCTAGACAAGAGCCTCCGGATTTGCAGGATAGG
>CAUZKZ010000341.1:0-6179 GCA_963580345.1 Verrucomicrobiia bacterium | reverse complement strand
TCACGACCCCGAGATGCGCAATGGTGAGGTCGGCGCGGTGCCCGATGATTCCAAAGGAGCCCCCGATTCCCGCGTTGGAGACGCTGTCGGCATTGCCGTTCGGCGTTTTGCCCTGCGCATTGGCCCCGGCTTGATAGACGGAGGGGCCGTTCGCGGCGATGAGATAGTTCCACGCCGTCGAAGTGGGCAGGCCGCCCTTGACCAGCAGGGTGTCCCAATCCGTGCCGGTCTGCAACCCCACCACGAAGATGGTGTAGTTGGTCAGGCTCAGCCCAGCATTGTGGGCGACCTGGAACTCGTCGTGGGTCCCGTGCGTATTGTCGTCGAACCGGACCACCGATTGGCCGTTGGGCCCCGCGGTGGAGTGATAAGTGGGGCTGCCGTTGGTCCTGAGGGCGTCGTTGCCGTTGGTGGACGAATCGGCCCAGGTGTCGACGGTGCCGCCCTCGCCGACTCCCGTGATGGAGCCAGCGTCCAGCCAGAGGATTGCGGCGGCAGAGGCCGAGACGGCCGAACCGAGGATGAATCCCGTTGCCAGGATGGTGAGTGCTGCGTTTCGTATTGTTGTGTTTTTCATACTGTAAATGGTTTGAGATAGTGGATTTGCGGACAGATTGCCCCAGGGAAAAGGCGATCCGAATGGCAGCAAGCTTGCTTGCAACCTGCTGACATAAATAGGTTCCGACCAGAATTTGGAAAGAACAAAGATCCGGATATAGCACGAAGAAGAGCGGGGGGGGGAGGGCCTGATCCGAAGGGGCTGAGAGGCGGAATTTTCGGGTAAACTGATCTTCAGCATGGGAAAACTGCGTGCCCCGGTCGATTTCGTCGAGCATGTGAAGAAGGAGTCTTCGAAGTTCGTGAAGACGCTTGGTGATTCGTACCATCGAATACGATGAGCGGTATGTGTGGGATTGAGCGCCGCGCGGTCCGGAGGGTGAGGCAGGCCTTCAGCCTGCAGACGCTGGTTCGTCCTGGCTTCCCCGGGGCGTTGCCCCGGGCTACGGTGATCGAAGGCCGTTGGCCTTGGGGGCGGGTGGAATCGTTTCGGGTCCGGGGCGCTGCCCCGGGCTGCAATGCTCGAAGGCCTTCAGCCTGCAAACGGTGGTTCGTCCTGGCTTCCCCCGGGGCGCTGCCCCGGGCTACGGTGATCGAAGGCCGTAGGCCTTGGGGGCGGGAGGAATCGTTTCGGGTCCGGGGCGTTGCCCTGGGCTGCGGTGCTCGAGGGCCGTTGGCCTTGGGGGGTTGGTGGATGGCCAAGGATTCACACACGCTCCGTCTGGCGTCCGTTCAAAGCGGTCGCAAGCTGGAGACGGAAGGCCAACGGCCTTCCCTCACCGTAGCCTGGGGCGCCGCCCCAGGAACCCAGGTCGCACCAACCTCCGCAGCCTGAAGGGCTGCCTCACCGCTGAAACCACTTCGCCGCCATTCTTTTACCGGTTGCCATGAATGGGCGGGGCGGATAGGAGCACTGATCGCCATACTCACATGAAATCACGATTTATTTTCCTCGTCCCGGCCCTGCTCCTCGGCAGTTCGGCCTTGCTCCCTGCGGTCCAGCCGCCGGCTGGATTCACGGCTCTCTTCAACGGCACCGACCTGACCGGCTGGCGGGGCGGCGACACCTTCGATCACCGCAAGTACCTCGCGCTGCCGGAGGACAAGCGAGCCGCGCAGGACGCGGCGTGGACCGCCAACATGAAAAAGCACTGGAGTGTCGAGAACGGCGTCCTCGTCAACGACGGGCACGGGAAGTACGCCACCACCATCAAGGGCTACGGGGACTTCGAGCTCTTGGTCGAATACAAGACGATCCCCAAGGCAGACTCCGGAATCTACCTGCGCGGCCTGCCCCAGGTCCAGATCTGGGACATCGGCCAGCAACCGGAGGGAAGCGGCGGCCTCTGGAACAACTCCCCCGGCGCTCCCGGCAAGGAGCCGCTGGTGCAGGCCGACAAGCCGTTCGGAGAGTGGAACAAATTCCGCATTCTCATGGTGGGTTCCCGCGTCAGCGTGTGGTACAACGACAAGCTGGCGGTCGACCACGCCATCATGGAGAACTACTTCGATCGCACCAAGCCGGCCCCGGCGCGGGGCCCGATCCAGCTCCAGACGCACGGCGGCGAGATCCGCTGGCGCAACGTCTTCATCCGTGAGATCGGCAGCGAGGAAGCCAACAAGATCCTGGCCTCGAAGGGAGGCGACGGGTTCAAACCGATTTTCACCGGCAACCTGAACGGATGGGCCGGCCCGGTCGACAACTACGAGGTGAAGGCCGGCACGCTGGTCTGCAAGCCGGGCAAGGGCGGGACGATTTATTACAACGAAGAGCTCGGCGACTTCGCGGCGCGGATGGAGTTCAAGCTTCCGCCCGGCGGGAACAACGGACTCGCGATCCGCTATCCCGGACAGGGCGATACCGCCTACGTCGGGATGTGCGAACTGCAGGTCCTGGATGACACTGCCAAGAAATACGCCAAGCTCGACGATCGCCAATTTCACGGCTCGGCCTACGGGATCGCGGCCGCCCAGCGCGGGCATCAGCATCCGGTCGGCGAGTGGAACTTCCAGGAAGTCACCGTGAAGGGCTCGACCCTCAAGGTGGAACTGAACGGGAGCGTGATTCTCAACACGGATCTCTCCAAGATCACGAAGTACATGGCCAACTCGCCCCACCCGGGCAAGACCCGCACCAAGGGCTATTTCGGATTCGCCGGCCACAGCGATCCGGTCGCCTACCGCCGGGTCTCGATCAAGAAACTGTAATGCCGATGAAAACCACTCCGATGAACCGACGTCGCTTCGTGGCGAAGACGACCGCCGCCGCGGCAGGTCTCTGGGCGGCCGCCCCGCAAATCCTCGCGCCCAGGGCGCCGTGGCCGCCAATGACCGGCTGAATATCGGATTCATTGGTGCGAGCGGGCAGGCGGGCTACAGCATCCGCCACCTCAAGGACATCGCCAACGTCGCGGCTCTCTGCGACGTGGACGCAAATCGCATCGCCCCGGTGGCGCAAAAATTTCCCAATGCGAAGACCTACCGGGACTTTCGGCGGCTGGTGGACCAGAAGGATCTCGATGCCATCGTGGTGGCCACCCCGGACCACACTCACGCCGTGGCGAGCGTCGCGGCCCTGCGCAGCGGGCGGCATCTCTACTGCGAAAAGCCGCTGACCCGGACCGTCTCCGAGGCGCGGGTGGTGACCGAACTGGCGCGCGAAACCGGGCGGGTGACCCAGATCGGGACGCAGATTCATGCCGGCGGCAACTACCGCCGGGTGGTCGAACTGATCCGGAGCGGTGCGATCGGGGAGGTCAGCGAGGTGCACGTCTGGGTCGTTGGCGGATTCGGCGGCAAGGAACGCTACAAAACCTTCCCGCCGGTTCCGGCCCATCTCGACTGGAACTTGTGGCTCGGTCCCATCCAGGAGCAGCCCTATCATCCGGACTGGACGCATTTTCACTGGCGGCACTGGTGGCATTTTGCACCCCCACCTACCCCGCCCGACAGGCGCCCAGGGACGCCGGGGTCAGAAAAGCGATTCCTTAGCAATCGTAGTAGAACGAAATCTTGTCCCCGACACGCTTGACCGCCATGGAGTGCAACTTGCCATCGAAAACGTTGGCCTCGCAGGACGCCTCAAATTTCTTCAACGGGAAGGGCGTCTTGCGAACTTCCAGCCAGATTTTGCTGCCGTCCTCGGAAAACCTTAAGCGGCCCCGGTCGCGGATGGTGATATTCGGGTTCCACTTGGCTGAATTGTCTGGCGTGCAGGAGAAGACGGCTTTGAGTTCACAGTCACCCAGGGCGGATTTCGCGCCTTGAAATCGCGAGTGATTCTTCTCTCTCTTTTCAACGACAAACAGGCCGTCGACGGTCTTTCCGCCACAGTGAACCCAGCCCTTCCAGTACGGGTTCTCTTCCGGCTTCCAGTCGGGCCAGTCGAGCGCATCCTTGATGAGCTTGCCCTCGCGCACGACGTGCACCTCCTCCGCAGCGGACGCGGTGGAAACCCCCAGCGATGCGATGGCGACAAGTGTAAACAATGATGATGTGATGGTTCCTTTCATGGTATTCTTCTTATTGCGTGTCAGGTGTGCTCACTTTCCCGCTTTTGCCGGCGCGGTGGCCGGTGGGGCATCGAAGACCGTGAACAGCAGGTCCTGCTTGTTCAGCTCGAAGATGCATGCCACCTTACCGTTGGGCAGCACTGCAACGTCGCTGTAGCCGTAGGTACCTTCGTAAATCACCTGCCGGTATGGCCAGGTTTTGCCGTCATCGTAGCTTGCAAAAAGTGTTCCGTGACCACGAGCGCCTCCCGAGCCGGGACCGGCAAACAGAATTACGCCCGGCTTGCCGTCTTTTGGCGGTGAGAGTCGTACCGTTCCACCCTGGCAACTCGGGCAAGGCAAGTCGGGGATAAATCGCGAGGTTCCCTCTTTGTACTGTGCGCCACTATCGGTGAGAACCGCGGCCCCGCGATTCGGCCTTCGGCTGCCCCCACCGCCGGGCGAACGCATGTTGAGCATGATATCGCCGTTGGAAAGCTCCACGCATACCGCTTCGTTGTACGGCCCCCCCGGCGAATTGGCGCCGACCGTCCACGTTTCACCGTGATCGTCGCTATACACCACGAAGCCGCATCCTTCACCGTAACACGGCGCAACCAGCCGCCCCTTGTGCTTTCCTTGCGTGATTTGAATGCCGTGGCCCGGACCGGTGAGCAGCCAGCCAAACCCTTTCGGGAGCCATTCGGGTCCGGGGATCATTCTCGCGTCGGACCAGCTTTTGCCGTCGTCGTCGCTGTGAACGATCATGATCTTTCCCGGGCCCGGATTCGTATGGCTGGGGTTCGTGGCGAAAGAACTGATCAAGAAGATACGCCCCGTGTCTCGATCGACGATGGAAACGGGGTTGCCGATCTTACTATTCGGGAATTTCCCGTTGGTCGTATCGATTTCATCACCCCAGGTTTTGCCGTTGTCCTCGCTGCGACGCAGGACAATGCGGATGTGGCCCCAATCGTACTTGCTCGCCCTGCCTTCGCAAAAGGCGAGGATCGTCCCCTTCTTCGATACGTCCAGGGAAGGAATCCGATAGCAGGGCGCTTTTCCGGCCTGGTAGGCGGCACCTTCATTGAGCGTAGCGCCACTGCGTGAGACCGATTCGAAGGGCTTTCCGGTCCCTTCGAAAACAGTCTGCAGTGGAGCAACGGACTTGAAATCAGTCTCGAGCTTGTCACTGAACTCCTCGGCTGTCATCTTGATCATCGCGATGTCCGGGCGGCTCTCCACTGGGTGCATCTGGAAGATCAGATTCACATCGGGATCGATCTTCTGCTCGTTGATCGTCTCGCCGTCGACGGTAAAGGTAAGCAGATCACCGACGCGCTTGACCGACATCGTGTGGAGCTTGCCGTCATTGATGTTGACGGTCGCAGGGCCTTTGTACGACTTGAGTCCCAACGACATTTTTTCATTCCAGACGACGAATTCGGTGCCCTTGGCCCAGCCCCCGATACGGGCACGGTCCCTGAGAGCGATGAACGGCCCGCGCCCACCGCCACGGTCTCCATAATCGCCCTGTTTTGTCCGAAAGACCATGGTGAATTCGCAGTCGCCCAGCGCCGATTTCAGCGGCGTGAAGTTGACGAGATTTTTGGGCGCCTTGTCGACCACAAAAACGCCGTCGACCGTTTCACCTTTTCGCTCAGACCATCCCTTCCAGAATGGTTTCTTAACCGGGTCCATGTCGGTTTGGACCATGTTCTTCTCGATCTTCCTGCCGTCGCGAACCAGGTACATCTCTTCGGCGTACGTCGGTGCCGTGGCAAGGCACAGCACCGCGAGCAGCGCCGGCGCGGAGCGGAAGTTGGGCGCGGTCCCGGCGTAGTCCGGCTCGACTCTGGATGTGATGTTAGTGCGTTGGTTCATGTCTTGGATTTCCACTCTGTTCATACGGGTTCTGCATCAGGCTGAGCGAGCGAAAAGAACCCTGCCATCGTTTTGGCAGGGTGGGCAAGCCGCCAGCTCAATTGATCTCCTATACGAGTGGAGGTTCGCTTTTCTATTCAATTTTCAATGGGCACGTCAAAGTGATTCTCCATTTCATGGCAGGCCATGCAGGGTGATTGGCCAAAAATGCTGCGAAGCTGATAGAATCTTCGATTGAGCGTTTCA
>CAUZKZ010000340.1:0-6198 GCA_963580345.1 Verrucomicrobiia bacterium | reverse complement strand
AGGCACAGGGAGGCGGCCGTGGCGGCGGACTGGCCGAGGATCATGAAGACGGGTTCCATGCGGATGGAGCCGAAGGCGATGTGGGAAGAGGAGACGCACACCGGGACGAGCAAGTTGTGGCACTCCGATTTCCTGGGAATGATCGCTCCGTAGTCGACCGGGTAGGGACCTCCCGGGTTGACCTGGATGTCGCCCTCGTTGCGGGCGTGGCCGTTCTTGTCGACGTAGCGTTGCACATTGTGGGAGTCCATGTTGTAGGATTCCATCCCGTCTGGTAGTAGCGCAGGGCGAGCTCGTACTGTTTCGGGTCGTAGCCGGCGGGCTTGGGCCAGGGGAGACGGTTCTCCGGGACGTTCGTCAGGCAGGTCCGAAAGCAGTACGCCTGGACGCGATGATCGCCGCCGGATTCCTTTCCCGGGGGGCCGCCGTGAATGCGCGGAAGGAGGCCGGACGAGGGATCCCCGGGGACCACGTAGGGATCGACGGGTTTGGTGAACTGGTGGGAGCGGGCGTGGCGGGTCTGCACGCCATTGAGAGTCTCCCCGTACTTGCTGTTAGGTTCCCGACCCACCGTGAAACTCACGCCCGCAGTGGCCATGAGGTCGCCCTCGTAGGTGGCGTCGATGAACATCCGGCCGGGAAAAGTGTGTCCGGAGAGCATCTTGATGGAGAGAATGCGGCCATCCTGCTTTTCAACCCCGTCCGCGCGATCGAGCCACTCGTCGCGGTGCACCGTGATGTCGTTTTCCTTCACGAATTCCTCGAAGATCCGCTCCGCCACGTGCGGTTCGAAAATCCACATGGTGCGCTGGCCACCGTCGATGGCGGGCGCGCCCTGTCCCCGGTTTCCGTACTCGGAGCGCTTCTGCCACTTCCAGGCTGCGTCGTCCTGGTAATACTTCCAGACGCGGTGGTAGAACTCCCGGGCGAGTCCGCCGATCACGCCCTTCTTTCCGGAGTCGGTCCAGCCCAGGCCTCCCGAGGAAAGTCCGCCGAGATGCTTGTCAGGGCCCACGATCACGACCGACTTGCCCATGCGCTTGGCCTGCACGGCGGACATGACACCCGCGGACGTGCCGCCGTAGACGACGACGTCGTGGATCTTTCCGGCGAAGGACGGGGAAATGCCAAGAAGCAGGGCAAGAGCGACTGGGGCGGCACGAGGCATGATGCCTCAATACGCGTGGAAAGCCTGATTGCTGTCTGTGCTCATCGGTTCCGATCTCAAGTCCGTGAGGAAGGCCCGGATAGCTGTGTTCAGCACTGGCCCGTACCACTCATCAGCCATTCGCCTCCGATCGGCAAATTCAATGCTGCGACCTCAAGGCGATACCTTGATTGATACCGTCCTGATGAACCGATGTGCCGCGGCCTGGCCGGTCACCGGATCCGTCCGCATATCAAAAATTTGACTGACCCCATCTCTGACCCCATTTCCTAGTTCAAACTCCTTGCCTTACTCGTGCACCTTGAACGAGTACAGTTCGGCCTGCTCGAGCAGGAACTTGATTCGAACCGTCTTGCCTTTCAGCGGCGCCAGATCAGGAGATTTGTTCCAGCGGGGCTGCAGTCTCAACTCATCAACGCCCTCGAATACCTTGGAATCGTTATCGGCGAATCCAGGGATCGGCTTACCCGCCGCATCGAGAACGTCAACTCGCACTCGGCCCTTTGCAGCGTTCACGTTGACCTGCAAGGCGCTGCCCGTCAATTTGAACGGCTTGGTGATCATCGTTCCCTCCTTCTCACCTGTCGCTTTCCAGCCTATGAAGCGGTCCAGTTCAAGGGTGGCGAGTCCAATTCCATGTTTTCCGCGGTCGCCGATCCCGTGTCTTTCCCGGTAGCCGTTGTAATAGATCCAATGTTTGTCATCATGCGTGACAATCTGCGAAGCGGGAAAAATCATGTCTTTGTCAAAACTGCCATCCGGACCACGTGGAACCAGCGGCTGGTCGGCATAAACCCAAGTCAGATCCCACATCGCATTGCCCCGCGCGGTCCCGATGTAGAAGTTGACCACATCGTGGTTGTGACGCTTCACCAGGTCCTGGACCTCATCGTAGGGTTCACCCGGCTTGGGAATGAATTCGTAGACTGACATGAGGGCGAAATGCACGCCCTCATAAATCCAGTCGGTCAGGGCGTAAATCTGGCGCCGATAGATCTCATCCGCTGGTCCTTTGCCAAACTTCCACTCCCGGACCGTTCGCCAATTGGTTGGATTGGCTTTGATGTCGGGGTTGATCATGTCCCGGGTGCCGCGCACCTCCAGACCGTCGGGCGGACGCCGGAAATCGGTCCGCGTAAAGAGGCGATAGACCTTGGCCTCCTCGTCCCAGAGAATCTGGTTATAGGTATCCGCAGCCCGATGCGTCACCGGCTTGCCGTTGTTGTAGGCCTTCCAGTGAATTCCATCGGCTGAATAGCCCAGGCAGGCCGCGTGGGGCCGCAAATAGGCATAGCAAATCTTGTAGCGGTGGGCCGGGTCGGTTTCGTGCGGATCGATGTAGAACGACGCTGTATTGTGATGGGCCGGGTCGAGGCCGACCATCTTGGCGACCTTTTGAAAGTGCAGGCCGTCCTTCGACTCGGCGTAGCCGTAAGGATTTCCGCGGTACCACAGTTTAAATTTCCCCTCGTCGGACAAGACGGTGCCGTAAAAGTGACCTTCGAATATCGCTTTCCCGTTGTTCTGTTTGGTGACTCTGCCCAGTGTGCGCGTGACTCGGCGTTTTTCGGCGATGAGGTGATCGTCCACCAACAATTGTTTCCTCAGTCCCACCTCGACGAGGTTGTCCGCGTTCTTGTTCACCGTAGGCGGAACCTCGTCGAAGTTCAGGTTGTCCACCGCCAGGGTAGTGCGCGTCTCGGTGTGGATCAGTTCCAGAATCACGATCCCAAAATGCGGTTTCGTCATTTCGAGATCGAGATTGGCCTTATCGCCGGCGAACGTTCCGGTCGATCCACTGGCCAGGAGCTTGCCCACCTTCGATTCGGCATAGATCTTCCAGTCGATCCGGTTCTTGCTTTCCCCATTGCCGTCCAGATCCAGCGAATTGATGATCACGCCGGCTCCCCCACGCGGGGTAAAAGTGTACCAGTAGTAATAGGGGCCGCCGTCATCTCCATCCAACAGGTAATTGGCCCCATCGCCGCCGTCCCAGGCGTCGCGCCACGAGTTCACCGTCTTTCGATCGTTTCCCCCGCCAAAATCGAGCGCGATATTCGGGGTCCACCCATTTCCCTTTCCATAGGAGTCCTTGAATCCGCCGCTGCTGACGCCCGCCACGTGATCGCCGTAGTCCCTCACCGACTGCAATCCATCCAACTCCTTGGCCACCGGCAGCTTCACGTTTTCAAAGCGCAGGACGGTCCCTTTGGCCGGGGGCATTGCCAACTGTCCCAGCAATACCACCAGGAAGACATTTTTTCTCCTAAGTGCCTGTCGATTCATTTCCGTTTGCCATTATTCGATCTCTTACATTGGCGGCGCCCGATTTCCTCGGGGCCCTCTCGACTGAACTTCCACTGCCGGACGAGTTTCCACGCGGTTGGGTCGGCCTTGATGTCCGCATTGGTCATGCTGCGGGTGCCCCGAACTTCCATACCGTCGGCCGGACGGGGGTAATCGGTCCGTGTGAACAGGCGATAGACTTTCGCATCTTCGTCCCACAGGATTTGGTTGATCGTGTCCGCAGCTCGGTGCGTGACCGGGTTTCCGTCGTTGTAGTGCTTCCAGTGGATACCGTCGGCCGAATAGGACAGGGCCGCGGCCATGTTATTTCTACCTTCCTTTGGAGAAGGGTGGCACGCCTTGTAGCGGTGTGCCGGGTCGGCTTCGATCGTGATCTCCGCATGGAAAACCCCGTGACAATCGGGATTAATCCCGTCAAGAGGGCCCCAGTCGTTACGATCACCCCGACGCTTGTAAGACTTTTCATGGATGCCTCCCGTTCAGTTTACCGTGTACAGAGCGCAAGTCAGATTCGCAACCCTTGGGATCCGAGAACTTGTAATTTCACGAGACTCGGCCTCAACGGCTTCCGTCAACCTCCTGGGCGCACCCCGTCGCGGTGCGGCACGACCGTGCCGTCGGCCTGTCTGGTTAACGGGCCCCCGAAAAATGGCATTCGAGGCCGGCTGCTCCGGTCAGGGTTCAGCCCGGTAACGGAGGCGCAGGAAGACTTCCGCCAGCGAAACGTTCGGCACGGTCCAGGTGAGGATATCGGTGTTCGGGAGGGTCGGATGGGGGACAACGGCGGGGGCGCTCGGAAGGTTCGAGAACGGCACGGTCGCCCCGAGATCCGGCGAGAACTGGACGTTGGAACGAGCCACGCCGATCGAGTCCCTGTGCCGGATCGATTCGAGTGTGACCGTCAGGTCGCCGTCGGGCTCGCCGGCCGTCGAGATCGTGATGGGGGTCGGGTCGATCAGGTGGGGGTGAAATCCGTGGAAGAACTCCGCGATGTTCGTGATCTTGTCGCCATCGAGGTCGTCGCCGGGCAGGAGGTCGACGACCGATCGGGGTGAGGCGGTGTGCTCGAATTCAAAGCAGTTCGCCATGCCATCGGCGTCGAGGTCTCCGAATTTTGGAAGGGGCGCCGGGTCCTCGTAACACCCCAGGTCGATCCCGCCGGCGCTGATCCGCACCGAGCCATCGAGGTCGGTGAGAAGACCCGGGACCTCCGGGGCGCCGGCATCGCCGGAATCGACGGCCGGGGACCAGCCGATGACGTGGTAATCGCCGGTGATCGTTCCGAAGAAATCCGGCGCACGTGGATCGAGGAAGAGGGGGTCGCCGTCGAGATTCGATCCGAGGTTGACCCCGAAGGCGGAGTCCCACGCGCCGGAGCCGCCGGATCCCTCCACCAGGCAGTGGCTGAAGGAGGACGCGATGGTCCCGCTGATGATATGATCCGCCGACTGGATTCCGTCTTCCGAGAAGTTGTTGGCGAGGATGGTGTTGTAAAGGGTGAGGTCGGCGTCGCGGTTGAAAACGGCGCCGCCGAGGAGGCGGGTGAAGTTCCCGGCGATGGTCGAGTTGACGATGACCATGGTGGTGTCGGAGTCTTTGACCCGGATGGCCCCGCCGCCATCGAGTGCGGGGTTGGGCGAGGTGGCGGTGTTCCCAGCGAAGAGGCAATTGACCACGGTGCAGGTGGTCGGCAAGGTCTGCCCGACGTCCAGGGCCCCGGCGTTGTTGTTGGCCCGGTTGCCGATGAAGCGGCAACTCTCGATGCGCACGTCGGCGTGGATCACTGCGACCGCGCCCGAGCCGTCTGTGACGGTTCCCTGGATCAGGCAGTTCACAAGGCTCCCGTCGGCCCCGCTGAAGCGGACCGCTCCGCCGCTCCTCCCGGAGTTGTCCACAAAAGTGCAGTCTTCAAAGCTCGTAAAGGCCTTGCAATACGCTGCCCCGCCGGTGAATTCGGCGTCGTTGTTCTCGAAGTCGCAGCGGAGGAATCTCGTGTCTCCGCTGGTGTCCTCGATCGCGACGGCGCCGCCTTGATTTCCGGTGTTCAGGTTTCCGCGGAATTCGCAGTCTTGGAACGCGGCGGACACGGCGTTCAGGTAAAGCCCTCCCCCGACTCCGGCACTGGCATTGCCGATGAACCGGCAATTGGTGGCATCGATGGCGCTGGCGACCTGGGAGGGCGCATCGACCGCGCTCCCGTTGGTGGTGCCGCTCTGGTTGTGACCCGCCGTGACCGTGAGGCCGTCGATCTTCAGATCCGCGGTGACGCGGAGCAGCGTGTAGGCATTGGGCGGGAAGAGCGTGCGGTTGGGATTGAAGGGCCTTGCCTCCTGCACGATGCCGGTGGCGTCGGTGACATCGTTCTGGGTGAGGTCGCCGGACAGGACAGTGAGGTTGGTTGCCGGATCTCGCTGGGACTCGTCTGTTTCGGTGCCCACGAAGCCACCGAGCATTATGGTGTCGCGATCGATCTCGAAGCGCGCGAAGGCACTGTTGCTCGCTGCTCCTTCCCCCTCGTCAGGATAGTAGATCCCTTCATGGAGCCAGATGTTTGTTCCGGCCGTCGCCAAGAGAAGGCCGCGCCGGAGGTTGGTGGCATTGGCCCAGGTGTCGCCGAGCAGGGTGTTTCCCGGATCCGCTCCGGGTGCGGCGCGGATGACGGCGAAAAACAGGATCGGGATCCGGAGTGGGGAGGTTCCGTTGGCGTTCGCGGCGGAGACCTC
>CAUZKZ010000339.1:0-6216 GCA_963580345.1 Verrucomicrobiia bacterium | reverse complement strand
CATTTTCGTTCTGACCAAACCCCCGTGATTCCAAGGGTTGGAGGGCTTCGTTCAGAACAAAAATGCCGTCCTGTTCTGCGGTTCCAGATTATTCTTTAGCAAATTGAATCCGCGAACCCTAATATCTCTCTCATTGTTACTAAAGTTTTGCTGCGGCCCTCCGGTAATTCTTACCGTCTTTCGCCCGGGCATACCTCCCTATGGCGACGAGCCGTCGGCGCCAGGATGGAGTGGCATGACCGTCCCGAGGCTGGCACTGCGAAGAAGCCGGCAAACGGGCGGGCTCCGGAAGAGGCAGGATGGCACCACGGCACGGTCCGCTTGGTGCGCTCACCGGTGAGGCAGGCCTTCAGCCTGCGCTTCGCGGCTGGATTCCTGGTCCTGGGGCGCCGCGTTGCTCTGCCCCAGGCTACGATGATTGAAGGCCGTTGGCCTTTGCCCCGAGAGAGGCATAAAAACCGCTCACTCTTACCCGAGCAAGTATTCCCTCAAGGCATTGCTCCTAGGGTGCCGCCACCTCCTGGCGGAGCCGGAGGAATTCGCTCGGGGTGGTCCCGATCGGGAGACCAGAGCGGGCCACGATTTGTGTCAACCCTCCCGCCACCGGAGTGGAGGAGATCTGCACGGTCTGCCCGGACTGCCACGAGGTGGTCAGGTCCGCGCAGCGTTCCACCTCCACCTGCACCAAGCTCATCGCAGTATCGCGCACGAGGTAGGTGACGGTGAGGTAGTCCTGTCCTCCAAGGTCCGTGAGAGTGATGGGCGCCACGGGGGACTCGAGTGGAGTGCCCGGCTCGTGACCGTGCGCGAATTCGGCGAGGGCGCTCAGCCCGTTGCCATCGAGGTCGGAAAGCGGCTCGAGGGCCGTGAAGTCGCCCGTGGCGGCCAGCTCGAAGGAGTCCGCGATCCCATCGTGATCGGCATCGATGAGATCGAGATTGGTGAATTCAAAGGCCCCCTGGTCGACCGTGGTGCTAACGATTCGCTCTACTCCGGCCAGATCGAGCGGGATCGGCTCGGAGAGATCCCCGTCGTTGTCGACGTCACCGAGGTCCGGCGGGAGGCCTCCGGAATCGCCGCCATTCAAGGCCGCGGAGGTCGCCGCGAGGGAAAAGTCGCCTCCTTCGTCGCCGGAGAGGTTGGGAGTGACGGGATCCACAAAAGCAGGATCCCCATCGATATTCTGGAGACCATCGGTCCCCACTGCGCCGTTCCAGTTTCCGGAGCCGCCCGAGTTGTGGATCAGGCTGTTGGAAATCACCGGGGGGAAAGTGGAAGCGAATCCAATTGAGGAGCCGGCCGTTGTGGTCGTTCCGCCCGCCCGGTTGTTCCAGACGATGCAATTATCCACCACGACCGGAGCGGAGGAGCCGTTCACGAGAATCCCACCACCGAAAATCGCGCTGCAATAGTTCCCCGTGATGGTGCAATTGATCAGCGAGAGGTTTCCGGCCTGCACCTGGACCCCGCCCGATCCGAAGAACCCTTTCCCGCCACTGAAGGAACAATTCACCGCCGTCACCGATTCACCACCAATCCCGTTGACCCCGAGCCCCCCCGCTCCCGAGGAGGTGTTGCCACGGAAGGCGCAGTTGTGGAGCGTGACGGTCGAGGATTCGGTCCAGAGGCCTCCCCCATCCGCGCCGACCCAGTTGCCCGAAACGAGGCAATCGATAACGCGCGGCGTGCCCCCTTCCAGGTAGATTCCGGCGCCTCGCTGGTTGGCGTAGTTTCCGGCGATCATGCAGCGTTTGACGGTGGCGCTCCCGCCGTTGGAGTAGACCCCTCCCCCGCGCGTGACGGCCCCGCCGCTGGCGTAGCCGCCCGAAATGATGAAGCCCGTGACCATCGCGCTCGCATCGCAGGCGGACAGATCGAGCACGTTGTAGCTGTTGGTGCTGGTGGTGGTGGTGGACAGCCCGTTGGTGTAAGACCCCGCTGGGGGCCCGTCGTTCTGGGTGATATCGCCGCTCAGGTGCGTGTTGTGCAGCTGCGGGTCGGCCTCCGCCCGCGAAGTCGCCCCGTTGGCGAAACCGCCGTACATCGAGACCCCAACCGGCACCACGAAGAGCTCGGCCTGGTCATTGGTGTTCTGCCCGATGGCCTCGTCCGGATAGTAGATCCCTTCCGCCACCCAGATCTCCTGTCCACTTTGCGCCACTCCCAACGCGTCCTTCAAATAAGCGTAGGCGGTGGCCCAACTGAAGCCATCCTCGCTGCCCTCTGCGGCCACCGTGTTGGCATCGACATGGAGAATCGGGGAGGCAATCGTGACGTCGAAGGCGTCTTCCGCGACATTTTGGGAGGCGTCCGTGGCGGTCAGGGTCACCGTCGCGGTGCCGAACTGGACGGTGGTCGGCGTGAAATCGACGGTCCCGTCCGGCTGGATCACGGCGGCCAGGATGCCCGCGGGTGAGACCGATACGTCGTAGGTGTGCCCCGTTCCGCTGAAAACGGTATTCACGTCCGCCACGGCGGGGATCGGGTTGGTGCTGTCGCCCAGGAATGCCATATCGGCCACCGGGTTATCGACGTGCACCACCGGCGGGCCGGTCATGATCGCAGCGCCGCTGACCACCAGGGAATACTTTTGCGATCCCTGCACGAGAGCTCCGGCGTGGTCGACCCGGATGGTGTAATCGCCAGGCTGGGGGCCCTCGATGTAGACCTGTTCGACGTTGTCGACCGTGTTCAGACCCGTGGTGGCGTCGTCGTCGAGCTTGGAATCCGACCAGTCGTCGACCCACGGCATCACGTAGGGCAGGTGGGTTCCGCCGGGACCGGTCACGGTGAGATTGAGATCGTGCACCAGCCGCTTGGCATGGCTGTCGTGGGCGGAAGTGAAACTGCCGGCCGGATCAGTCCAGCAAATCGTCACGCGAAACTCCCCGCTGCCATCGTAGGTGACGGTCACTTCGTCGTCAGGATTCGCTCCGTCCAGTTCACCTTCCACGAGGCGGTTTTCGTTGGGATAGGTGGCGTGCTCATCGAGCAGGTCGGCGGCGGCTTTCACGTTCATGAGACCCCACCCGAAGCGATAGTCCGGACCGGGATTCCCCATCTCGTCGGCGGTGTGAATGAGGAGCCCCTTCAAGGTGCTCGCCAGCATCGCTTCGCCCGGGAAAAGGCTGTCGTAGTAGTCGATCAGGAGCAAAGCCGAGCCGCCCGCGTTGGGTGAGGCCATGCTGGTTCCGCTCGCGGTCTGGGTGTCCGAATCGCTGTCGTCGTCAAGCGAACGCAGGGAATTTCCGTTCGCCATCAGGTCCGGCTTGATGCGGCCGTCATCGGTGGGCCCGGCGGAGCTGAAGGAGTTCAGGGTGGCTACCCCCACGCTGCGATTTCCGCCTGAAACGGCATCCGTCACCGAGCCCACCGTCACGATATTCTTGCCGGTGCCGCGGTGTCCGATGGTGCCGAAGCCCGTCGTGCCCGCGTCGATCTGCCAGGAATAGTCCGCGGTCGGGTGCGTGATCGAGTCGTAGGTGAACTGGTTGCTGGAGGAGTTGTTCAGCAACCATGTCGCCCCCTCGGTCGGGGCGGCGTCGTTGCGATCGTTTCCGGCCGACTTGAAGATGAGATAGTAGGGCGCATTCCAGGCCAGGCCGTCCCACCCGCTGGTGGTGGTGGAGTACTGACCGAAGCGGCTTACGTAGTCATTTCCGGGGTTGCCGTCGTCGGAGAAGGTGCCATACCACGCCGTCTTGGCGTCGTTCCACCCCACCAGGGTGCCGTAGGAGTGATTGGAAAGATAGATCGTGTCGGGAACCCCCACTGCCGCGGCAGCCAGGGCAGTCATTTCCGAGAGTTCGTCGCTGCTGGTGTGCGCCTTGAGCAGGGCGGATGGCGCCATCCCTTTCACGAGCGGATCAAACTGTCCGGCTGCCATCAGGGTCCCGGCCACGTGGCTGGCGTGCATGTCGGTCTGGCTCGGATTCGTTCCGTCCCCGATTGTGACCCGTCCCCCGAATTCCTGGTGCGTGAGGCGCGGGACTTCCCCCGCCTCCCAGAGGCCGATCGTGTAGCCGGCCCCGTCCGCATTGTAGGGAGCGAGGTTGACCAGGTTGGCGCCGGTGGAAATCGCCGCGTTGGCGTTGTGATCGATGTCATAGAGCGGCTGGTCGCCTTCAAATCCGACCAGGACCGCCCCGTCCTCGGTCCGGAGCGGCAAGCCCAACTTCTGCGCCTTTTTCCGGGTTTCCTCCTCTTGGGCGTCCTCCAGCCGCTTGATCTTCCCAACCAGGTCCTGCCTGACGAGCGGATCGGCCAGGTCGACGGGTTTGCTGAGAAGGCGGGCAATCGCTTCGTCCGGTGTCACCTCCTCCGGCAGGGAAACGGCCGGTTCGGCAAAGAGGGCTTCCGCCGTCTCTTCCCCTTCCGCCTCCCCCGCTCCGCTCTCAATCAGGGAAGAATCCTGGCCGGCAGGAGCTTGCTCCGGGGCGTTGTCCCGCCATTCGGCCCCGCCCTCCCCTTGGCGAGGCTTGAGAAAGAGGACGAACAGCGCGCCAGACCAAATTGCAAAGAATAGGAGGACCGGCCTCCAGGTGGACTTCATTTCAAGGGTGTTGGGGTTCGGGATTTCCATCCGACCTGCCCCACGGACGGATCCGCGTATACTGCTGTTTTTTACAAACATTTGAAGTAATAAGTTATTTATATTCAAATTAGTCTAATTAACGTGGAAATTTGTCCGCCCGCTTGGGGAAATCCCGAAAATTCCCCGAATCTTGTCGATTCACCCCTTCAGGACGCTCGTTCCGTTCTCCCCATCCCTTGGTGAGCGCAAGAAGCCCGCCCACCCCCTCGCGCGGGGTGGCAACGATGCTCTCGCTGGCCCGCCACAATCCCTCCTTCGGGTCTTCCGGCCCCCTTCCAGACTTTGTGAAAAATTTCACAAAGTCCTTGCGAGCCCCCCGGTTTTCGGACCTTATTCCGGCGGCATCTACCGATGAGCGAGCCCTCCGCGACCCAGACTTACGAGGCTCCTGATGCCGCTGCGACCGCGGCGCAGGCTGCCGCGGATTACCACGCCGGCACCGAGGATTTGCTCGGGGAAAAGATGGTCCTGAACATGGGCCCCTCCCACCCCGCGACCCACGGAGTGCTGCGCCTCATCCTCGAACTGGACGGCGAAGTCGTCACCAGGGCCGAACCCGACGTGGGCTTCCTGCACCGCGGCGACGAGAAGATCGCGGAGAACATGCACTACAACCAGTTCGTGCCCTACACGGACCGCTTGGACTACCTCGCGCCCCTCGCCAACAATGTGGCCTACGCCTGCGCGGTCGAAAAATTGATGGGCTGGGAACTTCCTCCCCGCGGCCAGGCCGTGCGCGTCCTTTGCTGCGAGCTGGCCCGCATTTCCTCCCACCTGCTCGGAATCGGGGTCTTCGCCATGGACGTGGGCGCCATGACAGTCTTCCTCTACACCTTCACGGAACGCGAAAAGATCTACAACATGTGCGAGCAGCTCACCGGAGCGCGCTTCACGACCTCCTATACCCGCGTGGGCGGACAAATCCGTGACCTCCCCGACGGCTTCGTCGAGACGGTCCGGAATTTCCTCGAAGAGTGCGAGCACACCATCGCAGAGGTCGACATGCTCCTCACCCGTAACAAGATTTTCCTGATGCGCACCAAGGACATCGGCGTGATCTCGGCCGAATCCGCCATCTCCTACGGCCTCACCGGCCCCAACCTTCGGGCCTCGGGGCCCTCGCGCGACCTGCGAAAAGACCGCCCCTACCTCGGTTACGAACAGTACGAGTTCGACGTCCCGGTGGGCGAAGTGGGCGACTGCTACGACCGCTACCTGGTTCGCATGGAGGAATTGCGCCAGTCGATCCGCCTCGTCCGGCAGGTCCTCGACAAGCTTCCGGAGGGGCCCATCAACGTGGCCGATCTCAAGAGCAGTCTTCCCGACAAAGAGAAGGTGCTCATGAAGATGGAGGAACTCATCCACCACTTCATCGTCGCGACCCAGGGGATCGAGGCCCCGAAAGGCGAAATCTATTTCGGCGCCGAAAATCCCAAGGGCGAACTCGGCTTTTACATCAACTCGCGGGGCGGCGGAGTCCCGCACCGGCTCAAGATCCGCGCCCCCTCCTTCGTCAATCTCTCCATCCTTTCGGAACTCCTGGTGAATCACATGGTCTCGGATCTCCCCACCATCCTGGGCTCGCTCGACTTCGTGATGGGAGAATGCGATCGGTAGGGAGG
>CAUZKZ010000338.1:0-6219 GCA_963580345.1 Verrucomicrobiia bacterium | reverse complement strand
TTTTGTTTCATTGTTCGAGGACTTGGCTATCCAAATCCTCTCACTCCTCATGGACCAGTCCTATTGGCGGCGGTCAGGGGCACTTAATGTGCGCTCCAGTCGTGCCAAGAGGGGACCTCGTCACTCCCCAATCCGAACTATCGGACGCTGAAGGCGGTGTAGGGACCGCCCTCTTCTCCGATCACGATGTTTGCCTGGGACCTCTCGATGACGAGCTCGGCTTCGAACATGTAGTTCGGGTCTCCGCGATCCACGAGTGTGTGCACCAGGGTTTTCAGGTTCGGTGTGCGCTTCACCTGGCTTTGCTTGTTTTGAATCTGGATCTTCACGGGCTTCGACAGATCCAACATCTGCCCGCTGAGAAGGATGCGGAGCCATCTCGCCGGCTGCTCAATGACGATCGTGTTGGATGGTTTATCGATGCGCGCTGCGATGGTGCCCGTGAAGTCGCCGGCGGTTAAGTCGAGCCAGTAGAACTGTCTGCCGCGGGCAGTGGACGGCCAGAAGCGTTCTCCGTCCGGCTGCTCGCCACCGAACCACCGCGCGGGAGCCCGGGTGCTCAGCTCCCAGATGACCTTTTTGGGAAGGGGATTTCTGGTGTGCTTGGAGAGCCATCGGATCGCGTTGGTGTCGACCGATTTGGTGGTGCGGTCGCCCTGGTGCATCCAGGCTTCGGGGTTGGCCATGATGTTCTGTGCCCCGCCGCGGTCATCGAAGCCGTGACCCCGGCCGGCGTGCACGTAGACATCGTGACGGTAGCCGCCGGGATTGGCTCGCTGAAGGTCATTGAGGCGCAGGTAGTAGTTGACAGTGGCCCGGTGCCGCCCGTAGGCCCGGTCGTTCTCACCCACCTGCAAGAGGAATGGGAGGTTATAGAGGTTGGCCGGATTCACATTGTTGTGATGGCCGGCCGACATGTTGGCAGCGGCAAAGCGGTCGGCCATCCGGGGTGAAGTCTGGTAGACTCCGTCCCCGCCCGCCGAGTAGCCCAGGAGATAGACCCGGTTCGGATCGACGCCCTCGAAGAGGATCATGTTCTCGATCAGCCGGTCGTAGAGGGGAAAGGAATTCCCCTCTGCGTGCAGGCCGGGACCGTTGCTGATGCCCCGGGGCGCCAGGTAAATGCCATTCTTCACGCTGCCGGCGTACAGCCCTTTCATGTGATTCCACTGACCGTCGTTCACGTGGGCAGGGACACCGCCGCCGCCATGGAGCGCAATGTACAAGGGATAACCGGATTCCGGGCGCTCCCCGATCCGGCGGTACTCGTACCTCATCACCGAGTCGAAAAACTTGAGCTGTTTCGATTCGTGTTCCTTCACCCGCTTCGGATTCCGTTTCTCCTCTTCACGATATTTCGCCCACAGCAGGCTTTTTACCTTCGCGACCTCTCCCGGCTGCACAGGAAGGTTCGTCTTGTCGGATTTGTAGAGCTCCATCACCGACATGCTCTCGATAAGCCGAACCGCCGGGGACGCCTCCTCCTCCGGCTTTTTCTCTTCCGCCTGGCCGATCGCGACCAGCAGGCCCAGGGCCGCCACCGATAGAGTCCTCCGGCGCATCGACGCGCCCGGGACTCTCCCGGCCGGGCGAACCATTCTCGATATCCGTGTTGCCTTCACACCCTCAGCGCTATTGCTTCTCACCGTGTAATCCGTGTAGCGGAGAAACTTCCCGTCGTCATTCCTTCGTAGCCGGCGGTTCGGCCGGGGGGGGCGGGACGATCGTGAAACCGAGGGTATGCTTACCGTCCTTTTCGAAGAGATAAATGATCTTGCCGTTCGGTAGCACGTTAACGTCGCTGTAGCCGCTGCCGCCTTCGTAGATCGACTTACGGTAGGGCCAGGTCTTGCCGTCGTCGTAGCTGGCGAACAAGGTCGCGCGCACGCGCCCGCTCGACGAGTTCGGCCCGGCAAAGAGAATGATTCCAGGCTTGCCGTCGGTCGGCCAGGAGTATCGTGCGGTGCCCCCCTGACAGCTGGGGCAGGGGAGCTCGGGAATGAAACGCGAAGTCCCCTCCTTGTACTTTGCCCCCCCGTCGGTGAGCACCGCGCTGCCGCGATTCGGCCTTCGGCTGCCCCCGCCGCCGGGCGAACGGGTATTGAGCATGATATCGCCGTTGGACAGTTCCACGCACACCGCCTCGTTGTAGGGCCCGTTGGGCGAGTTGGCGCCGACCGTCCACGTTTCACCGTGATCGTCGCTGTAGACCACGAAGCCTGTCCCGTAACCGTAGCAAGGGGCGATGAGTCGGCCCTTGTGCTTGCCCCGGGTGAGTTGGATGCCGTGGCCCGGACCGGTGAGTAACCCGCCAAATCCTTTAGGTTGCCATTCGCCCCCGAGGAACCTTCTCGCGTCGGACCAGCTCTTACCGTCGTCGTCGCTGTGAACGATCATGACCCCCTGCGGCCCGGGGTTGACGTGATTCGGGTTCGTGTTGAAAGAACTGATCAGGAAGATCCGGCCCGTCTCGCGGTCGACGATGGAAACGGGGTTGCCGACCTTGCTATTCGCGAATTTCCCGTTGGTCGTATCGATTTCGGGACCCCAGGTCTTGCCTTCGTCCTCGCTGCGGCGCACGACAACACGGACGTGGCCCCAGTCGTATCCGCTGGCGCGGGCTTCGGCAAAGGCGAGGATCGTCCCCCTGGTCGAGACGGCCAGGGCCGGGATCCGATAGACGCACGCTTTGCCGGGCTCGTAGCCTCGGCCTTCGATGCGCTTGGCGCCTTCGCCCTTGGAGAGGGTCTCCTGCAGCACGCGCGACCCCTTGAAAATAATCTCAATCGGTGCGGCGGACTTGAATGATGTTTCGAGTTGGTCGGAGAGCTCTTCCGCGGTGAGCACCATGCTCTTGATCTTCGGGGTCGTTCCCAACGCATCGAACCAGATCCGGAGATTGACGTCCGGATCGATCGCTTGCTCGTTGAGCTTCTTGTCGTCGTAGTAGAACGAGATCCTGTCGCCGACCCGCCGGACCGCCATCGAGTGCAGATTGCCGTCGAACACGTTGGCCTCGCAGGGTGCCTCGAAAGCCTTCAGCGGAAAAGGGATTCTCTTCGAGTTCAACAAGACGCGACTGCCGTCTTTGGAAAACTTCAAAACACCACGATCCTGAATGGTGACATTCGGTCTCCATGCTTTCGCATCAGCTTGTGCACAGGAAAAGACGACCTTGAACTCGCAGTCGCCCAGGGCCGATTTGGCCGTCAGGTATCGCGCATGATTGTGGCGCCCCTCGATCTTCAGCGGGACTTCGAACAGGCCGTTTCGGGTTGTTCCTCCGCAATGGTGCCAGTTGCTCCAGAATCCGTGGTCGGGGCTGTAGGGACGTTCGGCGGTGAGAGGGTCCTTCTTGTTGGGGCTCGGCGACAAATAATCAATCCCGTCCGTGTTCAGCACGCCGTCCTTGATGACCCACAATTCCTCGGCGCCGATTGCGGTCGATGGACCAACAAGTGTGAGGGCCGCCAGTAGTGATCGCGCTGTTGTCATGGTTCTCATTTCACGATGGAGGAAAGCGTGTGATCGCGGTAGCGGATGAATTCCCAGGTATCGGTTCGAAACGGTGCCGCGGGCAGTCCTTCCTTGTTGTAGAGCGTGACCTGCGGATTCTTGGAAAAGGCGTAGCGAACTGCGACCGGCTGGTCCACCTTGCCGGACGAGACGATGACCTTGTCGCCCCGAATCACGGCATCGGCCCAGTGCCATTTTTGATCCGCGCCGGCAATGGCGAACCCTTCGAGCTTGTCTACCGGTTCCGGCGGTTCCGTATAGAAGACGTCGCGCCGCCTGGTTTCCAGGAGCTCCCCGATTTTGGCTGCCATCAGTCCGCCCTCGACATGATCGAAGGTCAGCTCGATGGTCTTGCCGACCGTTTTCATCGACTTGTATATCGGGCCGCTATGGACGAGGTCCTTGTTGCCGTAGTCCTTTCTCAAAGCCCACAGGGCCAGCCTCGTCCCGACGTCCCTCTTGTTTCTTGGATGGATGTTCCCTGCCTCGCCGATATCGATGGTGACGGCCATGCCGGTGTTCTTGATACGGACCGCCGCCTTGCCTTGCGCCTCCCGGATCCTGGCCCAGCCGTCGCCACCGGCCGGATCGGTGTCCGGCGCATAGGGTGGTTGCAATCCATGACGGACGTAATTGGGTAACTGCACGAAATAGAACGGGAAATCTCCCTGCCCCCAGGCGTTCCGCCAACTTTCGATCATGGTGCGTTTCTTTTGCACGTAGGTATCATCCTCATGCCCGTTTGATTCACCCTGGTACCAGATGACGCCACGAATCCCATAGGGATGCAGCGGATGGATCATGCCGTTGTAGATCACCGAGCTGCGGAAATGGGGTTGGCGGGTGAGCGGGCCCATGGGCAGGTCTTTGATGGTCTCCATCGCTTCGGCGGGTATCCACGATTCGACAGGACTTCCGCCCCAGGAGGAGTGGATCAATCCGATCGGCACGCGCAGGTCCTGGTAGACCCGGCGGGCAAACCAGTATCCCACCTGCGTATAAAAGCCATTCGTCTGCCATCCCTCACCACGATAATTCCCCAGGTCGGGCCGATCGGGGGGGCGCGGCATCAGGACCGCTGGGCGCTGCTCGGCCTTCTTGCCGAATACCGTGATGCCTTCCGCGACGCTGTCGTTGCCCAGCGGCTTGGGTGACATGATCGTCGGCAGCCACAGATGGCGGATCCTGGGAACGTCGATCGGCTTGGCCCCCTTCGGCAGGAGTTCAGGGTGTATCGTGCTGTATCGACTTGTCATCTCCATGTTCGACTGGCCCGAGCAGACCCACACCTCGCCGAACATCACGTTGCGCAATTCGACCTTGCTGCTGCCGCGAATCAGGACGTCAAACGGCCCCCCCGCTTCCCGCGCCGGCAGCCGGACCAGCCACTTGCCATTGTCGCCGGCTTTGGCGCTAGCCGAGTGCTCGCCCAGCGAGACCGTCACCTCCTGGCCGGGCTGGTCCCAGCCCCAGATCGGCACTGGCTGGTTGCGCTGCAGCACCATGTTGTTGCCGATCACCCGCGGCAGTTGAACGTCGGCGCTCGCGGTGACCGCCGCCGCCAGAACCAGCAGGGCAGCCCGAACCAGCGCTCCTCGGTGTTTGTGCATGATCGAATGCTCCCTAAATTTTTTATTCGTCATTCCTTCGTAGCCGGCGGCTCGGCCGGCGGGGCCGGAACAACCGTGAAACCGAGGTTGGCCTTGCCGTCTTTTTCGAAAAGATAAATGATCTTGCCGCTTGGTAGCACATTGACGTCGCTGTAGCCGCTGCCGCCTTCGTAGATCGACTTACTGTAGGGCCAGGTCTTGCCGTCGTCGTAGCTGGCGAACAAGGTCGCGCGCACGCGCCCGCTCGTCGAGTTCGGCCCGGCAAAGAGAATGATTCCCGGCTTGCCGTCGGCCGGCCAGGAGTATCGTGCGATGCCCGCCTGACAGCTCGGGCAGGGCAGCTCGGGAACGAACCGCGAAGTCCCCTCCTTGTACTTTGCGCCGCCGTCGGTGAGCACCGCGCTGCCGCGATTCGGCCTTCGGCTGCCCCCTCCACCGGGCGAACGGGTATTGAGCATGACATCGCCGCCCGCCAGCTCGACGCACACCGCCTCGTTGTACGGACCGCGAGGCGAGTTCGCCCCGGCCGTCCACGTTTCACCGTGATCGTCGCTATACACCACGAAGCCGCATCCTTCACCGTAACACGGCGCTACCAGTCGCCCCTTGTGCTTGCCCTGGGTAATCTGAATCCCGTGGCCCGGACCGGTGAGGAACCAGCCAAACCCTTTCGGAAGCCATTCGCCCCCGAGGAACGTTCTCGCGTCGGACCAGTTCTTGCCGTCGTCGTCGCTGTGAACGATCATGACCCCGCTCGGCCCGGGGTTGGTGTGATTCGGATTCGTGCCGAATGAACTGATCAGGAAGATCCGGCCCGTCTCGCGATCGACGATGGGAACGGGGTTGCCGACCTTGCTATTCGCGAATTTCCCGTTGGTCGTATCGATTTCGGGTCCCCAGGTCTTGCCTTCGTCCTCGCTCCGGCGCACCACAAGGCGGATATGGCCCCAGTCGTATCCGCTAGCGCGGGCTTCGGCAAAGGCGAGGATCGTCCCCTCGGTCGTGACGGCCAGGGCCGGTATCCGATAGACGCACGCTTTGCCGGGCTCGTAGTCCCGACCTTCGATGCGTTTGGCGCCTACGCCCTTGGAGA
>CAUZKZ010000337.1:0-6249 GCA_963580345.1 Verrucomicrobiia bacterium | reverse complement strand
CTCGCTCAGTAGGTCAACCTAAAAGTTGGCTTTTCTTCACTTTTATCTCACTGATAACCAATCAGTTCCGACGCTAGATTGACGCGAATGGGCAGCACCCTCTGGTCCACCATCGCCTCCGGACTCACTGCCTCGCAGTTTATCGACACCCCCCTCATTCCCAATACCGAGTACTACTACAGCGTCCGGGCGTCTCATGCGACCGGCCTCCCCGACACTTCCAACTGGTCCAACAACCTGTTCGCCACCACCCCGCTCAATCTCATTACCCTCACCAATTACCACGATCTTCGAAGATTCAGCTACACCCCGCCCGCGCAATGGACCACCGCCACTCTCGAGCGATCCCTCAATTCCAGCTTCGCGCAGAAGACCGACGTCGATTCCTACACCTTTATCCTCAACCGCCCACCGGCACCCCTTTCAGACAACACCACGGTGCCTCTCACCCTCTATTTCTACCGCGTCCGCTTCGACGGCGGGGCGCCCACCAGCTATTCCGAATTTGCCCAACTCTACACCCCGGTCGAGCCGCCCACCGGCCTCCAGGCCACGCCGAACCCCGACCAGGAGCGAGTCCTTCTCACCTGGACCGCTCCCACCGGCGGAGTGAACTACGACATCGAACGCCGCGTCCGCCTCCCCACCCCGGGGCCCTGGGAGACGATCTCGGTCGATCTCGGGAACATCCTCTATTTCGATACGAGTCCCACCAGCGGCACCTCCTACGAATACCGGGTCTACGCCAAGGGCACTTTTCCCTTCTCGCAGCCTTCCCGGCCGACGCCCGTGGTGGAGGTCGACCTCTTCAATTCCATCGTCCTCTGGCGCTTCTCCTGGTTCGGGACGATCGAAAACACCAACGACGCCGCCGATTCGGCCGACCCGGACGGCGGGGGGCTCGACAATCTCGGGGAACTCCTCGCGGGAACCGATCCCACCGACCCGTCGGATGACACCATCTTAGTCATTGACGGCACTCCCCCCGACGCAGTCCATGTCACCTTCGAGTTGCGGCCCGACTACCAGTATTGGCCGGTGATCTTTAGCCTCCAAACCGACACGGGCCTGAACACATGGGACTCCGGCGTGTTCGTCACCAATCCGGATCCTGGAAATCCAGCCGCCTTCCGCGGCATCCTGCCAACCACCGCGATCTCCAAGATCTTGTTCCGCCTGCACTTCACCGAAGGCATCGCCAACTAGTTTCACCCCCGAGCCTCCAGAAAACCCGGCCTGGAAAACCAACCCCCTGGCAATTGTTAGACGCCCAGTGATCGGCCATTTCCTACCTCAAAATGAATGCGTTCCCCCTTGCTCCCGTTTCAGCCTTTCTGATCTTGGTTGTGATTTCCTCCGGGGTCTCCGGGAAAACGATTCATGTGGATTCCACCGTGGGGCCGGGTGGGGATGGGGCGTCGTGGCATGGGGCCTTTCAGAAGTTACAGGATGCCTTGGCAGTGGCAGGGGTGAAGGATACGATCAAGGTGGCGGGAGGGGTTTATTATCCGGACGAGGGGGGCGGGGCGACGCCGAACAGTTCCAGCGAAACTTTTCTCGTGCCGGACCAGGTGCAACTGCTGGGTGGCTACAAGCCGGCGGACCCGTCAGGTTCGCGGGACATCGCGACCAACCTGACGGTCCTGAGCGGGGACATCACCCAGGATGATGTGAATGTGGATGGGAATGACATCGCGGAATCGAGCTCCCAACTGTCTGGGACCAACAGCAGCAATGTGATGACTGCCACAGGGTCGACGGGCAAGACGCTGCTGGAAGGCTTCGTGATCACGGCAGGTTGGGATCGCGCGTCCTCGGGAGGGGGCGTGTTGGTGACGGGCGGGATGCTGGAGATCGTCCATTGTTGGTTTGTGGGAAATCGAAGTGCGGGGCGTGGGGGGGCGCTTCATTTGGCGAATTCGGCGGTGGAGGTGACCAATTGCCTGTTCAGCGGGAATGAAGCCGATGCGCGCGGTGGCGCGGTGGGAACGGTCACGGGGACGGACAGCAAGTTCACGAACTGTTTCTTCAGCGGGAATCTGTCGCAGCGGGGCGGGGCGATTAATTTCAACGACTCGACGGATGAGGTGACGAACTGCACGATCAGCGGGAATTCCGCGACTAGCAACGGGGGAGCGATCCAGGCTGCCAACGGGGCCTCGGTGACGATTGAGAATACGATTATCTGGCGCAATCACGCCGCGGGGGTTAGAAACGGTGCGGGTTCATCGATCGACTTGATTCCGGGGGCCTCCGCAAATGTGTCCTCGAACTCCATCGTGGAGAACTCGTCGGGTCCGAACCCGCTGTTTGTGAGCGAAATAAACCCCGCCTCGGCACCCTTGACGGCGGGCAATTTCCGTCTCAGATCGGGTTCGCCCGCGATCAATACGGGCGAGCCCGGGCAGAATGGGACGGCGGTGGATGTTGCCTTCAATCCCCGGGTTCAGTCGGTGACGATCGATCTGGGGGCTTACGAGTATGTGCCGCGGATCATCCATGTCGATGTGGGGGCCTTTGGTGCCGACAATGGGACGTCGTGGGCGAATGCCTTTGAGGATTTGGAAACGGCCCTGGCGGCGGCGAACACGGCGGACGAGGTCCACCTTGCGAACGGGATTTATATTCCGCCGACTGCCGGTGACAGCTTCGACTTGAAGAGGGACGTGTCGATGTACGGGGGGTATCCGCCAGGGGGTGGGGTGCCGCGTGATCCGGTGTTGCACCCCGTGATTCTCTCGGGAGATGTCGGGCTGGATGACACCAACATCGATGGAAACAGCATTGCAGAAACGACCGGCGACTTGGGCGGGATCAACTGCTTTACTGTGATGAAGGCGGCCGCGGGGCATGCCCTGGGGCCAGGCAACATCATCGACGGGCTGATCTTCACGGCGGGGCGGGCCAACAGTTTGGCGGGCTCGGGGGGACCGAACACGCAGGGTGGGGCGGTGTTTCTCGAGGACGATTATCCGCAGTTCCGGGACTGCGTGTTCTCGGGCAACGAGGCGAGGAACGGGGGAGGAGCCTTGTTTCTCAACGGGAGCAACGGGTTGCTGCTTGAGAACGATGGTCCGGTGTTCGAGGGATGCACGTTTACCGGCAACCTCTCGTTATTTTTCGGTGGAGGAGCGCATCTGGAAGGGGGTCGCGGCGTGTTCCGGCGCTGTTTGTTGAAGGAGAACTCCGGTAGTTCCGGATCCGCCGTGCATCTGGGCGGAAATGGTGGGATCACGGAATTTCATGAGACGTCGTTTCTTGGAAACACCAGCTCGGCGAGTCCGAGCGCGGGAACGATCTTTGTCGGCAATCTCACCGGTTCGACGGCGCTGACGAACTGCCTCATCGCGGGCAACGATGGGTACGGGATTGCGGCGAATGCTCCGGTGACAGTGAGAAGCTCTACGGTGGCGGGCAACAAAGGGCGGCCAGCAAACAAGATTGGCGGATCGTTCCAGGTCTGGAACACGATTTTCTGGGGGAATGAGCTTCTCTTTCAATCGGATGGCACCGGTTCGAGGGAGGAGTTTTACCACTGTCTTGTCGAAGGTTTCGAGGGGAACACCTGGAGCCCCGCCACAACCCGTGGGAACCTGGACGGGACCGATGCGGGCAACGATCCGCAGTTCGTGTCGCCGTTGTCAGTTGCCAGTGCTCCTGCAGTTGGTGGAAACTATCGCCTGACGATCTCGTCGCCGGTGCTATCGCAGGGGGACAACGAGGAGACGCCGCTCCTCCTTGATCTGGCGGGCGATCCGCGGTTGTCGGGACACACGATCGATATGGGATGCTACGAGTTTCCGTTGGCGGATGTAGACGGAGATGGGCTGTCGGATGCCTATGAACTGGCCCACACGACGCCCGCGTCGGCGACGGCGCTCGATCCGAACATGAACCTGGACGGCGACGTCCATACCGCCTTGGAGGAGTTTGCCTTTGGTGGCAATCCGAACGTTGCCGAGGGAGCGGAGGAGTTGGTCCGGATGGAGATCGGCAGTGGGGTGACCTTCGCCATGGCGATCATCTGGACCCCGAATCCCGACGCGATTCATTTTGTGCGGATTGTTCCGGAGCACTCCCTGGATCTTGGATTGGCCGATCCGTGGAAGGTATTTGGAGCGAAGGTTGCTACGGCCTCTTTCGGGGGGCAGCCCGGCGAGCTAATGGTTACCACCCAGACTTTTCTTCCTCTGCCGCCTGCCCAGTATTTACGGTTGCGGGCGCAGAAGTAGCGGGAAGCAATTCACTTGGCGGGCCACTCAGCATCTCCCGGCACGCGAGCACCGAGACCATCCTGGAGAATCTGACCATCGCCAATCTCTTGGGCAGCATCTGTTCCACAGGTCCCGGCCGCGGATTCATCATCCGAAACAGCACCATCAGGGATTGCTTCACCTCCAACCAGGGAGGCGCCCGTGAGGTCTGAACACTGTAAACTGAATACTGTACACTGATCGCGCTACGGCGCCTCAGCCGCCGTAGACCACCACCGGCCCCACCCCCGGCGGACCCTGCACGGAGCGCAATTTCTCGACCGCCTTGGCCACCGCGGTGGCGGCCTGCTCGACTTCTTCGTCTGTGGTGAAAATAGAGAGCGAGATGCGCAGGCTGCTCTTGGCCTGCTCGTCGGATAGGCCCATCGCTTTTTGCACGTGGCTCGGTTGCTGCTTGCCGGTCATGCAGGCGCTACCGGCCGAGCACTGCACGCCCGCTTCATCCAGGAGGATGAGCAGTCCCGCCGCCTCGCAGCGATTGAAGGAAGCGTGCACGATGTTGACGGCGCGATGTTCCCGCGATCCGTTCAGGGTCACGCCCTCGATCTCGTTTACGAGGCGCTCTTCGAACCGATCACGGCGGCGTTTCACCTCGGCGTGCCCGTCTCTGTCGAGCCCCGCCACCATGATCTCGGCCGCCTTTCCGAGACCGACGATGGAGGCCACGTTCTCGGTCCCGCTGCGCCGGCCCGCTTCCTGGCCTCCGCCCCGGATCATGGGCTCGAAGCGCACCCCCTCGCGGATGTAGAGCGCGCCCACCCCCTTCGGAGCATGAAATTTGTGTCCGCTGAGAGAGAGAAAGTCGACCGGAACGGCCCGCACGTCGACCGGCATCTTTCCCACCGCCTGGATCGCGTCGGTGTGGAAGGCCCAGCCCGCGTCCTTCACGATGCGACAGGCCTCCTCCACCGGATTGATCACCCCCGTCTCGTTGTTGGACCACATCACGGAGGCAAACCCGGGGCGACCGCCATCCACCAGATCCGCAAACTCATCGGTCCGCAGCCGGCCCTCTTCATCCACCCCGCAACGCGCCACCTCGTACCCCACCGCCTCCATCGCCTCGCAGGGACGCAGGACCGCGCTGTGCTCGATTTGGCTCGTGACGATCTTCGACTCTTTTCTCCCCACCAGCCGCGCCAGCCACTTCAGGGTCATGTTGTTCGACTCCGTCCCGCACCCCGTAAACACGATTTCATCCGGGTGCGCGTTGATCGCGGCCGCGACCTTCTCGCGGGCCTCCTCCATCGCCTTCTTCACCCCCTTCGCGGCCCGATATCCACTCGACGGGTTGTGCCACTGCTCGGTCAGGAATGGCAGCATCGCTTCCACCACCTCGGGGTGCACCTGCGAGGTGGCATTGGAATCGAGATAGATCATGTCAAACCCTAGGCCCCACCCGCTCCGACCTCAAGCGGGGGTCGAAAGAAAGCCTCCCCGCCGGAGCGCATACACGAGGCAGCCGCGCGGCGAACGGCCTCCATTGATTGAACCGGATTGGTTTCCCCCCCTATCCTGCTCAGAAGACCGTCCGCCGCGTTTGCGGCCGGGCACGTATCCAGCGAGCGGCGATCCGAGGGACAGATCGCTCCCTGGACGGGGCCGAGGTGGCAAAGTCACGCACGTCGCATTCCAAAAGCTTCTTGGGGACCCGGGCGGTTGGATCCTCTCCGTAGGCCCGGCCCGCAATGATCAGAAAGATCGCGGTCAGGACAATGTGAAGGGCGTAACGCTTCAAGGCGCTTCCCTGGCTGGTGGCAATTTCTTTCGGCATGGTTCCCCAGATTGGTCCGAAGGAGTGGAGGGCGAATTCCGCAACTTCGTTAAGAAGCATTGGAATTACGTAAAAGTTTACTAAATGGGCGCCACAGCCATCCCATAGGGTCTGTCGGAGCTTCTGGAAGTCCTGATTTTGCGTTGATTTAGAGTGGTTCTGGGGTTTTGGAATTTTCGAATTTCCGCGGACTGCACTATA
>CAUZKZ010000336.1:0-6254 GCA_963580345.1 Verrucomicrobiia bacterium | reverse complement strand
ACCAGGAACTGGTGGGCGTGCCGGGGGTGGTGCGCACCCACGCCGCCAACAACTGGGGCTATCTCGCGCCGGACGCGGTCCTGCTCCCGCAGGTGCTGAAACCGGCCGGCTATCACACCGCCATCATCGGGAAGTGGCACCTCGGCCTCGAACCGGAGAACCAGCCCACGCGGCGCGGATTCGATTTCTTCCACGGATTCCTGGGCGACATGATGGATGATTATTACAACCACCGCCGCCACGGGAATCACTACATGCGCCGCAACGAGGAGCCCGTGCACCCCGAGGGTCACGCCACCGACATCTTTACCGACTGGGCCATCGCCCATATCAAGGAGCGGGCCGGGCCCCGCAAGCCCTTCTTCCTCTACCTGGCCTACAACGCCCCGCACACTCCCATCCAGCCGCCGAAGGACTGGATTCAGAAGGTGAAGGAGCGGGAAAAGGGAATCAGCGAGCGACGGGCAAAACTGGTGGCCCTGATCGAGCATCTGGACGATGGGATCGGCAGGGTGATGGCGGCCCTGCAGGAGAGCGGACAGGCCGGGAACACCCTGGTGGTTTTCGTTTCCGACAACGGCGGGCAGGTCGACGTGGGCGGAACCAACGGTCCGCTACGCGGCGGCAAGCAGGAGATGTACGAGGGCGGGATTCGCGTGCCGATGGCCGCGGTGTGGCCGGGGAAAATCAAGCCGGGCGGGCGGAGCAACTTTTTGGCCGCCACGATGGATCTCTATCCCACCCTGGCCGCCGCGGCGGGCGCGGAGACCGGAGCCGGCCTCGACGGGCAATCCTTCCTGCCCCTCCTGCTCGGGTCCGACCAGCCGGCCTTCAAGCGCGACCTCTTCTTCACGCGGCGCGAAGGGGGCGAGCGTTACATGGGGGAATGCATTTGGGCCGTGCGCCGCGAAAACTGGAAACTCGTCAAGAACTCGCCGATGACTGGGTGGGAAATGTTCGATCTCGAGAACGATCCCGGGGAGACCACCGACCTCTCGAAAAAGAACCGGGGGAAATTCCGTGAACTGGCGGCTGCCATGCGCAGGCACATCCAGCGCGGGGGGGCGGTGCCGTGGCAGAAGGGGAAGTAGCAGCAGCGCACACGGCCAGGACGCCCCGTCTACGCATCCGGAATGCCCGGCGGCTTGATGGGCCGCGGTTCGGGCGCATCCTCGAATCCGTAGAGGTACATGCTGATGATCTCGAGATTCAGTTCACCGATGCCACGTACCTCGAGGAGTTCCTCCGTCAGCTTGAACGGGCGACGTGCGATGATGCCGTCCGCAATGCGTGCGCTGACCATGGGGAGAAGCAGAAGATCTTCCCGCGAGGCGGTATTGACGTCCAACGGGACGTACCCGCCGTTGAAGTAGGGATGGTAAGAGGCCATCTCGCCGAACGCCTCGTAGGCATCGGGCTGCGGACGGTTGAATCCCTTCACGATGAGGACCGACAGGGCGATCCCGATCAAGACGATTCCGAGAATCAGGCCACGGTCGAGGTTCCATCGCGGCCCGGAACGATTTTCCGGGCGGCGCATGTAATCACGATCATCGAGTCCCATGGCGTGCGAATTGAGGGCGCAGAATAGCGTGTGTGGGTCCCGGCGTCTAGCGGCCTGTGAAAAATCTCGGCGGGCCGGCGCCGGGAATCCCTCGAATCTGCGAAAATTCCCCCGCTCCGGGCGCCTTTCGGCAAGTTTCGGAGGAAAATAGTGAGGAAGCCGGAATTTTACCGTAGTCATTCCCGCAGAACTCAGAACTCCATGATCAGACGCCTCAACCTTGCCCTGCGGGTCCTTGCCTTCACTGCCCTTGCCGGCTTTGCATCCATTGCGCCCGCGCACGCCGCCTTCACCTTCGAAAAAAACGATCGAATTTGCATCATCGGGAGCGGACTGGCGGACCGCATGCAGCACGACGGCTGGACCGAGACCCTTCTGCAGTCCGCCCATCCGACCCACTACCTCGTGGTTCGCGACCTCGGCTACACCGGCGACACGGTGTGGAGCCGCCCTCGCAACGGCGGGTTTCCCTCGCAGGACCAGTACCTGAAACAAATCAAGGCCGATGTCATCTTCCTCATGTTCGGTTACAACGAGTCCTTCGGAGGCGAAGGGGGACTGAGCAAATACAAGGACGAGCTTGGCAAGGAAATCGACAAGTTGCGCGCCATGAAGCCGAACGGCAAAAGCGAGCCCCGCATCGTTCTCTTCAGTCCGATCGCGCACGAGGACCTCGGCAACCCGAATCTGCCGAACGGCAAAGCCAACAACGCCCGGCTCGCGAAATACGCCGCCGCCACCAAGGAAGTCGCCGAGGCCAAGAATGTCTATTTCGTGGACCTCTTCGGTCCCTCCAGCAACTTGTTCCGCACGTCGAACGATCCGCTCACCATCAATGGAGTCCATCTCAACCCGGAAGGCAACCGCCGGCTTGCGGAGGTGATCGCGAAGGCGCTTCTGGACAAGGAAGTTCCCGCCTCTCCCAGCCTCCAGAAGGTGCGGGCGGCCGTCCTCGACAAGAACTGGCACTGGCATAACCGCTACCGGGCCACGGACGGAAACGATGTGTGGGGCGGGCGCTCCGGTCTGAAATTCGTCGACGGCCAGAGCAACAAGGACGTCCTCTGGCACGAGTTGTCCATGATCGATGTCATGGTCGAGAACCGCGACAAGATGGTGTGGGCCAAGGTGGGCAACCGGAATTACAAGATCGATGACAGCAACGTGCCCCCGCCGGTCCAGGTCAAGTCGAACGTGGGCGGCAAGAGCCCCAGTTCGAATGCCGGCAAAGAGGGCAGTGAGTTTTACCTCAGCGGCAAGGAGGGTCTCGCCAAGCTGAAGATCCCGGACGGGATGGAGGTGAACCTCTTCGCGGACGAGAAGATGTTCCCGGAATTCGCCAACCCGGTGCAGATGGCGGTCGATACGAAGGGGCGCCTCTGGGCGGCGGCGTGGAAGACCTACCCGAAATGGGAGCCCCTCAAGCCCATGGAGGACCGCCTCCTGATCCTTCCTGACGAAAACCGCGACGGGGTGGCGGACAAGGTGATCACCTTCGCGAAAGTCCACAATCCGACCGGCTTCGAGTTCTGGAACGGCGGGGTCCTGGTCGCTTCGCAGCCGGACGTTCTCTTCCTCAAGGACACCGATGGCGATGATGTGGCAGACGTGCGAATCCGGATGCTGCAGGGAATCGGCTCGGCCGACACCCACCACGCTGCAAACGCCTTCACGATGGGACCGGACGGCGCTTTCTACTGGCAGAGCGGCGTCTTCTTCCACAACACCCATGAGCACCCCTGGGGCCCGCCGCTCCGCAGCGGAGCCTCCGCCATGTTCCGATTCGATCCGCGGCAGTACGCCGTCAGCGTGCACGCCGGCAACAGCCCCAACCCGCACGGGGTGGTCTTCGGCTACTGGGGCTACCACTACGCCAACGACGGCACCGGCGGGCGTTCCTTCCAGGTGCGGCCGGAGGGCAAGGGCTTCAAGATGCACGAGCTTCTCAAGAAGCAGGTCCGTCCCGTGGCGGGATGCGGAATCATCTCCAGCGCCAACTTCCCGGAAGAGTGGCAAGGCGACTACATTCTCGCCAACACGATCGGCTTCCTCGGCATCAAGCAGTACGACCTGAAAGCCAACCCCGAGAACGGACACGTGCGGGGCGAGCCGCGCCAGGACCTCCTGGTCAGTTCCGACAAGAACTTCCGGCCCACCGACGTGGAATTCGGTGCAGACGGCGCGCTCTACGTGTCCGATTGGCACAACATCATCATCGGGCACATGCAGCACAACATCCGCGACCCTAATCGTAATCACACGCACGGCCGGATCTACCGCATGATCGCAAAGGGGCGCCCGCTGCAAAAGAACGTCAAGATCGCCGGGGCCTCCCTCGACCAGCTCATGGAGAACCTCGAGCACGCGATCGACGGGGTGCGCTACCGCACCCGCATCGAGCTTAGCGGACGTGACACCAAGGACGTTATCGCGGCCTGCAAGAAGTGGCTGCAGAAGTTCGATCCGGCCAACAAGGAGCACGCCCACCATCTCCTCGAGGCGCTCTGGGTGCACCAGCAGCACAATGTGCGCGACGGCAAGCTTCTCGGGATGGTCCTGAACTCGCCCGAGCCGCACGCCCAGAACGCGGCCAAGACGGTGCAGCACCTCTGGTACGTTGCGGATCCGACCAAGGGGTCGCTGGCGGTGGAACCCGTGAAGTTCGTCGCGAACGAGCCGCCCGGGGTCTTCAACGACTCGGCGGATTTCACCGATGTGCGCCTGGGCACCCTCCTCGAGCAACTCAAGTTCGACCTCAAGGAGTTCCAGGTGAAGGCCGGCAAGAAGATCAAGGTCCACTTCAAGAACTCCGACTACGTGCCCCACAATCTCGTGATCGTGCAGCCGGGAGCTGCCAATGCGGTGGGCGAAGCGGCCATCAAACTCGGAGCGGACGGGTTCAAGGCGCAGTGGGTGCCGAAGGACGACCGCATCCTCGAGTCTTCCAGGCTCCTCGATTACAACCAGCAGGAGATTCTCGAGTTCAACGCGCCCTCCGAGCCGGGGAACTACGAGTTCCTCTGCACCTTCCCGGGCCACCACATCCTGATGCGCGGGGTGATGAAGGTCGTGAAGTAAGCGTCACCCTGGCGCCGGCTGGCAATTCTGCACGCGGTGGGCGGGTCTCCCGGGGCCCGCCCCCTTGGCGTCCTCCGGGTGGATCCCGCTATCGGCCCGATTTTCGCCGGGTGCAAGCCCGCGCGACTACCCTCCGTATGACTCTAGTGGGGTGGATCGCGGGGTCGGCGCCTCAAGAAGGAAAGGAAAGGATATGAAGATTCATCACATTGCAACATTGGCGCTGTTGAGCGTTTTCTGCGCGCCGGCCGCGTCGGCCGCGGACTTGAAGAGCGGGGTCGCGGTGGGCGGCTCGATCGGGACCTACAAGGCAACCAAGTGCGGGGGAATCGATGACGGCATCAAGGTCGGGGCATCGCTCTGCTACACCTGACAGCTCGGCGGAAAACCGGTCGCATTCCTTTTCGCAAAGGAAGCGGGCGGCTCCGTGGCCGGTCTGGTCAGGAAGCTGGATGAACTGGCGGCAGCGAAGAAGGAGCTCAAGGTGGTGGTGAACTTCATCGATGTCGCGCAGTCCGAGGTAGCCAAGTTCGCGCAGGACAACGGCGTCAGGAACGTGTCCTTGGCCACCACCGATCAAAAGAACGCGGAGCGGTTCAAGGTCAACCCGGAGGCCGGGGTGACGATCATGAACTACCTCGACAAGAAGGTGAAGTCCAACCACGCCGTGGCGGTCGGCAAGCTGGAGGACAAGACCATCGCGGCCATTGTGGAGTCCGCCTCGGAGCTGCTGTCTGCAAAGAAATAGCGGAACACGGATTCCGGGCACCGGGCCGGGAAAAGTCCGAGCTTTGGGAATCGGTCCATAATGGAACGTCCCTGTTGGTCCAAGATCGCGAATAGGGCAGGTGATGGAAGCAATCATCTGACAAGATCTGCGGGTGGCCGCGCTCGTCTGCGTCGACGAAGCCCCAACGGGGCGTTCCATCACAGCCCGGGACGCGGTCCCGGGGCCGTGCACGGACCGCGCGGCCGCGTCCTGATAGGATCCTAGAGCGACCTCGCCACCCGAAATCCGGCGTTGACGGAAAAGTTGACGGGAGAACTCCTGAGCCGGTGTGCGCATTGGAGGTCGGCCGTGGAGTTGCCGAACGAGCCGCCGCGCAGCACCTGGCCGTTTCCCCTCCTCGGGCCGGTGGGGTTGTTTTCCGGGGTGCTCTCGTACTCCCGGTATTGATCCCAGCACCACTCGTAGACGTTTCCGCTCATATCGGACAGGCCCAGTTCATTTGCTTTCTTTTGCCCCACCGGGTGTGGCCTGTTGTCGCTGTTGGCCGGAAACCACGCCACCTCGCTGGTGGCCTCGCTATCGGTGTGCGGCCCTCCGGCACCGCTCGCATGGTCGCCCGGGCTGGGCTCCTTCCCGTGACGATAGCGCGCTGCGTACTCCCACTCCGCCTCGGTCGGCAGGCGATATCCATTCGCGACCTGATCGAACGCCGCCGCCTCGATCGCTCCCGAGTCCTTGGCGTTCTTGATTACGGCGCCGTCCGTGGACTTGTAGACCGGCTCGAGTCCTTCCTTTTCAGAATAGGCGTTGCACCAAACCAACGCGTCCCACGCGGTCACCTCGTTGACTGGCTCGGTCTGTTCCAGGGTGGGCGCGGCCCAG
>CAUZKZ010000335.1:0-6267 GCA_963580345.1 Verrucomicrobiia bacterium | reverse complement strand
AGCATCGAGGGATTGGGAGGGAAATCCTGACTATTTAATGATCTTGAATTTTCCGGCGAGCCTGTCTAGCGTCGGGCCGCGTGGATTGCCAGCTGATGAAACGATCGATTTTGCTGAGTTGCCTGCTCGTCGGGACGTTGGCGGGGAGCCCCGGCTGGGGACAGGAGTCCGCAGAGGAAAAGCCCCGCGCCGCCGTTGTCAACATCCAGGAGCTCTTCCGGAATTATTACAAGACGCAGAAGGCGCGGGACGAAATCAACCTCGAGCGGGCCCGCATTCAGAAGGATCACAACGATACGGTAGGGCGGCTGCGCAGTATGGCGGAGGGATTGCGGCAACTGGAAGCGCGCCTGCAGACCGAGGGGCTGGATCCGAGTCAGCGCGCCTCGCTGGAGCGCGAGCGGGGCTTGCGGCGTCAGGAGCGCGAGGCTCTCGACCAGCAGCGCCGGAACGTGGTGCAGGCCCGGCACGCCGAACTAAACCAGAAGATGGTGTTGCGGATGGAGAACATCCTGGCGGAGATCCGGGACCTCGTGGCCGAAAAAGCGGAGCGGGCGGGATACGACCTCGTTTTCGATGTGGAGGGGCTCAACACCTCGCAGGTCCCCTCCCTGCTCTTCGCCAAGGAGGCCACCGACATCACGCCCATGATCTTGAAAGAGCTCAACAAGGACGTCCCTCCCCGAGACTGAGCCAGCCTCCAAGCCCACCCGAATTCGTGGTGGCACGGCCCGAAAAGCCCCGATTTCAGGGCTTGCAGAGCCTGGATTCCCCGGAGTTGGGTTGTCGGGTTGGGGTTTGACGGCCCCCGATTTTCTCTCCAAGCTCCCCGAACTCCTAAGAACAGCTAACAAAATGACCCTTCGCCAACTTACCCTTGCCGCCGCCGGAACCTTTTTGCTCGCCGTCCCTGCGGTCGCGCAGGATTCGCTGAAGATCGCCACCGTGGACATGCAGATGCTCTTCAAGCAGTATCACCGCACCAACGAGGCACAGAAGGAAATCAACGTCGAGCGCGCCAAGATCCAGCAGAACAACAACGAGCGCCTCGAGACGATCCGAAACCTCGAGGGCGAACTGCAGGGCCTGCGCAAGCAGCTCGATGACCCGGCCATCAGCGACAAGAAGAAGCAGGATCTCTTCAAAAACTTCCAGATGAAGACCCAGGAAGGAGTCGCCCTCGACCGCGAGCGCCGCGAGTTCCTGCAGCGCCGCAATACCGCCCTCAACGAGAAGATGGTGCAGAAGATGCGTGGAATCCTGGAAGAAATCCGCAAGCTGGTGGAGGACCGCGCCAAGGCCGATGACTACGACTATGTCTTTGACCGCTCGGGCTTGAGCACCTCGCAGGTTCCCTTCCTGCTCTACACCAAGGACGCCACCGACATCACGCCCGGGCTGCTCGATGCGTTGAACAAGGACGCTCCGGCTGCGACGCCCAAGAAAGAGGACAAGTAGCGCTCGCGCCCTTGGTGTTGCCGTGGAATTTCGGCTCGATGAAATTGCGGGCTTGGTGGAGGGGACCCTTTTGGTCGGCGATGCCGCCACGCGCCTCTGCGGCGTCGCGACTCTGGAGGAGGCGGGTCCATCCGACCTGAGCTTTTTCGGGGCCGCGAAATACCGGGAACAGTTCGAACAGACCAAGGCCGGGGCGGTGCTGGTTACGCCCGAGGTGGACTCCGGTCCGGAAGGGGTGGCCTTGATCCAGGTGGAGAATCCCTCCTTCGCCTTGGCGGCGCTGGCGAAGAAAGCGGCGGAACTGGCGCGGGCCTTTCAAGCCGGAATTCGTCCCGGGGCCCACGTCGCGGAGGGCGCGCGGGTTGACGAAGGGGCGGCGGTTCATCCGGGCGCGGTGATTGAAGCGGGCGCGGTGATCGGGGCGGGAACGGAGATTTGTTCCGGGGCGGTGGTGGGCCGTGGGGCGCGCATCGGGCGCGACTGTCTGCTTTACCAGAACACGACGGTTCGCGAAGGGTGCGTGCTTGGCGACCGGGTCATCATGCAGCCCGGTGCGGTGGTAGGCGGGGATGGATTCGGCTACGAGTTTGTGGAGGGAAAACACCAGAAGATTCCCCAGATCGGGATCGTGGAGATAGGTGATGAGGTCGAAATCGGGGCGAATGCCTGCATCGACCGGGCCCGGTTCGGCAAGACCGTGATCGGGGAGGGCACCAAGATCGATAATCTGGTGCAGGTCGCGCACAACGTGCAGGTCGGGCAGCATTGTTTGTTGATCGCCCTGAGCGGAGTGGCGGGGAGCGCCAGGCTGGGCGACTACGTAACACTGGCGGCCCAGGCTGGTATCAATGCCCACATCGAGATCGCAAGCGGAGTGCGACTCGGGGGGCGGTCCGCGGCGTTCAGGAGCATCAGGGAGCCGGGTGCCTATTTTGGGAACCCCGCAAAACCGGCCAGGGCCGAACTCAGAATCCGGCGCGAGATCGCCCGGCTCTGCGAGACCAAGCAGGAAGTGATGGCCCTGCGGAAAGAGCTCGATGAACTGAAGGGCGGCGGACCGTAGAAGCAGTTCGCGATCCCGGGATCGCGATTCCCGCATCAGAGCGCGACGGCTTTCCCGGAGGGCGGGATCAGGGAATTGTCGACCTGATCCGCAAACCAATGGGAGGCCGCGGGGTCGCCGTGGACGAGGATAGTCTGCGCCGCGCCGGTACCTTGCATGAATTTCAGGAGTTGATCGCGGGGGGCGTGGCCGCTGAAGTCGTAGACCTTGACGTCGCAGTTCAGCTGGACCTTTGCAAGGGCGGCGTCGAGGTCGATCAAGTCGCCGCGTTTTCCGGCGCGGATGTGGCCGCCGGGGCTGTCGGGATCGGCGTAACCGACGAACAGGAGAGAGTTCTTGGGATCATCGATAAATCCCCGAGCGAAGCCGTTGGAGGTGGTCTTCTCGGTCATCATCCCGCTGGAAAGGGCGTAGATACATCCCGGTTCCTTGGGGATTTGGCGTCGTCCACGGCGATTTCCGGTGATGGGATCCATGTCGCGCAGGATCTTGAAGCCCGGGAGCATACGGCGGGAGGTGTCGGAGAATTTGTCGTAGATGATGGTCATCTTGGTGCTCAGTCCTCCGATGTAGACCGGGGCATCCGGGAGGCGGCCGGCGCCCTTGCACTCGTGGACCATGGTGAGCACCTCCTGGGTCTTGCCGATCGCGAAAACGGGAATGAGAGCGGAGCCGCCGCCCTCGAGGCAGGCCCGGATGTCTCCGATGAAGCGCTCCTCTTCGATCTCGCGGCGGTAGCCCTCCTTGCGCGGGGTGTCGCCCCGGGTGCTCTCCACGATGAGGGCATCGAGGGCGCCGAGGTCCGGGAAGCGGGCGCCCTTGATGAGGGCGTGGTCTTCGAAGTGCACGTCCCCGCTGTAGAAGAAGCGCTTCCCATGGCCCTCCAGCAGGACGCCGGACGAACCGAGAATGTGGCCCGCGTCGAAAAAGGTGGCTCGCACCGCGCCCTTCCAATCGAGGTCGAAGGGCTTTTCGTAATCGCGCGGCTCGATGCGTGGTACCAGTTCATCGATGGCGCGATGAGTGAAAAGGGGATACTCCTGGATTCCGTGCTCGATCCGCTGCGATTTCATGACGTTGACGGAATTGTGGAGGAGGGCTTCTGCCAGGGCGGCGGTCCCGGGCGTCATGAACACCCGCGCCGAGGGCTGCTCGCGCATCAGGATCGGAAGAGTGCCGACGTGGTCGAGGTGGGAGTGGGTCACCACGATGGCGTCGATGCTGTCGTGGCGCAGGTCCTCGTAGCGCGGGATGGACCCGAGTCCCTCCTTTTTGGGGTGCATCCCGGCATCCAGAATGACCCGCGTCTTGTCGATTTCGAGGAGATAGCTGTTCGCTCCGATTTCGTTGGCGCGGTTGAGAAGGGTGAATCGAGCGTCAGCCACAAGTGGCGGGAAATCTGCGCAGCGGGCCGCTCGATGTCAAAGCAATGCGGATCGTCCGGGAGGGCGGATTTTTGCTGTCGACCGCCGCTCCAGAGCGATATAGTCCCCCCGCCTCTCCGAAACGGCAGGGTAGCTCAGGGGTAGAGCAAAGGACTCATAAGCCTTGGGTCGCGGGTTCGATTCCCGCCCCTGCTACTGCCTCACTTTCAATGAGTTACACGGGAACTGCGGAGCTGAAAAAAGTAGCATTTGACCAGTCTTTGCCACTTCTTTGCCATTTTCCACATCGTTCTTTGATCGTTTGCAGTCCCGGACGCGGTGCTGATTCGGTTTTACTAGACTCGTAGTATCGCGGATTTCAGAAGCGCGACGAGGGGTCCCAGCGCGCGGAGGCCGAGCGCTTGGCCGAACGCCGCCCCCGCGCTCTCCGCCAGTCACCCCAGCCCCGCCCGCCCATCGCCCCGCCTCACCGCAGGACCGGGGCAGGGGCTCCCGCCTCTTTCCCGAGCCTCCCGCACCCCACCACGGGTAGGGGGCACGTCCCCCACGCCCACAGCCGCTCACGTATGGGTCAGCGGGTGTGAACGGGCAGAGAATTGGTTTGTCAGATTTGGCGGATTGGGGCACGACCAGATCAGGTCACTGGCTCATACCTGAAGGTCGCAGGTTCAAATCCTGCCCCCGTAACCAATGAGGCTCAGGAGGTTAACGCCCCTGAGCCTCTCCTTTTGCAGGGTGGCAAAATGTCGCTAAAATGCAGGGAAATGCGGTGATTTGAAGCGTGTATTGCAGGAACCGTTGCAGGAAAAAAGGTGGCCTGGTGAGCAGCCGCGCCGGTGTCGGCATCGACAACTTTCGTTCCGTAGGAAGGGTCATACCACGTGTCCCCGAAACGAGCAACATGGTGGTTCTTGAACGAGTGCTAGTAAATCGCTTTTCTAGCCCCTGCGTCCCTGGGCGCCTGTCGGGCGGGGAAGGTGGGGGTGCAAGTTTTCAGGAACTATACTCGCCTGCATCAAGTTTGCGGATTTTTGCGTAAGAGATTTCCGCAAACTTGATGACGTTTGGTATACCTTACTGCCGTTCGTGCCATCTCCGGCAAACCTCGAACCGGTGCTGGGCCAGACGATTCTCCTGCCGAATTCACTGCCGAATCAATTCTCGCTTTTCGAGTGGAAGGACTATTTCAGGTGTGCAGGTCTCCCGGTTTCAGTAAGCGTGTCGGTCTTTGGAGCGCGTGTCGTCAACTGTTTGGCCGCTGTTCCACTTTCCATTGATGCTGTCCAGGCGGTAAGCACCACTGGCGTCGTAGTACCGTTTGTGCGTGTCAACTCGGTTAACCATCACGCCAGGTTCGTCCAAAATTAGGCGTTTACTCATCAAGCCGTCTGGAGTGATAAAGATGCTCTCCCAGCTATGCCGGGCCGAGGAGTTGTTGACTGAAGTAAACATGTGGTTTGATGCCGCTCGCGCCTGCGCGGTTGGCGGCATGATTTTCGGATGAATCGAGCCCGGCCTCTGGCGGGCGTTGTAGAACGAGTGGAACATCATCCGAACACCGAGCTTCTTGTACTGTCGATACAGTTCGGGAAAGCGGATGTCGTAGCAAATCAACAATCCGCAGCGAACGTCGTTGACCTCAAACGTTACGAAGTGATCGCCGGGCGAATAGTGCCTGAGGTCACCGCCGGTACAGAAGCGTTTGTCGTATCGGTCTACGAGTTCGCCACCGTCATTGATCACGTACAGTGAATTGTGCGGCTTATGAGAACCGCTGAGTTGATGAGTTGCCCCCAGGACAACCCACAACTTCAGGGAACGAGCCAGCCCAAGAATCGATTCGAGTTCGGTTCGCTGAGCGTCCCAGTCGAAGTCCTCCAGGCTTTTGAAATCCGGTCCGGCGTATCCCGACAGAGCGGCTTCCGAGAAATGCGCGATATCAGCCTTTTGCCGGTTGGCCTCACGCATCTGCTTTCGGATCCACACTGCATTTGCAGCAATATCGTCCGATACAGGAAACTGGCAGGTAGCCACTCTCAACTGACCACTGATCGGAGCTGCGTCTGGAACGAGATCGGAAGTCTCCTGAGCAACGCCGGGCGCAGCAAGAATGACAAATAAGACCATGACTCTCAGTGCGCTCCGACCACAAGAGAGTGTGTTTTCGTAACGATTACAAAACATGTTGTTTCTCTTTCAATAAACGACGGTGCCTCCGTCATCAATGAAATTGCTAAGGAATCGCTTTTCTGATTGCTAAGGATTGCTAAGGAATCGCTTTTCTGACCCCGGCGTCCCTGGGCGCCTGTCGGGCGGGGTTGGTGGGGGTGCAGGGGGCGGAAGGGGTGAAATCTCATCGAA
>CAUZKZ010000334.1:0-6273 GCA_963580345.1 Verrucomicrobiia bacterium | reverse complement strand
CCCACCAGAGATCCGCCACCAGGACCAAAGCAAATCGTAGTTGTGGGGGAGACCTTTCGAGTCCGACCCCTGAAAAACAGGGGTCCGCTCCCTCAAATCTTCCCGAATCGTGAAAGTCGGGCTAGTACCGCTTTGGTCATTCTCATATTATTGAAACACAATGCTTTTCGCCCGGTCAAGGGGCATCTACGACCATAACCGCCTCGAGCGCTGCTTCAAGGAGCGGAGGTCCCACAAGGGAGGTTTATTCCCTCCCAAGGAGACTTTTTGGAGGACCCGCGCCTTTGATCAGGCCGCACCCTCGATTTCCGAATCCACCTCGCCCTCTTCCTCCGGCTCGAGTTTTCGGAAGTGCACCTGCCCCACGCGCCGGCCGTCGGTGCTGGTGACCTTGGCCTCGTAGCCCTCGATCTCCACCCCTTCCCCCGGCTCCGGCAGGTGGCCCAATTGCTGCGTGATGTATCCCCCCACAGTCGTGACCTCCCCGCTCTCCAACCCGATGGCCGGGACGTGATCGGACAATTCATTCAGGCTGATCGCGCCCTCCACAATGAATTCGCTCTCGCTCACGCGCGTGAAGGCACTGCGTTCGTTGTCGAATTCGTCCTGGATGTCACCCACCAGTTCCTCGATCACGTTGTCGAGGAAGACCAGACCGGAAGGATCGCCGAACTCGTCCACCACCAGTGCGAGGTGGGCTTTCTCGCGAAGGAAGAAGGTCAGCAGGGTGTCGAGCGGCATGGTCTCCGGCACCATCTTGAGCTCGCGCTTGATGCGCATCAGGTCCGGGTCCTCCTCGGCAGTGAGGGTGAGGAGATCCTTGATGTGGATGAGACCCAGGGCGTTGTCGAGGTGCCCGCGCACCAGCGGAAAACGGGTGTGCTTGGTCCGCGAGGCGATCTCGAGGTTCTTCTTGAAGGGTGCGTCCATGTCGAAGATCACCGCGTCGCTGCGCGGGGTCATGACGTCCTGCACCTTGAGGTCGTTAAGCTCCAGGGCATTGATCAGGATCTCGCGTTCCGTCTCGGTGACCTCGTCGTGCTTCTCGCTCTCCTCCACCAGGTGCGCCAGCTCCTGCGCGCTGTGAACCTCCTCGTGGCCGGCCGGTTCCACCTTGAAGACCTTCCGCAGGATGAACCCCGCCGAACCGTTGATCACCGCGATGGCCCACCCAAAGACGCGGTAGAACCAGTGAATGGGCTGAATCAGCCAGAGAGTCATGGGCAGCGCCTTGCGGATCGCGAGGACCTTGGGAACCTGTTCCCCGACCACGACGTGCACATACGAAAACGAGGCGGCCGCAATGACGAACGAGATTGTGTGCATGGCCCACTCCGGGAGGGAGGTCCCGGCCAGGATGGGCCCGACAAAGTGCGCCACGAGCGGCTCTCCGAGCATCCCGAGGGCCAGTGAGGCGACCGTGATCCCGAGCTGCCCCGCCGACAGGTAGCCATCCAGCTTTGCGAGGGCGTGGAGCGCAAGGTTCGCGCGCTTCGGCCGCCTCTCCTGCGCCTCGATGAGCTGGCTCTTGCGCACCTTCACCAGGGCGAATTCCACCGCCACAAAAAATGCGTTCAGGGACAGGAAGATGAAAATTCCCAGCAGGTAGAAAATAACGGTCTTGAGCGGCGGAAACTCCGTGTGCAATTCGCCGCCAAACGCCAGGACGGAATCAATATCCAAGCTCATCCAGCGCCCAATTATAATTTCTCAAACACTCCTTCGTCCCGTTTCTCGAGAACCGTGAACCCGGCCCGCTTCGCCTCCCTGGCGGAGAACGGCTTGGCCACGCGCGGAGAACTGACCCGGCTGACGGCCTTCTTCACCGGGTTCTTACACAGCGGACACGCTTCCAAGGGGGCCCGGTCCATCGGCCGCCTCAATTCGAACCCCCGCGAGCATATGCGGCAACTTCGCTCCGGATCTTCGGGATTCTCTGATAGATACTCGTAAATTGGCATCGGGGACGCGGCGGACAGGGAGGTTCAAGGCCGCCGGTGGTCGAGCACATAAACCTAATCTACCAGCTCGACTTTGTCACGCCGGGAATCATTCCGGCGGACGCCAGCTCACGGAAGGAAATCCGCGAAAGCTGAAAACGGCGCAAATAGGCGCGGCGGCGGCCGGTGACCTCGCAACGGTTCACGACCCGCGTCGGGCTGGCATCGCGGGGGAGCATGCTCAGGCCCACGTAGTCCTTCTCCTCCTTGAGCTTGCGCCGGAGTTCGGCATACTTCGCAACGGTGCGCTGCTTGCGCTTGTTCCGGTGGATCCAGCACTTCTTCGCCATGGGAGCGCGTCTCTTACGCAGATTCCGGGCCGATTCAAGGGTTTTTTGCGCGGCCGGCGAGAAATCCGGCCGCTAGAGCTCCGAAACTCCGTCCGGATTCCAGCCGATTCTGATTAATCCCCAACCGTGACAAGATCGCCCTTCCGCGCCGCTCACGCCGCCAATCGCGCCCTGGCGGGGGTCCTCGCCCTCGGAGCAATCACGATCCCACTCGGCCTCGCCGCCGAGATCGTGGTCGATACCGACCAGGACACCGAGATTCCGGACGACGGAGTCACCTCGCTTCGGGAAGCGGTGACGGACGCCGGCGCGAGCCCCGGTTCGGACCGGATCACCTTTAGCGCCGCTCTGGCCGGAGCTACGATTCTTCTCGGCAGCCAGATGGAGGTGGCTGATCCGGACTTCGTAATCGATGGCTGCGAGTTCCGGGAAAACGATTCCAGGACGAGCGGAGGGGCGATCCAGCTGAATGATTCCGAAGCCACCATTACAAACTCGACATTTCTGCTCAATGAAGCCGGGTTCGGCGGTGCGATCAGTATCGAAGGCGGTCCCGTCACCATTTCGCATTCCGTCTTCGAGGAGAACCGCACTCCCGAAGGAGTCGGCGGGGCGGTCTACGCCTTCGATGCCATGGAGGATCTCTCGGCATCCCATTGCCGATTCACCGACAACCAGGCCGAGAGTGGCGGGGCGATCTACTTCAGTGCGGTCTTCAGCAGCGAGATCGTAGACTGCCTCTTCGAGCGCAACAGTGCCCTCGAGCAATTTGGCTTTCCCCAGGGCGGCGGCGCCGTGAAACTCGGCACCGCAAGGTGCACCCTGCACCGCTGCTCCCTGATCGGAAACCGCTCCGAAGCCACCGGGGGCGCCTTGAGCATCGACCTCGCGTTCGAACTGTCAGCCACCAATTGCACTTTCGCCGACAACGAAGCGCGCACCAACGGCGGCGCGATTGAGTCCAACCAATCCAGCCCGACATTCACCCACTGCACGATCCATGCAAATCGAGCCGGCACCGGCGGGGGAACCTACAGCCGGACCGGCGCCATCAATCTGCACAACTGTGTCATGGCGGAAAACACCGCCACAATCGACGGCGACGACGCGGAAGGCGACATCGCGCTTCGGGGCACCTGCTTTATCGGAGCGAACGACGGAAACAACGTTTTGGGACCGCCCTCGGCCGGTCCGGGCCAAAAGAATTTCCGGGGACAATACATCGGCACTCCGGAGAACCCCTTCGATCCCCGCCTCGCCCCTCTCGCCGTTTACCGCGGGGACCTGCCCACCCTGCCGCCGCTGCCCGGTTCTCCTCTCATCGATTCCGCCGATCCGGCCTATGGGCTCAGCGTCGGGGTCGACGATTCGCAAACCGACTCCGACCGCGATGGCAGTCCCGACGGCGAAGAGCTGCGCAACATGACCGACTCGCTCAGCAGCGCCGACTACCTGCGCATCCTCGCGATAACGCCCCGGGAGGCCCCGGCCGCGGTAACAGTGAGGTGGTCGTCATTCCCCGGGCTGTCCTACCATTTGCTGGAGAGCGCCGCCCTCGACTTCGGGAACGCCACCGTCACGACGGCCGGCCCTGCAAACGATTTCACCCACGAACTGACCGTGCCCCGTCCGGCCCTCCAGTCGTTTTTCCAGGTTCGGCGCGACTGATCCCGGCGGGACCAGGGCCGGCACAGATTTGCCTGTCCAATTTCAAGCCGAGCAGTTCTCCTACGCCCATGCGCGACACCCGCCTCGAACGCGACTCGATGGGCGAATTGCCGGTCCCGGCCGACGCCCTTTATGGAGCCTCCACCCAGCGCGCCGTGCTGAATTTCCCCGTCTCCCACGAGCCGGTGGAAGCCGGGATGGTGCGGGCCTTTGGCCTCATCAAGTGGGCTGCGGCCCGCGTCAATGGCGAGTTGGGTCACGTCCCGGTCGAAAAGACGAGGCTCATCGAGCAGGCCGCGCAGGAAGTCTACGAGAGCAAGCTCGACGCCCACTTCCCGGTCGACGTCTACCAGACCGGCTCCGGCACTTCCACCAACATGAACGCCAACGAGGTCATCGCCAATCGCTGTGCGCAGCTGGCGGGAGTGGCCATCGATGCCTCGCGCGAGGAAAAGCCGGTGCACCCCAACGACGATGTCAACCAGGGGCAGTCTTCGAACGATACCTTTCCCACCGCAATGCACATCGCGGTCGGGGTGGCTCTGAAAGAGGATCTGCTGCCCTCGCTCGAAGCGTTGCACGACGGCCTCACCGCCAAGGCAAAAGAATTTCACGGCGTCCTCAAGATCGGTCGCACCCACTTGATGGATGCCACCCCGGTCCGCCTCGGCCAGGAGTTCGCGGGTTACGCCATGCAACTCACCCGCGCGGTCGATCGCTCTCACAAGGCCCTCAAGGCCATCCACGAACTGGCCCTCGGAGGCACGGCGGTGGGGACCGGGTTGAACTGTCATCCCGACTTCCCTCCCAGGGCCATCGCCTTCATTGCAGAGAAGACCGGGATTGCATTCCGTGAAGCGGAGAATCACTTCGAGGCCCAGGCCGCCAAGGATGCCCTGGTCGAATGCCACGGGCAACTGAACACCATCGCGGTCAGCCTCTACAAGGTCGCCAACGATCTGCGTCTGCTGGGCTCCGGTCCTCGTTGTGCGGTGGGCGAACTCTCTCTTCCCGCCACCCAGCCGGGATCCTCCATCATGCCTGGAAAGGTGAACCCGGTCATGTGCGAAGCGGTCACGATGGTGGCCGCCCGCGTCTTCGGAAACAACTCCACCGTCACGTGGTGCGGTGCCAACGGCCACTTCGAACTCAATGTCTTCATGCCCGTGATGGCGAAGTGCCTCCTCGAGAGCATCCGGCTCCTCACCAATGTCTGCGCCATCTTCCGCGAGCGCTGCGTGGACGGCATCACCGCCAACGTCGAGCGTTGCGAGGAACTCATCGAGTACTCCCTTTCCATGGTCACCTCCCTGGCGCCCGTCATCGGTTACGACCAGGCCAGCAAGATTGCCAAGGAATCGGTGGAGACCGGACGGCCCGTGCGGGAATTGTGTGCGGAGCGCCTCGAAGAGCTTGGAATCACTGCCGAGCAACTGAGTTCCGCCCTGGACCCGGCGTCCATGGCAGGTGAGTAGACCTCAACGTTTCATAAATTTGGATAGCATCCCCTGTACGCGGGCAGGGACGCGGTTGCCCGCGCCCCTGCTCACCAACAGGCGTTGTCATTTCCAATGAATACCAATCAAGAGAATCTGCGACGGCGTGCAAAAAGGAAGAGGAGTCCGGTAAGCACGCCGGAAAAAGTGAGGGCCGGTTCGGGGACGGTAGTGAAAGTCGAAGCCGTGCGTCCGGACTTGGTGAGAGTGATCGACAGAAAGCGGGCAGGTTCCGTCTCCTCCTCGGCCGCCGGATCGTCGACCCGCATCGGAACGACCTCGTCGGCCAGTCCTTCCAACTCGTCCTCGACCCGGTCCGGCCGCGACAGGGATTCGGCGAGATCTGCCGCCAGGGAGGCATGAGAGGTCGACTCCGCTTCGCCAAGGCCCACCAAGCGGGTCCGGCCAGGCGTTTCTCCCCAATCCAGGGCCGGTTCCAACGGCGCATACAATTTGAGGTGAGGGACCGCGAGGCCCTCCTGACCCGGAAACAGAAAGGCCCACTCGCCCGAGACAAACGCCGCGGCGTCAGGCACGCGCACGCTCAGGCAGGTGGAGGAAGAGGCCAACGCCACAGCAAGCATCAGGCCAAAGAGGTTTGTTTTCATGAACCGGGTGAAGTTGATGGAACAAGGCCATCAAACACCAAATACTATCTGTCATCGTATACTTTTTTTATTTAGTGAAGTCTATTAGTTTGGAATCCCGAACCTCCCCAGGGCGATTGGCTGGTTAGGTCGTGAATGGGCATGCCGTGCGGAGTAGGGCGAGGGCTTTGCCGGGATAGCTGGCGTAGTGGTCCAGCGCAGCATTGAGCGA
>CAUZKZ010000333.1:0-6294 GCA_963580345.1 Verrucomicrobiia bacterium | reverse complement strand
GACGGGGAATCTCGAATTGGCTGGTTTTTGTTTTTTCATCAGGCCGATCCTAGGTGGGATCGGCCGCCAGCCACCCATTAATACCTCAGTCTATGGGATGGCTGTGGTTCCGAATTTAGTTACCGTCGGTTGCGCCTCAGCTTGGCGCCATTTGCGCTAGCCTTGGCAAAGACGGTCTGCAGTTTCGATTTGGGAACGAATTGGAATGTCCGCTTCTTTTAATAGCGGACGTCGGGGGAGGTCGGGAGAATCCGTGAGCGTTGCATCTCAAGGGCGCTCATTGCGCGAGGATTGTCCAAGGCCAGTCGGACATTGGCTGAATGCTTCGCCACTAATTCGCCACAATTAGTCGCCAGAATGTGATCAAAAATCGCCACAATGTAGAGGTTTGTTTGGTGTTGCGAAGCGAACCGACGTGATAACAACGAAAGTTTCTTATCTGGGGGTGAAGAGGTCGCAGGTTCGAATCCTGTCATCTCGACCATTCTTCGTTCGAGGAACGAGAGCCAAGAATGAGCTCTCCGTTGCCTCGGCGAAGAGGGGCCGTCCCGCCGGTCGCCGGCGGACTCTGGTTCGGTTCTGCGGGAACCGGGCGAAATTTGCGCCCTTCCATCGGACCGGGCGACAGGCAACTACGCCGAGAGGGCCCCGCGGAAGCCGAGGTGGCACGTCGAGGAGTCGGGGGTGACCTTGGTGCGAGCCGCATTGCGGTAACGGTTGCAGTAAGAGGCGTGGCAGAGGAAGGAGCCGCCGCGGATCACTTTCTCGCGGCCGGTCTCGGGGCCGGTGGGATTCCCGGCAGGAGCGCGCCGGGGATAGTCGGGATCGAACCAGTCCGCCACCCAGTCCCAGGCATTGCCCATCATGTTGTAGAGCCCGAACCCGTTGGCCTGGAACGACCGGGCTGGAGCGGTGCCGGCGTAGCCGTCCTCTGCGGTGTCCTCCTGCGGGAAGCGGCCCTGCCAGATGTTGCAGCGGTGCTTGCCCGCGGGGGTGAGCTCGTCGCCCCACGGGTAGAGCTTCCCCTCGCGCCCGCCGCGGGCTGCACCTTCCCACTCCGCTTCGGTCGGCAGGCGCTTGCCGGTCCACCCGCAGTAGGCGCGGGCATCGTGCCACGAAACGTGCACGACCGGGTGATCGACTCGCTTGCGAATGTTGGTGCCGGGTCCGCCCGGTTTTTTCCAGGAGGCGCCCTCCACTTTGGCCCACCACTCGATGCCGAAGGCGCGGTCGAACTGCAGGCGCTTGAGATGGGCCTTCGGGATCTGGTTGGCGAAGACGAATGACCAACCAATGCGCTCGGCCTCGGTCCGATAGCCGGTGGCGTCCACGAAGGCGGAAAATTGCACGTTGGTGACGGCCGTACGATCGAGGTAATAGGGCGCCAGCCGCACCCTGCGCACCGGCCCCTCGCCGTCGCCCGGCCAGGTCTCGGGGCCCTCGTCGCCCATCAGGAAGGACTCCTGCTCGATCAGCACCATCCCGTCGGTGGAGCCCGCGGCGGGAGAGCGGGGGAGGTCCGGCACGGCGAGTTCCTTGCCCTCGCGGGAGGGTGAACAGCAGGGCTTGCTGTCGGCCATGAGGGAACCTCTAGCGACGGAAGGGGAGGGTGACCACAGATTTCGCTGGTTGTGACCTGGGAGGATCGGAAGTAGAGGATTGGTATGAAATGGATCGCTGGGCTGGGAGGATTGACGGCCGTGCAACTGCTGGCTGGACCAGAGGTCACTTTTCTGAATCTCGCTGACGACAAGGAGCGGCAGGTGGTGGTCGACCGGGAAAAGGGACAGTACCTCGGGCACGTCTCGACCTGTCTGCTCGATGACGGCAAAACAATCCTGGCGGTCTATCCCAAGGGACACGGGCGGGGAGCGATTGTCTACAAGCGAAGCGCGGACGGCGGGAAGACCTGGAGCGAACGGCTGCCAACGCCCGCCACCTGGGCGACCTCCAGGGAAGTGCCGACCCTGCATCGCATGACGGGACCGGACGGGAAAAAGCGCATCATCCTGTGGTCGGGTCTCTATCCGGCGCGCGTCGCCGTGACGGAGGACGACGGGATGACGTGGAGCGAGTTGGAGAAGGCGGGAGACTGGGGAGGAATCGTGGTGATGGGGTCGCACCAGGCATTGAAAACCGGTAAGGGCCGCTATCTGGCGCTCTTTCACGACGACGGACGCTTTTTCGCGGCGAACGGCAAAGTGCGGAAACCGAGCGAGTTCCGGCTCTACCAGACCAACACGGAGGACGGAGGGCTCACGTGGTCGTTTCCACGGGAGATCCAGCGAGACGGAGCAGTGCACCTCTGCGAGCCCGGCATCGTGCGCTCGCCGGACGGCAAGCAACTGGCGGTGTTGCTGCGCGAAAACAGGCGGGTCAAGAACTCGCACCTGATCGTCTCGGACGACGAGGGCAAGACGTGGAGCGAGCCGCGCGAGTTGCCGATCACGCTCACGGGTGATCGGCACACGTGCAGGTATGCTCCGGACGGACGGCTCCTTATCGTCTTTCGCGGGCGTTATGCGAAGGGAAACGCCCTCCCGCCGACCGATGGCGACTGCACGGCGTGGCTGGGAACCTACGAGGATGTCGTGAAGGGACGCCCGGGGCAGTATGTCCTGCGCCTGCTTGACAACACGAAAGGGGCCGACACGACTTATCCGGGCGTCGAGGTGCTCCCCGACGGAACGTTTGTGGTGACCACCTACGGACATTGGGACGAGGGGGAGGCTCCTTACATCATGAGCACGCGTTTTACGACGGTAGAGCTGGATGCGATGGCGAAAACGGCGACGAGAGTGACGCTGAGCGAGGATGGGAAGCGCGTCGCGAGGTGATGGCCCCCTTCGCCTGCCATGCAAATTGTCGCATGACGATGGCGTGGGACTCCCGGGGTCCACGGAACCGATCAATTGGAGACGGGCGGGGTGCCGCCGCTTGCCAAGGCGAGGGGTCCGGACACTCTCCGCGCGTGGACGAGCTTGCCCAGATCCCGTTGGCGGTGACCACCTCCCTCCACGCGATTCTTACGATACCCTTGATTATCAGCTTCGGACCGCTGTGGCTGCGATTCCAGCCCGCAACGGAGAAGCGGTATTTTGGGGGATTTGAGGGAAAAAACGTTGGGAAACAGGTGACGTGTCACCCTCACGTGGCATCTTTTTTCTGTATGGACTGTCGCGAATCTGGAGTAGAATTCTTGAGGCGCGTTTGAAATGACAAACGGAAACCACAAATCAACTACTGACTTGAGTCGCTACCGGGTTCCGATTCTGGACCGGGCCCTGGCGGTGGTGGAGTTGTTGGGTCAATACCATTCCGGCCTTAATGTGACGGAGCTCAGCGAGTTGCTTCGGATCCCGAAGAACAGCGCCTTCCGGATCGCGGTGACTCTGCTGGAGAACGGCTACCTGGAGCGCCTCGAAAACTCAAAGCGTTACCGGCTCACCTCCAAGTTCATCACCTTCGGCGCCACGGCGGTCTCGGAGGCGAACCTCTTCAAAAACTCCCTGGGGGTCATGCGCGAACTGCGTGACCTCACGCGAGAGACGGTATTGCTGGGAACGAGGATCGGTCATGAGGGGGTGGTCCTCGACCATGTTCCCGGGACGCACTCCTTTCGTTTCTCGATCGATCCCGGAGTGCGCTTTCCGCTCCACTCCGCGGCGCCCGGCAAAGCCATGCTGGCCTACTTGTCCGGGAAGGAGAGAACCGCGATCCTGCGCCAGATGCCTTTCAAACGCTTCACGCCTAACACGATCACGGATGTGAAGGCCTTCGAGGCGGAGTTGGCGAAGGTCAGGGAGCGAGGCTACGGATTCGACCTCTCCGAAGAGATGGAAGGGCAGTACTGCGTAGGGGCGCCAATATTCGATGCAAAAAGCCACCCAGCCGCCAGTATCTGGATCACCGCTCCTGCCCCGCGATTGCCGGACACCGAACTGGACAACGCGGGCCGCCTGGTCCGGTCCCACGCCGATACGATCTCAACCCGACTTGGATGGATTCAACAATTTGCCAGGACATGAAGCGATTTCTGATCATTCCTCTTCTAGCCGCCGCCACTGCCAGCGCGCAATCCTTCGAGAGTGAAGACATCCAGTTCTTTCAGGAGAAGATTCGCCCCCTCCTCGAGGCAAACTGTTTCAAGTGCCACGGCGGCAAGGACAAGAATGACCGCATCAAGATCAAGTCCGGGCTGCAGTTGATCAGCCGGAAAGGGATCACGATCGGCGGCGAGCACGGTCCGGCCTTCGACGCCAAGGAGCCCGCAAAAAGCCTGATCCTGCATGCCATCAGTTACGAGGACGAGGATATCAAGATGCCGCCGAAGTCCAAGCTCTCGGCCGAGCATCGCGCCCTCTTTGCAGAGTGGGTGAAGCGCGGCCTGCCGTGGACCCGCGCCGACGCCGATTTCCTTCACGAGGTCCACGAAGAAAAATCCGAGAGCACGTCGATCAACGCCACCACGAAGGCCTTTTGGTCCTACAAGCCGCTGAAGCGTCCCACCGTTCCGCTCGTGAATCACCCGACTTGGGGCAAGAATCCGATCGACGCCTTCCTCTACAGCCGGATGGCGAAGGAGGGCCTGAAACCCAACGGCCCGGCCGGCCGCCGCGAGTTGATCCGCCGCGCCAGCTTCGATCTCACCGGCCTGCCGCCGAACCTCGAAGATGTGGAGGCCTTCGAAAACGACAAGTCGCCCGAGGCGTGGGAAAAGGTGATCGACCGCCTCCTCGATTCTCCGCACTACGGCGAGAAGTGGGCCCGCCACTGGCTCGACATCGTGCGCTACGCCGAGTCGAACGGGTTCGAGCGCGACTCCGAAAAACCGCACATTTGGCGCTACCGGGACTACGTGATCGATGCCTTCAACGCCGACCTCCCCTACGACCAGTTTGTCTTGCAGCAACTCGCAGGCGACGAAATCGAGAAACCTCACAAGAATTCCATGATCGCGACCGGCTTCCACCGCCTCATGCAGTGGGACGACGAACCGGCGGACCGCCTGCAACACCTCTTCGACAACCTCGACGACGACGTACGCATCACGGCGGAAGGCATGCTCGGGATGACGATCGGTTGCGCGCGTTGCCACGATCACAAGGGCGATCCCATTTCGCAGGTAGACTACTACAGCTTTATGGCCTTCTTCCGTGGTGTGAAGCAGCCCGGCAAGGGCGGGGCCAATATCGAGAAGGTCGGCGGCGGGGAACAGGACGCCGCTTACCAGGAGGAATTGAAGAAACACGAAGAGAACGGCAAACGCTTCGTGGTGGAACTGGCCCAGACCGAAAAGCGCATGGCGGCGCAGCTCGTCAAAGCCTACCCGAGCCTGAAGGGACGCCTCAGCGCCACGGAAGGCAAGCTCAAGTCTCTTGTGCACGACGGTCGCGATCCCCAGCCCGCGACCTGGCACTACACGACCGAGAATCCCCCGGCCGACTGGTCCGCGGTGGGCTTCCGCGCCGAAAACGCGAAGTGGAAGAAGGGCGCGGCCGGATTTGGATCACAAGGTGCCCCGGGCGCAAAGGTGAACACGGCCTGGACCACGAACGACCTTTGGGCGCAGACCACCTTCCTTCTCGAGAGCACTCCCAAGGCTCTCAAGCTCTCCCTCATTCACGACGAGGACGTCGACCTTTATCTCAACGGCCAGCCCGTCTTGAAGCGGAGCGGACACCGGGGCGACTACGAGCAGGTCGACGCCGACAACAAGTTTCTCGAAGCCTTGCAGACCGGCCGCAATGTGGTGACCGTCCACGTGAAGCAGACCACCGGCGGGCAGGCCTTCGACTTCGGAATCAAGGCGCACGCGGGCGACAGCTTCACAATTGATACCGCCCTTGTGATGGCGAAAAGCAAGGGGGTCGATGCGGGCCTCATCGCAAAACGCGGGCAACTCAAGGACCAGATTGCCAACCACGACAAGCGGCGCCCCACCCCCGGGACGGTGGAGGCCCAAGTGGTGCAGGAGGGCGGCAAGGACGCCCCGGCCTTGCACGTGCACATTCGCGGCAACGCCAACGTCAAGTCGGACACGGTTGTCACGACGCGCGTCCCGACCATTTTCGGCGGTGAAGAACTGAAGGCGACCCCACCGGCTCACGGACGCAACACGAGTGGCCGTCGCCTTGCCCTTGCCAAGTGGATGAGCCGTCCCGACAATCCTCGCACCTCCCGCGTCATGGTGAACCGCATGTGGCAGCACCACTTCGGGCACGGCATCTGCCGCACTCCGAACGACTTCGGATACCTCGGAGAGCGTCCGTCCCACCCGGTCCTGCTCGACTG
>CAUZKZ010000332.1:0-6297 GCA_963580345.1 Verrucomicrobiia bacterium | reverse complement strand
AGGTCGCCCTTCAAGGTGACCGAATGAATCACGCGGAGTCAATTTGCTAAAGAATAATCTGGAACCGCAGAACAGGACGGCATTTTTGTTCTGAACGAAGCCCTCCAACCCTTGGAATCACGGGGGTTTGGTCAGAACGAAAATGCGTAAAACGTTGATTTACAGCCATGGGGCGATATTCGATAACAAATTGAATCCGCCTCAAACAATTTCGTCACCGCGCCGCGGCCAAAAGTACCCGCACACAAAAGTGATGATGGTCGTGACGGGCCAGGCCCAGTAGAAACCGACATTTGGCTTCAAGGCGGCGGCATCTCCTTCACCCACAACCTCATAGGTCGGCAGGGCCCCCAGCCATTCGTAGGACATTCCCACCGAGTGCAGGAGGGCCCACACGTCCGCGCGAATAAACAGCACGCACACAAACGAGAGGGCGGAGCCCACCAGCAGTCCCGCAAACCTCCCCCGGCCCAGCAGTGCGCAGAGGAACATCCCGAGAAGTGGCCCCATCGTGTAGGCTGTCATCCCGAAGGCCAGAGGGAGGATCTGAACATCCGTTTCTTCCTTCACCCAGCGCATCAGGAGCGTGAATCCGGTCAGGAAGACCCCCCAGATCACGACCCACATGCGAGATTTTGCCACCAGATGCTTCTGGTCGAGGGCCTCCCCGTGCCTCTCGGGGTTGTAAAGCACCGAAATCGTCGTCTGGCTGAGTGCCGCCAGGATCGAATCGAGGCTCGAGATGGCCGCCGCAAACACTCCTCCCAGGATCAGCCCGCTCAGGCCCAAGGGCAATTCCGTGACGATCCAGGCCGGAAAGGCCCGGTCCGGTTCGCCCGGCGTCCCGTCCCCTTTCCATTCCATGGCCTTGGCCGCCGCCTCCCCGGGCGGGTGCGCCCCATACCACACGAAGAGAGCCGCTCCCACCATCAGCATCAAGAAGGTGATCAACTGCCCCACCGAACTCCAAATGATCGCTTTCGACGCGTCGCGGGAGTTCTTGCAGCAGAACATGCGCTGCGCGTTGAGCTGATCGACCCCAAATGCCCCCACGTTTTGGAAGGGTACCGCGATAATTGCCACCCAGAAGGTGAATTTGAACTCGTCTGTGATCCCCCACCTCAAATCCAGCCAGTGCAATTTCCCGGCCTCCCCCGCCGTGCTGAACAGTTCGCCCCAGCCTCCGGCCAGATGCGTCACGATCCAGAACAGCGTGATGATCCCGCCGATCGTGAAGAGGAAGAACTGCATCACGTCCGTCCAGATCACGGTCCGCATCCCCCCCATCAGCGTCCAGCCGATCGCGAAAAGACCGATGATCAGGATGCAGACCTCGAACGAGAACGGCGTCACGACCATGAGGGGCAAAGCCGCGACCAGGACCCGCACACTTTGCGCCAGGATCGAGCCGATTGTGAAAAACACCGTCGCAAGCATTTTCACCGCGGGCTGGATGCGGCGCCCCATGTAATCGTAGGGGCTGTAAATATGCTCCCCGTAGAAGACCTTGGTAAACACCATCCCCACGATGACCCGGCCCATGATCGAACCGATTCCCCAGATCATGTAGGTAAAGTCGCCCTGCGCCGCCATCACCCCTCCCGGAACCCCGATAAAGGTCACCCCGCTGATCTCCGTCGCGATGATCGATCCACTCACCGCCGGCCACGGCAGCGATCGTCCGCCCGCAAAAAAATCGCTGATGGAGGCCTGCTTTCCCCTCATCCGGTGGCCAATCCAGGTGGTCAGTCCCAGATACCCGAAGAGAACGATCCAATCCAAACTCCTGAACGCCTCGTGAATCTCCATCCCCTGAGGCACGTTACCAGTTCCTTCCCCACCCCGTCGATCCCTCGATGGAAAAATCAATTCCTCGAAAGTAAAAATCTTGTCGCGCAGCTTCCGGCCTATACTCTTCCACAACGATTTTCAAGGTGCCTGAAGAGGGAAACTCAGCCTGTGTCGCTGGAATCATCCCCGCCAGATGGGGCTCCTCCCGCTTCCCCGGAAAGCCTCTTTACGAACTCGCCGGCAAACCCCTCCTTCAGCATGTCTTCGAGCGGGTCCGCCCTTGCCGGGAACTCAACTTCGTCCTGGTCGCCACCGACGACCCCCGCATCCGCGATGCCGCCCTCCGCTTCGGCGCGGAGGTCGCCATGACTTCTTCCGACCATCTCAGCGGCACCGATCGGATCGCCGAAGCCGTGCGCGCCTACCCCGAGGCCACCCACGTTATCAACATCCAGGGCGACGAACCTCTCATCGATCCCTCCCTCGTCGATTCCCTCGCCGCCTCCCTCGTCGCCGATCCCGCCCTCCCCATGATCACGGCTGCCAACCCCCTCTCCGATCCCTCCCAACTCGACGATCCCGAGGTCGTGAAGGTCGTGGTCGATCGGGACGGATTCGCTCTCTACTTTTCACGCAGCCCCATTCCCTACCGGCGCTCCGAGCCCGCCCCCTTGCAGCTCCTGCGCCATATGGGCCTCTACGGCTACCGTCGCGATTTCCTGGAACAATTCGTGCATTGGCCCCCGGGGATCCTCGAGCAGGCCGAACACCTCGAGCAGCTCCGCGCCCTCGAGAACGGCGCCAGGATCCGGGTCATCATCTCAAGCGACAATTCCATCGGTCTCGACACCCCCGACCAGGTCCCCCACCTCGAAGCTCTGCTTGCATCCACGACTTCCTCGTCTTAACTATTAACTCGGTCAGTCTCAACTCTTCGTGAAATACATCTTCGTCACCGGCGGCGTGGTCTCCTCCCTCGGAAAAGGGTTGGCCGCCGCCTCGATCGGCACCCTGCTCGAGCACCGCGGCCTCAAGGTCACGATCCAGAAGTTCGATCCCTACCTCAACGTCGATCCCGGAACCATGTCGCCCTTCCAGCACGGCGAGGTGTATGTCCTCAATGACGGAGCCGAGACCGATCTCGATCTCGGCCACTACGAGCGCTTCACGAACTGTGTCCTGACCCGCCTAAACAACCTGACCTCCGGACAGGTCTTCGAAAGCGTCATCAAGAAGGAGCGCCACGGGGACTACCTCGGAAAGACGGTCCAATACATCCCGCACGTCACCGACGAGATCAAGGCCCGCATCCACGACCTCGCCGCCCGCAACCCGGACGTCGATGTCATCCTGACCGAAATCGGCGGCACCGTCGGGGACATCGAAGGCACCCTCTTCCTCGAAGCCCTCCGCCAGTTCTCGCTCGAAGTCGGCCGAGACAATGTGTGCTTCATCCACGTCACCCTCCTGCCTCTCATCCGCGCCGCCGGAGAGATCAAGACCAAGCCCACCCAGCAATCCGTCGCCAAGCTGCGCGAGATCGGTATCCAGCCCGACATCATCATCTGCCGTACCGAGCACGACCTCGACGAAGACAACCGGCGAAAAATCGCCATGTTCTGTAACGTCGAGCAGAAGAACGTCGTCGCCTTCCGCGACGTCAAACACAGCATCTACGAATGCCCGCTCGACCTTCGCCAGGACAAGATCGACCGCCTCGTGGTGGACATTCTCGGGATCGATTCTCCCACCCCCGACCTCTCCGATTGGGAAGCTTTCGTCGACCGGGTCGTGCACCCGAAGCACTCCGTCGAAATCGCGGTGGTCGGCAAGTACATCGAGCTGCAGGACGCCTACAAGTCGATCTATGAATCGCTCACGCACGCCGGCGCTGCACACGACACGAAGGTCAACGTGGTGCGAGTCGACTCCCAGACCATCGAGGAACGCGGGGCACAACACGTCATTGGTGAGGTCGACGGCATTCTCATTCCGGGCGGATTCGGCGACCGTGGCATCGAGGGCAAGATTCTCGCCGCACATTACGCCCGCTCCATGAGAATCCCCTACTTCGGAATTTGTCTCGGCATGCAGGTTGCCACCATCGAGTTCGCCCGGGATGTCTGCGGCCTCGAAGGCGCCAACTCCACCGAGTTTCGCAAGGATACCCCCCACCCCGTGATCTGTCTGCAGGAGGAGCAAAAGGGCGTGAAGGACTTGGGCGCCACCATGCGCCTCGGCGCCTGCGAATCGATCCTCTTCGCCGGAACCGGGGCCTCCGAATTGTACGGCGGCCTCGACCGCATCACCGAGCGCCACCGCCACCGCTGGGAGTTCAATTCCGATTACCAGGAAAAACTGCAGGACGCCGGTCTCGTGATATCCTCCGTGTCCGCCAAAGAAGGCTTGGTCGAGATCGTGGAGCTCCCCAATCATCCCTTCTACCTCGGAGCGCAGTTCCATCCCGAGTTTCAGTCCAAGCCCAACAAGCCGCACCCCCTCTTCTCCGGATTCGTGAAGGCCGCCCTCAAATCGAAAATCGCGGTGCCTGCATAGGTCCCCTGGCAGGACCTATCAACAATGTCCTCCCACCAGCTCCTCGTCCTCGGTCTCTCCGGTCCTGAGCTCACCCCGGGGGAAGCGAGCCTTTTCCGCCAACTCCAACCCGGCGGTTTCGTCCTCTTTACGCGCAACATCGTTGACCCCGCGCAGACCCGCAGGCTTACCGACGACCTCCGCGGCCTCTGCGCCATTCCCCCCTTCCTCGCCATCGACAATGAAGGAGGTCGGGTCTGGCGCACCGCTCCCTTCTCGCCCGCCCCGCCCTCCGCGGACCAGTTCCGCCGAAAGGCCGATCCCAAGCTCATCGCGCAGGCCGGCTGGGCTACCGGTCAGCTCCTCGGCCTCCTCGGGGTCAATCTCAATCTCGCTCCCGTTCTCGACATCGACCACCACCCCGATGCCGCCAACGCCCTGCGCGGCCGCTGCTGGGGTCATACCGACCAGGGGGTCCTCACCAACGCCGGAATCTTCAATCGTTGGCAGCGCCGCCAACGCATCCTCGGCTGCGCCAAACATTTTCCGGCCGGGGGCCGTGCCCGCGCCGATCCCCACCACGAGTTGCCCATCGTGGACATGGACATCGAAGAATTGCAACGCGCCGACCTCATTCCCTACACCGCTCTCATGCCGGAACTCGACGCCGTCATGATCAGTCACATCCACTTTCCGCGCCTCGACTCCGACCAGCTTCCTGCCTCGCTCTCGAAGAATATCATCCAGCATCTCCTGCGCGACCGCCTCGGATTCGACCATCAGCTCGTGGTCACCGATGACCTCGACATGGGCGCCATCCAGAAAAACTACGGCACCCCGGCTGCTGCTCGCCTCGCGATCGAGGCCGGCAGCGACCTCGTTCTCCTTTGCCACCGGTTTATGAAGGCCGGTGAAACCCTCGCCGCTTTGCAGGAGCTTCCCGGCCCGCTCCTCCACGACGCCCTGCAGCGTATCGAGCGCGCCAAGAGCCGCCTTCCCATCCCGCCGGATTTCTGCCAGGGGAAACTGGACGAGATCACCGGGGCCCTCCGCCAACTTCGACTCGACACCCTCGGCACCGAGGCGGAAGACGATAGCATCCCGGCTCAAAGCCCGGTGGAAGAATACTAGAACCTATCTGCCACCGGGACGAGGAGGAGAACCGTGACCTCTACTCCGGGTCCCCAGGCGGGGGCGGCGCTGCCGGCGGCGGCTCGCCCGGCGCCTCCGGAGACGCGCCCGGAAGTTCCGTTGCGGAGTCGAGCGGGACCGGTGGCGGAATCGGAGGGTCTTTCGCCTCCTGCACTTCGAAATACCGGGCGGTGATGGGCCGAACTTCACCCATCGTGACCATGAATCTTGCCAGGGCCTCCTCGACAATGGTGCCCGCCTCGGGTGGGACGCTCTTGATGAACTCTTCCCACTCCCCCAGCGTGTCCACCATCTTGTTTTGGAGCTTCTCCATCTTTTCGTGAATACGCCGCCTCACCTCGTCCGGAGGGACGTCCAGTTTCTCCAGTCGTCCCGCGATGGACTTCATTTCGGAGGAGACGAGCGCCACCACCTCCGCCGCCTGCCCGGCACTGGCGGTGTCCTTCACCGCTTTCATGGCTTGCGCCAATAGATCGAGTTGGGCCCCGAATTCGTCCGAGAGGTCTTCCGCCGTGTCCGCCTTGGGAGCGGGCGCGGGATCCGGCAGGGGTGCCGGGACGGGGGTCGGCGTGGGTGTGGGTGTGGGCGCCGGTTTCGGGGCCGGAGGTCTTCCGCGGGGCTCGCTCTTGGCCGGCTGCGGTTCGTTCTTCAGCTTGGTGGGCTCTTCCTTTTTCTCCCCACAACTCGCCATGAAAATGGCTGCCAACATTCCCGCCCTGAACAGATTTTTTTCCATCGGTTTCCCCAGGTATTCCTTAGCGCGCGCCTCCTCTAACATCAGTCCCCGCCGATGGGGAGCGATTTGTGAGGAAATCCCCG
>CAUZKZ010000331.1:0-6302 GCA_963580345.1 Verrucomicrobiia bacterium | reverse complement strand
CCCCGCTCATTGACCCCGGGGTGTCGCTGCGCTCAACCCCGCGCTAAATTTCTATGATCCCTCCGGGATCGAGAGACCGGACTATCCTTGTGGCATTCGCACTAGGCCAGGATCCCATTGACCAGGGTCCCGTGGACGTTGGTCAACCGACGCTCGATGCCGTTGTGGTAGAAGGTCAACTGCTCGTGTTCGATCCCCAGGAGGTGGAGCACGGTGGCGTGAAAGTCGTGCCACGGCACCGGGTTTTCCACCGCTCGCCAGCCGATCTCGTCGGTGGCGCCATAGGCGATCCCCGGCCTGAGACCGGCGCCGGCCATCCAGAGCGAGAAGCCGCCCTTGTTGTGGTCGCGTCCGGGGCCCACCTTGCCCTTGTCCGACTGCGCGAAGGGGGTGCGCCCGAACTCGGAAGTGAAGAGCACCAGCGTTTCGTCCAGCATGCCGCGTCGCCCCAGGTCCTCGAGCAGGGCGGACACCGGCTTGTCGATGCGCGCCGCTTCGATGCCGTGGTTGTCCTTGACGCTCTCATGGGCGTCCCAGCTGGCGCGCGGGTTGCCGGCGATCGGGCCGCCGGAGAACACCTGCACAAAGCGCACGCCGCGTTCGAGCAGCCGTCGCGCCAGGAGGCAACGTTTGCCGCAGTCGTCGGTCGGCTCTTTCCCGATCCCGTACATTTCCCTGGTCGTCTCGCTCTCTCCGCGGACGTCCGTGACTTCGGGCACCGAGAGCTGCATGCGGGCCGCGAGTTCGTAGCTGCGAATGCGGGCGGCGAGCAGGTCGTCGAGCTCGGTGCGGCGCTGGTGTTTCTGGTTGAGCCGGCTCAGGAGCCTGCGGCTGGCAAGTTCCTGCTCCCGGGAGATGTCCTTGGCGGGAAAGAGGTTGCGGACCGGGCGATCCCCGCCGTCGAAGCGCACCCCCTGGAACTGGGAGGGCAGGAAGCCGTTGGTCCAGTTCGAGGCGCCGCCGTTCGGGTCGCCGCGTCCGTCGGGGAGGACGACGTAGGACGGGAGCGAATCGAATTCCGCGCCGAGGCCATAGGCGACCCAGCTGCCCATGGAGGGATAACCGTTGAACTCGAAGCCGCTGTTCTCGAAGAAGAGGGCCGGGGTGTGGTTCGCCGACTGGGTCACCATGGAACGGATCACCGTCAACTTGTCCGCCTGTCCGGCGATGTGTGGGAACAGTTCGGAGACCGGAAGCCCGCTTTTCCCGCGCGGTTTGAATTCCCAGTCCGCCCCGCGCAGGGGCCCCACCTTGCCGAAGAAGAGGTCCGGCGTTTCGGAGAGCTTCGCCTCCTTGCCGTGGCTCCTGGTCAGCTCCGGTTTGGGGTCGAAGGAATCGACGTGACTCAACCCGCCGACCAGGCAGATGTGGACCACTTTTTTCGCCTTCGGCGCGAAATGCGCGGAAAATCCCGCTGCCGAGGCGCGGGCTGCATCCTTCACGAGAAGATGCGCGAAGGCGGTCGCGCCGACGCCGCGGACGCCCCAATTGAAAAAGTCGCGGCGGGAATGGGAGTATTCGGGAGGGTTCATCATTCGATCACAACAAACTCGTTACTGTTGAACAATACGCGGCACAGTGCGGCCAGCCCGTGGGTCGACGCCAGTTCGACTCCGAGCGCCCCTTCCTCTTCATCGGGGGCGCGGGCGTAGGCGAGCTGGTAAACCCGGGCCACCTGTTGCGCCACGTCTTCTCCGGACTCCTTCGGGGCGCGGGCGGCGAGCCCCTCGGCCATGCGGAGCACGAAGGCGTCGTTCAAGAGGGCCAGCGCCTGCAGCGGAGTGGTCGTTACCGAGCGCCGCGGCGCAGCGGTGGAGGGATCCGGGCAGTCGAACGACTCGAGGATCGCAACGCGCTGGCCGCGCGGACTGAACCGATAGACCGTCCGCCGGTTGAGGGCGGGGTCTTCCTTGTCGAAGGGCAGGTAGTAATTCGTCCCCTTGAAATTCTTGATTTTGACATCGCGGAACCCGGGCCCGCCCATCTCCTTGTTGAGCTTTCCGGAAACCTGCAACATCGCGTCGCGCAGGCTCTCGGCATCGAGCCGGGTCGGCGACCTGCGCCACAGCAACCGGTTGTCGGCATCGGCTGCCATCCCCTGCGGCTGCGGTTTCGACGACTGGCGGTAGGTGCTGGAGGTGACCATGAGACGGTGCAGGTGCTTGAGGCCGTACTCGTTCGACTTCAACTCGCCGGCCAGCCAGTCGAGCAGTGCGGGGTGGCTGGGCTGCCCGCCGCTGAAGCCGAGGTCGTTCGGTGTCTTGACCAGGCCGATGCCGAAGTGGTGGTGCCAGAGGCGATTGGCGATGACGCGGGTGAGGAGCGGGTTGTCGGGATGCGCGATCCACTCTGCCAGTTTCCTGCGGCGTTCCGAATCGGGGGCGTCGGGTTTCAGTCCGAAGTCGGCCGGTGGTCCGCGCACCGCGGCGACCGAGCCCGGAGCGACCGGCTCCTTGGGTTTCAGGGCATGGCCGCGGTCGAGCAGGTGGGTGACGCCGGGGTTGCCGCGGGCCGCCACGGTGTAGATCTTGCGCTTACCGCTCGCGTTGTGGCGCTTGGCCTCCTCCCGGAGCCCCTCGGTCTCCGACCTCAGCCGGGTGCGCTCGTCCCGCTGCGGGACGGAAAGGGCGGCGAGGAGCTCATCTTCGGGGACGTAGTCGCTCGGGACGCCCGCGGAGGCCGCCACGGCATCGGGAGCCAGAGCGCGATCGTAGAGCTGGGCGCGCAGCACGCGGCCGGCCAGGAGGCGGTTGCCGCCCGCCGCGGTCCCGTGGCGCAGGCCGAAGAGAATCTGAGCACCGCCCTTGCCGAACTTGATGAACCCGGTCCGGTATTCGCGGTCATAGGGAACGCCATTGCGGTAACGCGTAATGGTCCCGTCCTGCTGATAGACGATGGCGACGTGCACCGGTTGCCGGTCCGCCTCGGTCTCGGGAGGCCCGCCGTGGACCTGGCTGCGCGCCAGAGTGTTGCTGCCCGCCATCCAGGCTCTCGGGGTCCGCTCGCCGTAGACAATGGCGTCGAAGGTATTGCCGTCATTGGTCTGCAAACTGATCGGGGCCCCGCCGCGCTGATCCAGATTGGCGAGCGCCACCCAGGCTTCGAGAGTCCTCTCGGCGAGGTCCTTCGCGAGCGGAGCGGTCTTTACGTAGGCGCCTTTGCCGTCGAGCACGAGGGCACCGTTTTCGAGGCGCGCGCCGCCCACCGCTTCCCCGTGCAGGCCGCCCAGGCTGTCGCGCAGGTCGCTGTCGAATTCCCATCGCGCCAGCGGCTCCGGGGGAACCGGGCTGCTCCGCTTTGGTTGCGCCTGGCGTGTCGCCAGGACCTTGGCCCGCCCGGCCTTTTCGATCGCGGCGATCTTCGTGTCGAGGACGCCGAGGCGGGCGTTGAGTTCGGCGAGCTTCTCCGCGGCGGCGGTGTCCTGCACCTCCTGTTCGCCGTGAAACACGCCGGCCAGAGCCGAGGTCAGCTGGTAATATTCCTTTTGCGAGACCGGATCGTACTTGTGGTCGTGGCACCGCCCGCAATTGACAGTGAGGCCCATAAAAGATTGGCCGACCGCCCCGGTGATCTCTTCGAGTTCGTCCTGACGCGCGGTCTTCTTCATGAACTCGCTCCCGCCGACCACCGTGTTGTGCAGCCCGGCGGCGAGGAAGGCGACCGCGGCCTTGCCCTCCGAGCCCGGCTTGATCAGGTCGCCGGCGATCTGCATGCGAACGAACTCGTCATACGGCATGTCGTCGTTCAGCGCCTTGATCACCCAGTCGCGGAACGGCCAGAGATTGTTGCGCGGATTATTCCGTTCAAAGCCGTCGCTCTCGCCAAAGCGCGCCACGTCCAACCAATGGCGCCCCCAGCGCTCGCCAAAATGCGGCGAGGCGAGCAGTTCCTCGACGATCTTCGCGTAGGCCGCATCGCTCGGATCCTTCTCAAAGGCGCGCACCGCTTCCGGGGAGGGCGGCATCCCGATCAAATCGAAATAGAGCCGCCGGATTTGCACCCGCGGATCGGCCGGCGGGGATGGCTTGAGATGGTGCGAGGCGAACCCGGCGAGGACGAAGGCGTCGACCGGGTTGGAAACCCAGTCCGGGCGGGCGGGTTCCGGCGGAACCTGTCTTTTCAGCGGCTGCAACGACCACCAGTCCGCCCCGGCCCGGGTGGTTTCAGCGGGTGCCACAGTGCCGAGCAGGAGACCGGCGAGGGGGGGAACGAGGGCCTTACGGATTGAAATTGAAATCACGATGGGATGGATTTGTGCCGGGAAAATAGACGACTTCGCGCGGGGAGCGAAAATTCACGAAACTCCCCACCTCAGACTATCGAGGGCGGAATGGCCGAAACCGAGATCCGCGGTTTCGACATATTTGGTGGCATGGCAACACCAATACGCTCGGCCGCCGCCGTTTCGCGCAGGCGAATTGCGGCATCTTGTTCGCAGCGATCCACGGCCGTTCCGGCGATCTTGACGCTACCGGGCCGGATTCCTACCTTCGCGGCAGTCCGATCGGGCGAACGACCAGGAAGGGAATGCGACCTTGAAAAAGATTCTAAATGACGCCTCGGCGTATGTGGATGAGATGCTGGATGGCCTCTGTGCGGCCCATCCGGAGGCCTATCGGCAGACCGGTCCGGAGGGGCGGGTCATCGCGCGGGCGGACGGACCTATTGAAGGGAAGACGGGCATCGTGACGGGAGGCGGCTCGGGACACCTTCCCGTCTTCACGGGATATGTCGGGAAGGGATTGCTCGACTCCTGTGCGATCGGCGACGTATTCGCCTCTCCCTCCGCGGATCAGATCGCGGAGGCGATCCGGCAGGCCAACGGGGGAGCGGGCGTGCTGCGGCTCTACGGGAATTACGGGGGCGATGTGATGAACTTCGATATGGCGGGGGAGATGGTGGAAATGGAAGATCTCGAAACGACCAGCGTGGTGTTGGCCGACGATGTGGTGAGCGCGCCCAGGGAGGAGGCTGAAAAGCGGCGCGGGACCGGCGGGTTGATCTATGCCTACAAGACGGCGGGTGCCAAGGCGGAGGAGGGCGCGGACCTCGCGGAGGTGACGCGCATCGCTCAGAAGGCGGCCGACAACTGTCGCTCCATCGGGATGGCGCTGACGCCGTGCACGGTTCCCCAGGCCGGATCACCGACCTTCGAACTCGCTGCGGACGAAATGGAGATGGGGATGGGAATCCACGGCGAGCCCGGAGTGTGGCGCGGGAAGCTGAAGACCGCGGACGAGATTGCGGAGGAGATGTTGGAGCACCTTTTGAAGGACATGCCGATAGCGTCGGGAGATCGAATTTCCATTACGGTGAACAGCCTCGGGGCCACACCCCACGAGGAACTCTACATCGTCTATCGCCACGTGAAAAAAAAGCTCGACGAGCTCGGCGCCGGGATCGTGATGCCGCTCGTTGGACGCTACGCGACCTCGATGGAGATGACCGGGATGACCATGACAATCTGTGCCCTGGACGAAGAACTGGAGGCCTTGCTGAAGGCGCCGTGTTCGTGTCCGTTTTGGAGCGTGTCGTGAGCGGATTGACCACGCCGGTTCTGCGCGAGGCGATCGGGCGGGTCCGGTCGAAAATGGTGGCGTGCCAGGACGAACTGAACAGCCTGGACGGCCAGCTTGGAGATGGGGATATCGGGGTGACGCTGGTCAACGGCTTCGAGAGGATGGAATCCGATGCCGCGGACCTGCCGGAGGATGTGGGCCTGGCCTTCCTGAAGTGTGCGCAAGCCCTCACCAGAGCGGGAGGGTCTTCCTATGCGACCTTGTTGGCAACCGGCTTCATGGCCGCTGCGAAGGAGGCCAAGGGACAGACCGAGCTGGGATGGGACTCCGTGAGCAGCCTGTTGCAGGCCGCCCTCGACAAGATGGCGGAACGCGGGAAAAGCGCCCTGGGGGACAAGACCGTCCTCGATGCCCTCCACGCCGCGCAAGCCGCCGCCGGCGGGAAGGCGAATCCGCAAGACGTCCTTTTCGCAGTCGACGAAGCGGTGGACGCGGCGCTTGCTGAGTTCCGGGAAAGGCCTTGCCGACAGGGACGGGCGCGGATCTTCGCGGACAAGAGCGTGGGCATGGACGATCCGGGGATGGTCGCCTTCAAGCGCATGGTCGAAGCTCTTGCGGATTAATTGGTTGCCGGGAAATATCTTTTTCGGGACGGGCTTCCTGAAGGCTCAGATCCCCTTTCTTCGCCACGCTGCTGCGGGGCAACCCACCACGAAGAGCAAGGTGGGGTTGGTGAAGTTGCAGATGCGACTCGTTCCGGGTATAGATCTGGGCTGATTTTTG
>CAUZKZ010000330.1:0-6303 GCA_963580345.1 Verrucomicrobiia bacterium | reverse complement strand
GTTCTCCTCCGCGGGCAGTCGCATCACGTCCCAGGATAACTTCCTGGCGAAAAGCGGGCAGCCGGTTCGGTCGCTCTATCGCCGCTTTGTCCGCGGCAACAGCTGTTTTCGCAATGAGCGAGATGGGACCTTTGCCGAAATGAGCGAAAAGAGCGGGGCCATGGTGGCGGGCTGGGCATGGAGTTCCGTTTTCACGGACCTCGATAACGATGGCTGGGAAGATCTCTTTGTCGCCAACGGTTATATCACGACTCCGGACACCGGAGATTTGTGAAGTTTTTTCTGGCGACAGGTCGGGTCGTCAAGTGGGGTCTCGCTGGGAGGAGGTCTCGGAAGCGCAGCGGAGTCCTTTCTCGAGGTCGTCAAGCAGGGCCGCAGTTTCAGTGCGCGCGAAAGGCACCATTGCTTTCTCAATTTGCGGGACGGATCGTTTTGCGATGTCTCGGCGGTTTCCGGGCTGGATCTACCCGACGACGGCCGCGGCGTTGCGCGCGCTGACTGGGATCGTGACGGGGACATCGATTTCTTCGTTTCCAACCGCTCGGCGCCGCGAGTTAGATTTTTCCGAAACGACTTGCCAGGGAGGAACAGCTTCATCGCCATCCGGCTCGAAGGAACCGACAGCAATCGCGATGCGATCGGAGCCCGGGTCAACGTCCGCCTGGGCGGGGAGGAGGAATTCCCCCTCGCCAAAACCCTTCGCGCCGGAGACGGATTCCTTTCCCAATCGTCCAAGTGGCTTCACTTCGGGCTGGGCGGTCACCCCGGCCCGGTGACGGTGGAAGTCCGCTGGCCGAACGGATCCATGGAGAGCTTTCCGGATCTCGGCGGCAACGCGTTCTATCGGCTCCGGGAGAGAAGTGGGCGTGCCGAAGTCGTCCAGGTCGGGCGGGCCACCCACGCGAATACTCTCTCGCCCGGCCCGGTCGTCCTGCCCGCTCCCTCCGGCTCTGCCAGGACTGTTTGTCTGAGCCGGATCCCGCTGCCCGCCATCGATTCCCTGCCGCTCGACACCGGCAAGCCGCTGCTCGTGACCCTATGGGCAAGTTGGTGCGCACCCTGTGTCGCCGAACTGAAGGAATTCGCAGAGAGGGAGGCCGAACTGCGCGCCACAGGTTGTGACGTAATCGCCATTTCGGTCGACCCCATCACTCCGGGCGGGGACGAGGCGGCCGCCAAGCGGATCTTGCGCAAACTCGACTTCCCGTTTCGAAGTGGCTTCGCCAGCGAGGCAAGCATCGAAAAACTGCAGATGGTTCACGATCTCCAGTTCGATATTTTCACTGAACTCCCTCTGCCCGCGAGTTTCCTGCTCGATCAGAACGGGAACCTGGCGGTTTTCTACCGGGGCCGGCTCGAGATCGCGTCGCTCCTCCGCGATCTTGGAGAGCTGAGCTCAGACGATGCGGCGCGCAGAAATTCCGCTGAGCAATTCGACGGGCAGTGGTTTGCCCCGCCTCGCCGCCTGAACTTTTTCCCGATCGGGTTGAAATTGTTGCAGCGCGGCTATGATCGGGAAGGGATCGCCTACTACGAGCGCTACAAGTCATCATTTGCCGGACATCCGCAGTTCCAAAGGATGCTCGTTTTTCTGGGAGATGCCGCCAACCGCCTGGGCGACGGGAAGCGCTCTTTGATTGCTTATGAGGAGGCGATTGGCCGCTCGGCCGGCAAGGACAGCGCAGCCCTGCGGGGCGCGGCCTGGGTTTTGGCAGCCGATCCGAACTCGTCTCTTCGCGACGGCCACCGCGCAGTGGCCTATGCAGAGACCGCCAAAAAACAGACGGGTGGAACGGACGCAGCCGTCCTGGATGCCCTCGCCGCTGCATACGCCGAAATCGGAGACTTTTCTGCGGCAATCTCGAACGTAGAGGCCGCGCTCACGCTGCTGAGAGACAGAGGCGAAGCGCCTCTGGTGAAAAGTGTCAATGCTCGCCGCAACCTCTATCTGAAGAAAAGGGCATTTCGCCGAGGCCCTAACGATGGCAACCTCGAATGAGGGGGCCCGCCGAGACGATTTCCATGTCTCATGGATCGAGTGATCAGCTCCGTGCTTTACAGGGCGCAGGTGATTCCTCAGCGTGGCGATTGAACCAACCCGTTTCGCCTGCCATGAATCTGATTACCCGTCGCTCTGTCACCGCCCTGCTTCCGCTTTCTCTCCTCGCCGCCCTGGGCGTGGCAGTGAGTGCACCCGATGCCTCGAAAACCGTCGCCAATGACAACAAGGAGGAGGGGGCGTCGCTCAAGGCACTGCTGATCACCGGTGGATGCTGCCACGACTACAACCAGCAGAAGGTCATCATTCCCGGGGGCATCAGTCAGCGTGCCAAGGTGGACTGGACCATCGTCCACGAGGGTGGAACGTCCCGGGATCACAAGGTCAGCATCTATTCCAAGGAGGACTGGACCAGGGGATACGACGTGATCGTGCACAACGAGTGCTTCGGTGGGGTGAAGGACGATGCTTTCGTGGAGGCTCTTGCCAAGGCGCACGAGACCACTCCGGCAGTGGTGCTGCATTGCAGTATGCACAGTTACCGCGCGGCTCCAAAGGGGGCGGACGAGTGGCGCAGGTTCCTCGGGGTGACCTCGCGCAATCATGGGCGTCACGCCCCCATCAAGATGAAGAACCTCAAGCCCGATCATCCGGTCATGAAGGGCTTTCCCGCGGAGTGGACCACGCCCAAGGGCGAACTCTACCGGATTGAAAAGGTCTGGGAGACCGCCACCCCGTTGGTGGAGGGAACCTCCGGTCCAAAGGAGAATCACATCTGTGTCTGGGTCAACGAATACGGGAAGAAGAAGAGCCGCGTGTTCGGGACCACCATCGGCCATCACAATGAGACCATGCTGGAGCCCACCTATCTGGACCTCGTCACGCGCGGGTTGCTGTGGGCCACGGGGAAACTGGGCGACGATGGCAAACCGCTCCCGGGTTACGGGGTGAAGAACTGAACCGGACAGGGAAGAAGGAGACGTTCTCCGCAGGCCGGAATTGGTGGTTTGACGAGAGAGGGGTCGACAGAGGAAGGAGAGTCTGGTTTGTTGCGGAACTGCTGAAGGGTGTCGCCGCTCCCTGGCGGTTGAAGCGAACCCGTATAATCGCCCGCACAGAGACCATGAGAACGACGCCCCTTTTTCTGCTGACTGGCTTCGCGCTGGGCGTGAGCTTGCTTTCCGCCCAGGAGAAAGGGCCGGAAGGAGAGCCCCCGCTTCCGGATCCCGTTCCGTTTCAGGTCGAGGTGGAAGTGCAGGGTGAGGGGCAGATTGAGATCGAGGTGGAAGTGCAGGGTGAGGGTCAGATTGAGATCGAGGTGGAAGTGCAGGGTGATGGTCAGCTTGAGGGGAAACCTGGACTGAAGATTGAAATTCCCGCCCCGGCGGCGGGTGGTCCCAAGGCGCCAGGTTTTCTCGGGGTGAGTGCAGCAGAGCTGCCGGCCGCCCTCGCCGATCAGCTCAAGCTGGACCATGGCGTGCGCCTGACTGAAGTGAATGCCGACAGCCCGGCGGGCGAGGCCGGCTTTGAGGTCGACGACATCATCCTCGGGGTGAACGGCAAGCAGGTGGAGAACATGCTGCAATTGCGCGACGCGATCACGGCTCACAAGCAGGGCGACGAAGTCACGCTCAAGCTGATCCAGAAAGGCAAGCAGGTGGAGAAGAAGGTCACCCTTGCGGCTCGTCCTGCTCTTCCGCAGATCGTGCTGCCTCCGGGGGTCTTCCAGGGTGGGGGCATTCAGATCGTCCCCAACGGGATCCAGCGATTACAGCGTTTCGGCCTTGGGGAAGACGGCTTCAAGATGCGTGATAATGATGGCTCGGTGGAAGTGACCGGAGAGGTTGAAGGCCGCGAAGTCACGGTCTGGGACCTGTCCAACAAGATTATCTACGAGGGTCCCTGGGTCACCCCCCAGGACAAGGCCGCGCCTCCCGACAACATGCGCAGGCGCATTGAGCGGGTGGAAAAGACGTTCGCTCTCCGCCTTCAGCGTCAGCCCTTTGCCCTCCCTCAACGGGTGCCTAATCCGGCACCGCGTCCCCGGGTCCGTCCCAAGGTTGAAGAGGATCCCAAGCCCAAGGGGAAGGACGGGGAACCTGAGGAGTAGACATTGCGGACGATGTTCACTGCGTCCGAATTAGTTTTTCAGGGGCCGCCAGGGTTCCGGGGGAGAAACCTTGTGACGGGATCCGCGGTGGGCACTGAACGGCGGGAGGAGACCCTGTAATCACCCCAAGAGGTGGCAAGGAAGTGCGAGATTGGCAAGCGGTCTGGCATTGGATAGACCAATCGCAAGGGCCACCTGACGAAACGGAGTTCTCATGCGTTACGCCATCTTCTCAGACGTTCACGCCAACAGGCAGGCGTGGGAGGCTGTGCGGGAGGATATCGTGAAACAGGAGGCGGACACCCTTGTGTGCCTCGGGGATGTGGTGGGCTATGGACCGAGGCCCCTCGAAGTGCTGGCCGCGCTACGCGCGGTCACGGCCAACTTCGTTCTGGGAAACCACGACGCGGCTGCCTGCGGACGACTCGATCCGTCCATTTTCAACGAGCGGGCGCGCACCGTGATCGAGTGGACCCGCCAGCAACTCGATGAGGACGCCCTGCAGTTTCTCATGCAGGTGCCGCTCCAGATGGACGGCCAGGAGTTGCGTTTTGTGCACGCCGAGATCGTGGAACCGGGTGAGTTCGGGTACGTCGAAGGGATCGCCGCGGCTGAAGTGAACCTGAAGGCAATGACGGGTTCACTTGGGTTCATCGGGCACACCCACCTGCCTCTCGCCTACACCATGCCAGTGCGGGGCGGTCCGGTGAAGCAACTGCCCCCACACGATTTCCCGGTGGAGCGCGGACAGCGGTATATTATCAACGTGGGCTCGGTGGGGGAACCCCGGACCACCGATGTGCGGGCCAGCTATGTCATCTACGATGATGTGGCGCGCAAGGTTTCCTACCGCAGGGTGGCCTTCGATGTGGAGGCCTACAAGGCGGACCTGGCCGAGAGCGGTCTCGATATCCTGCCTTATTTTGTGCAGGTGGTAGATGCTGGCAAGGTGGCGGGCGCGCCTCAGCCTGCGGCCGCGCCCCAGCTGGCCCTCGCCCAGCTTCCCAAGGTGGCCGAGGGGGTGGCCGGTGGTCACGGCCGCCTGGTGGTGGGAATGCCCACCCCGGGATCCCGTCCGCCCGGGGTTGCTCCGATGACGGTCTCGCGTTCACGTTCCAATGCGCCCTGGGTGATTGGAATCGCAGCCCTGGTGACCATCCTGCTCGCCGTCATTGCGATCGCGGTGATGCAGAGAGGCTCTGACAAGACCGTCACAGCCGGGGAAGGGGGGGCCGTCGAGAACGAGAAGGTGCGCCGTAGTCCGGGCCCGCCCGGAGGAGTTAACCAGGCCGAGACCGGGGGTCCCATTCGCGACCTGGTGGTCCGGCGGTTCGGGAAAAATTTCCAGAGCCTGGCTGAACTGCGTGCCGCAGGGGGCGAAGAGCATACCGAGGAAAAGGTTGGCGACGGCATGCTCAGCCTCGTGCATGGAGGAAAGGAAGCCTGTGGGCTGGTATGGGAGGGCTACCTGCGGGTTCCGGAGAAGGGTCTCTATCAGTTCACGCTCCGGGCCTCCTCCGGTGCGGCCCTCGTGATCTACGAAGAGGAACAGGTGCTCTCCGAGTCCGGATCGCTTGCCTCGGCACACATCCTCCTGCGTCGTGGACATGCGCCTGTCCGGGTGGAGTACTTCCAGCGGGAGGGGGAGTCCGGTCCTGCCCTGACCCTTCACTGGTCCGGCCCCGGACTGGATGGGAATCTCTCGCTGGTGCGGAGGGGTGCCAGCAAGGGCGGGGCGATTGCCAGGAACGATCCGGGACCAGACCCGGTTGAGCCTGAGCCCGCCCCTGAGCCGGTGGCGGTGCGGGAAGCGCCGGAGAAGATTTCACAGGAACTGTTTGCGTACTGGTCCTTTAACCGGCGGGAGCCCAAGGCGGATTCGCGATTCACCAGGACCAGTCGTGGAGTTGAGGAGAAGCTCATCATGAAAGGCCAGCCCCTGCGCTACCTCCGGCCGGCCGCTGATCCCAGGAGTCGCGGATGGATCAGGCCCGGGTTCGATGATTCGGCCGATTGGCTCGATGGGAAGAACGGGGTCGGCTACGAGGACGAACCAGGCGATTTCAAGGACCTCCTCCACACCAGGATCGAAACAGCCAAGGGGAAGCATCCGCACAGTCTCTACCTGCGGATCCCGTTCGAGGTGAAGGATCCGGACGACTACCAGGGACTGGCACTCTTCATGCAGTACGAC
>CAUZKZ010000329.1:0-6304 GCA_963580345.1 Verrucomicrobiia bacterium | reverse complement strand
CTCGGCGCCGTTTCCAAGACCGACCCCCGAGAGTCCCCCCGACGCGAAAGCCAGCTTGGCGCGATATTGCTGGTAGCCCACTGTGCGTTGCACTTCCGCATCATCGAGGTTCCAGAGCGCTTCCACCTTGGTGCGCCGGTACTCGTCGTGCTCGACTGCCTTATAGAGCCCCACCATCCCGAGCACAACCACGAGGGTGAGCAGCGTGACCCTCGTCCCCGCCGTGAACATGAGCAGGAATCCCGCCCCGCCCAGAGCCACCGCCGTCCCCATGTCCTTTTCGAAGAAGATCATCGCCACCGGCACCCCGAGGAGAAGCCCCGGCCACACAAAGCCCCGAAAAAACGATTTGGCCTCCGCCCGGTACTGCGCAAACCACGCCGCAAGGGCAATGATCACCGCGATCTTCGCAACCTCCGAGGGCTGGAAGCGGCCAATGGCCGGTGCCCAGATCCAGCGCGACTCGCCCTTCACGCTGACCGCCACCCCCGGCACGTAGCATAGGACCAGCAGAGCGCAGGCCCCGATCAAGAGCGGTAACCAGATGCGCCGCAGGAGACGGTAATCGAGGCAGCCGGCCGCCACCGCAGCAAGAAGCCCGACCCCAGTCGAGACTCCTTGCCGCTTGACGAGAATGTACGGATCCGCATCCACCCCGTTCACCCAGGCACTCGTGCTGGCAAGCATCACGAGCCCCAGTGCCACGAGGGTGGCAACCGACATGCAGAGCAGAATAGCGGCGCGTCGTCCCATCGACCCTCAGCTCAATGGGCCGGAATCTTGAGCCTCATGCCGACCCGCATCTTGCGCGCGTCGGTGATTCCGTTCGCCTTGAGCAGATTGGAGGCCGAGACCTTGTGCCGTTGCGCGATTCCCCAGGCCGTGTCGCCGCGCTTCACGGTGTAGCGCCCACCCGGGGCGGACGCGGCCGGCGCCACAGGATCGGCGCCGGAATGAAGCCGGGGCGTCACCTTGGTCGCACTGCCGGGCGCCGGGTCCTCGTCCGCCACTACAACCCGGAAAGCGCGCGCAGGCTCGGTCCGCTTCACGACGATCGGAGGTCCGGATGGCGTCTCCCCCGCGACCACGTCCGCGGACGGGATTGGTGCCAGGGCCGGAGCCGGAGCAGGCGCAACCGTCGGGGGCGTGACCACGGCCTCGCTCGATGCGACCGCAGGGGCCGGCGCGGTGGCACCGGCCTCGGGGATGCGAAGAATCCGGCCGGCCTTGAGCCGCACGTTGTCGTTCAGGTCGCGCAGCGCACCGACCTCGACTCCCTTGACGCGGGCAATGCGCTCATAGGTGTCGCCGGTCGCCACGAAGTAGAACTCTTCGCCCTGGCGAACCACCGGAAGCCTCTCCCGCGACGGGGCAGCCACGACCGCCGCGGCGGCCTGGGCGTCGCCCTTGGACGTCACCGGCGCGTCGTCGGTGACGCGGTTGTGAATGAAGATCGCGGCAATGGCGGCCATGTGTAGGACAAGGATGACGAAGAGGGCCCGCGCCACACCGAGGTTCGGCACTTCCGAACCCAGATCCGCGCTCCCGGCTCCGGCTGCTACGCGCTGCTTCTTCCGTCGCCGGGTCTTGCTGTTGAACATAAACAATCCGCCACCGGTGGGTCGTCTTTTCTTCTGGAACGATTCTCTTTTCATCTGGGGTGTTGGTTATCAGTTACTGGACTATGAGCTCTTATTTCAGAGCTTGAACGGCTGCGCGGAAGGCGTCGCCGCGTTCCTCGTAGCCGGAAAACATGTCGAAGGAGGACGTCCCGGGGGAGAAGAGCACCGTCCCGCCGGGCCGGGCCGCCGCGCGAGCCAGCTCCACCGCCTCCTCCAGGCTCGCGGCCGAATTGGTCGCCGCCACCTTCGAAAACAAGGTCTGCAAGCGCTCGCGGATCTCGCCAAACACGACCACCGCCTCGGCGCGTTCGGCAAGCAGCGGCAGGAGCGGCTCGTAGTCCAAGCCCTTCTCTTTGCCGCCCGCAATCAGGACGGTGGGGCGGTCCTGCGAGCGAAGCGCGGTTTCCAGGGCGTGCAGGTTGGTGGCCTTGGAGTCGTTGATGTACTCCACCCCGTCGAGGGTGCCGATCAGTTCGCAGCGATGCAGGGGCGAAGCGTATCCTGAGAGGGCATCCGCGGCGGCTTCGAATGAGACGCCCAGCGCCCTTCCCGCCGCCAATGCAGCCATCACGTTCTCGGCGTTGTGAATTCCGCGCAGGCGGGTCGCGGAGAGATCGAGGACGTCATCCTTTCCGGAACGTATCCTGCTCCCACGTACTCCGTAGTCCGCGCCCTCATCCGTGGCGGAGAAGGTCACGCGGGAGGCGCGCAGCTCCCCGACCTCTTCGCCCAGCCGAACCACCGCGGTGTCCTTGCCGGTCTGGTTCTCGAAGATGCGGAGCTTCGCGGCGCGGTACTGCTCCACACTACGGTAACGGTCCATGTGGTCCGGCGAGAAATTGAGCCAAACCGCCACGTCCGGGTGGAAGGTCTCGATCGTCTCGAGTTGGAAGGAGGAAAGCTCAAGCGCCACCGCGGCGGGGTGTTCGGCGTCGAGCACCACATCCGCGAGGGGCCGCCCGTAGTTTCCGCACGCTTCGCAGGTCATGCCCCCCGCACCCAGGACCCGTTGCACCAGCTCGGTGGTGGTGGTCTTGCCGTTCGTGCCGGTGATTCCCACCACGCGGCCCTCGTAGACCCGCGCCGCAAATTCGATTTCCCCGATCAGCTCCCCGGCCCCCTCTGCAAAAGCCGTCGCGAACTCCCCGTCCGTCTCGATCCCCGGGCTGATCACTACCACATCCGCCTTGCACTCGCGGCCCATCTCCACCGTCGCATCCGGCCGCAGTTCCGCCTCCGCCGGCATGGCCCCGAACACCTCCAGGCCCGCGACGTCGTAGACTGTCACGCTCGCACCCAGGCGCAGCGCCAACCGGGCCGCGGCCCGGCCGCTCCGGCCGGCCCCCAGGATCGCCATCTCTGTTCCGTGGAGATTCATTACAGCACTTTCAGCAATCCCAGCCCCCCCATCGCGAAAATGATGGAGAGGATCCAGAAGCGGATGATGACCTGGCTTTCGTGCCAGCCGCGCAGTTCGAAATGGTGATGAATGGGCGACATCGCAAAAATGCGCTTCCCGCGGGTCTTGAAGCTGGCCACCTGCAGGATCACGGAGAGGGCTTCCATCACAAAGACCCCCCCGATGATGACCAGGAGCAGTTCCTGCTTGCTGCAGATCGCGGCGGTGGCGAGAGCGCCTCCGATCGCCAGCGACCCCGTGTCGCCCATGAAGACCTTGGCAGGATGACAGTTCCACCACAGGAATCCCATCCCCGCACCCACCAGGGCCATCAGCAAAACCGACAGTTCACCCAGGAGCGGGTTGAAGGGGATATTGAGGTAATCGAACCCGAAGATGGCGTTGCCCGCAAGGTAGGCCAGGATGGCATAGGCCAGGGCCACCGTGATGGTGCAGCCGGTTGCCAGGCCGTCCAGCCCGTCGGTGAGGTTCACCGCGTTCGAACAGCCGACGATGATCAGAACGAAAAAAGGAAGCGCGAGCCAGGAGATGTTGAGGAACGGCCTCTTGACCAGCGGGAAACTGATCTCGCTGATCGGGAAGTGGACCGCCTTGTACTCGGGCTCCTCCCCGGCTTCCTTTTCGGCTCCATTCTCCGGCGTGTCCTTCACCTTCATGAAAAACCCGTACTTCTTCTGGGTGGGACCGAGTCCGAAGGCCGAAACTTCCGGCTTGAAAAAGATAAAACAGGCCGCCGTTGCTGCGATCACGACCTGCCAGACGAGTTTTTGCCGCGCGCTGATCCCGGCCGAGTTCTTTTTGACGACTTTCGTGTAGTCGTCCATGAATCCAAGCAGTCCGAGCGACAGCATCACGCACGCCGTCACCGCCACGAAGGGATTGAAAGGACGCCCGCAGATGAGAATCGCCAGCAGAACCGATCCCAGGATCAGGACCCCGCCCATTGTGGGAGTCCCCGCCTTGTCGCCATGAAGCTCGGCGAGCTTGTGAACTTCCTCCGCGCTTCGGATGGGCTGACCCACCTTCATGGAAATCAGCTTCCGGATCACGCGGGGCCCCAGGAAGAGAATCAGCAGAAAGGAGAATCCTGTCGCGAGGCCGGCCCGCACCGTGATGTACTGAAGGATGTTGAGAAACCGGAAGCTGTGCGCCCAGTCCGCGCCGCTCGCGTTGGCCTTTTCCCAGATCTCATACAGCCAGTACAGCATCAGTTCTCGGGAAAGACCCGGTTCATAATCTTCTCCACCGCAGCGGTCCGGCTCCCCTTGAAAAGCACCACGTCCCCCGCGTGCAGGGCGTCCTGCAGCCATGCCGCCGCCTCCTCGTAATCGTCGAAATGCCGCACTTCGCTCAATCCTGCCCGGCGGGCCCCCTCCGTGATGCCTTCCGCACCCGGACCCACGCTGACCACCCGCACTCCCTGCCGCGCGGCGTGCTCGCCCACCTCGTGGTGCATCTCTTCCGCGAAACGGCCCAGCTCTCCCATCGTCCCGAGCACCACCGTGCGCGTGTGACCGTTCTCGAGCGACTGTTCCGCGACGACGTCGATGGCAGCCCGCATCGAGTCGGGATTGGCATTGTAGGTGTCGTCGAAGACCGTGATCCCCTCCCACTCGAAGCAGCGCAACCGGCCAGCCGTAATCCTGGCGGCCTCCAGCCCGCAGGCCAGTTCATCGGGCGTGAGTCCCAGGGCCCATCCCGCGCCGGCCGCAAGCAGGGCATTGTTCATCATGTGCCTGCCGGGCATCGCAAGTTCGACCCTCGCGGAGCCGGACCCATCGATCACCAGTTCGAATTCCGAGCCGTCCCTGGTCGCGTGCAGGCCTTCCGCCCTGACCTGGCCGCGCCCGTTGCCCACCGCGAGGGTCCGCGCCTGAGTCCGGGCCTTGAAGTAATCCGCGAATTCACACCCCACTGTCACAACCAGCGTCCCGACCTCCGGCAGCGAGCGCGCCAGGGCGCTTTTCTCTTCCGCAATGGTCTCCCGGCTTCCCATGAACTCGATGTGCGCCGTCCCGATGTTGGTGATGATCCCGATGTGCGCGCCCGCGATCTCGCACAGCGGCGCGATCTCGCCCGGATGGTTCATTCCCATCTCGAGAATCAGTATATCGTCGTCATCATCGGCGGAGAACACCGTCAGCGGCAGACCGATATGATTGTTGAGATTTCCCTTGGTGGCATGCACCTGGTAGCGCTGTTCCAGGACCGCGGCCGCAAAATCCTTGGTGCTGGTCTTGCCGCTCGATCCGGTAATGCCCACCACCACCACATCGAGCTGACGACGATACCAGTGGGCCAGGCGCTGCAGGGCGCGAAGAGTGTCTCCCACTTCCACCACCGGCCTCGATCCGGGGTCGAAGCCTTCCGGCACGCGGTTCACCACCAATCCGGCCGCGCCCGCCTCCAGCGCTTTGCCCAGGAATTCGTGGGCATCGAAGTTCTCTCCCGCCAGCGCCACAAAGAGCGCGCCGGACGGGATGGTGCGGGTATCGGTGGATACTCCGCCCTCGATCAGATCTTCCCCGCTGCCGGCCACCAGGCGGCCGCCCATCGCATCGCAAAGCACCTGGATCGGGTAGATATTCATGGTCGCTCCTCCTTTCGCGCGCTTCGGCGCGCTTCCATCGCGGTGCGCGCCTGCTTCCGGTCGTCAAAGGAAATCCTGCGGTCCGCAAACTCCTGGTAATCTTCGTGTCCCTTGCCCGCGATCAGCACCACATCGCCGCCCCGCGCTTCCGTCACGGCCGCCCGGATCGCCTCCTCGCGATTCACGATCCGCTCGTACACCGCCCCGGACATGCCGGTCTCGATCTCCGAGATGATCTTTTCGGGATCCTCGGTGCGGGGATTATCCGAGGTCACAAAGCAGTAGTCGCTTTGCGCGGAAGCCGCCTTGCCCATCAAGGGCCGCTTCGCGCGATCGCGGTTCCCCCCGCAACCAAAGACCGTGATCAAGCGGCGCGGTTCGAGTTCGCGGAGAGTGCGGCAGACGTTGTCGAGCGCGTCGGGCGTGTGCGCGTAGTCGACGAACACGCTGGCACCCTCCACCGTTCCCACGCACTCCATTCGCCCGGGAACCTGGGGCGCCTCCGCCAGGGCCGTGACGGCCTCGCGCAGCGGAACTCGCATCGCCGCCGCCGCCCCCAACGCCGCCAGGGCATTGTAGACGTTGAACCGGCCGAAGAGGGGAAGACGGACCAGGTAGGAATGCCCCTTCGCTTCGAGCTGGAACTCCGTCCCCTGCTGGCTCTGCTTCACA